>JAOTZH010000183.1 GCA_029861425.1 Gemmatimonadota bacterium
TAGGCACCCAATAGCAGTTGCTGACCCGTCTCGCCCCGACAGTAGAACGTTCGCTCGACGAGCACGCCGCCGAACGACCGATTCGCCAGCATCCCGCCGTACTCACGGGCGAACGGCACACCCTGGGCGACCGCCTGGTCGATGATGTTCGTGCTCAGCTCCGCCAGTCGCCAAACGTTGGGCTCGCGCGAGCGGTAGTCGCCGCCCTTCTGCGTGTCGTGAAACAACCGGTAGACGGAGTCGCCGTCGTTCCGGTAGTCCTTGCTGGCGTTGATCCCGCCTTGCGCCGCGATGCTGTGCGCCTGTCGCGGGCTCCCGTGGAAACAGAAGCAGTCGACCTCGTATCCCATGGCCGCGAGCGACGACGCGGCCGACGCTCCGGCGAGCCCGGTTCCCACGACTATGACCCGGTAACGGGGACGGTTGCGGGGACCGACGAGCCGCAGGTGTTCGCGGTGGGTGTTCCACACGTCCTCGATGGCGACCTGGGGATATCCGGCCTCGAGCCTCACTCGTCGCCTCCGGTCATCGGGTCGGAGGGGTCGACCTCAACCTCGTCGGCGTCGGCCAGAGTCCCGGGCGGTCCGGTCTCGGCTGGTACAGGCACGGCCGCCGCCTCGTCCCGCGACTCCATCGCGCCCAGCGCGAAGGAGAACGGGACGGTGGTGAACCCGGCGAAGAGGCCGATCGAGAGCACCAGCGCGAGCGCCCGGAGCCCCCGGTTCCGGTCCGGATTGTCCAGACCCAGGCTCTGGAACATGCTCCAGGCCCCGTGATACAGGTGCATCGCGATGAACGCCATGGCCATCACGTAGAGCACGACGAAGGGCCAGCGGGTGAACGCCGCGTACAGGTTCGAGTAGATCGCGCCGTCGCGGAACGTCGAAGGCTCGATCGAGCCGGTAGTGAAATGGAGGATGTGGAAGATGATGAAGCCCAGGACGGCGAGTCCCGAAACCATCATCCAGCGGGCCGGCCTGGTGGCGCGCTCATAGTTCGTCTCACGGTATCCGACCGGCCGCGCGGCGCGATTGTGGCGCGCCAGCTGAACGACACACACCACGTGGAGCACCACCGCGAGAAAGAGCACGATCCGGACTGTCCACAGCACGGCGCCGTTTGGAATCGCCGGCTCACCGACCGTTCGCAGGAACGCGCCGTAGGCGTCGATATCCGCGACGCCGGGCTCCGGGTCGGCCAGAAAGACCTTCAGGTTCCCGGCCACGTGCCCCACGAGGAACAGGAGCATCATTGCTCCGGTGACCGCCGCGATCACCTTCTTTCCGACTACGCTCTCGAACAGACTTCGGAGCCGCATCGAGCCCTGGCCTCTCCGTTGATCGGTCACCGCTCGGGCCCTGGCCACGTCAGGGGACGGGCACAGAGCACTCGCGGGGACGACAAGGGTACGGTCCCGCCCGACCGGGATCCAGTCGTAAGGCGACGTCGTCGGGCCGGCCCCCGAAACGTGACCGAATATCCTGCCCGGCGGTCCCGTGCCATGAGCGCCGGCGGCGGGGGACGGTGGACGGGACGTGGCAATCCATGGCATGCTGTTACGGCACCTCGAGGCCCGTGAGACGTTGCATCGCACGCACAGGACCGGGAGGCGATTAGATCGTGGACATGCGAACCAAGCTCGTCTTCACCTTCGTGGCGGCCGCGTTGGGAAGCATGCTGGTCCTCGGCGTGATCACCTACACGAACGCTCAGCGGCTTCTCAAAGAGAGCACCGTGGAGCAGCTCGAAGGTCTTGCAGACACCAAGAAGGAGCGTCTGGAGGGCCTGATAACCGACTGGGAAGATCGGGTGCGACTGGCCGCGAGCTCCACGGCGTTGAGGTCCAGCCTCCGTGAGCACGTCCGGACCGGCGGCACGGCGCCGGCCGCGCGAATCCAGGACATGCTGGGGGACGCGCTCCGGGCGGTGGCGACCTTCGAATCACTCGCGGTCTACGATGTGGAGGGCCGGCTCGTGGCGAGCGCCGCGCGCGACGTTGGCGCTCCGCTCTGGCCGGAGAGCCCCCAGGCCGGTCAGATCTCGACGGTGGACCCCGTCCTCATCGGCGCCGCGCGTTCAGACGGACGACCCCGCGTCGCGTTCGAGAGCCGGCTCGATCTGGAGGGTGAGTCGGTCGGCTTTCTTCGTCTCGCGATGGACAGTGGGGAGCTCCTCCGGATGACGAGCAACCGCGGAGGGCTGGGCGAGACCGGCGAGACGCTCGTGATCGGCCTCAGCGAGTCCGGGTCGGCGCTGGTTCTGACCCCACTCCGGCATCGCTCTCCGGAAGACACCGACCCCGTGGAGCTCGATGCGCTGGCAGCGCGGGCGCTCGGAGGCGAGGAGGGCGAGTTCACCGAGGGGATGTTCGACTATCGCGGCGAAGCTGTCTGGGCGGCCATTCGGCATCTGCCCGAAATCGGCTGGGGACTGGTGGTGAAGCTCGACGCGGCCGAGGAGGAAGCCCCGATCACCCGGTTTCGTCAGGATCTGACGGAGGTGGGGACCATGTTGGCGGCGTTCGCCACCCTTCTCGGCATCGTCGTGGGCCTCCGGTTCGCCAAGCCGATCCAGGATCTTGCCGGCGTGACGAGGCGCCTGGGCGACGGTGACCTCGAGGCGCGCGCGTCCGTGGCGCGGGAAGACGAGATCGGGTTGCTCGCGCGGACCTTCAACGACATGGCGGATGAGCTCGAACAGCGGATGACTCTTCTGCGGGAGTTCAAGACGTTGTTCGACGTGTCTCTCGACATGCTCTGCATCGCCGGCATCGACGGGTACTTCCGACGTGTGAATCCCGCGTTCGAGCGCACGCTGGGTTGGACGCTCGAAGAGCTCGTCGACAAGCCGTTCAACGAGTTCATCCACCCCGATGACGTCGAACCCACGAACCGGGAGGTGGAGAAGCTCGCGCAGGGTATCCCCACGATCTCGTTTGAGAATCGGTTCCGCTGCGCCGACGGCACCTACAAGCACCTGCGGTGGACCTCGCACCCCGAGCCGGAGATCGGGCTCCTGTACGCGGCGGCCCGCGTCATCACCGACGAGCGGTCGTGACATACGCGAACCTCATTGCGGGCCTGATCTACCTTCTGGTCGGCGGTGATCTCCTGGTCCGAGGCGCGGTCGCCGCGGCGCGACGCGGCCGCATCCCCCCCGCGATCGTCGCCGCGACCGTCGTCGCGCTCGGGACGTCCATCCCCGAGCTGGTCGTGGCGCTGCGCGCCAGCCTCAGCGGCTATCCCGATCTCGTACTGGGAAACGTCGTCGGAAGCAATGCGGCCAACGTGCTCCTCGTGGCCGGCGTGACGGCCGTCCTCTTCCCGCTCGCCCCCGGACGCGGGCCGCTCCGCCGCGACGCCCTGTTGATGGTCGGCGCGACCGCGTTTTTTGTCGCGATCTGCGCCTTCGGCGCCATCGGCAGTGGCGCGGGCTTTGCGCTCCTGGCCGCCCTCGTGCTCGTCTGGGGGGTCACGGCACGCGGCGCCGTGCAGGACTACCAGGCAGCGGAACCGGTCACGATCGAATGGGTCCTGGGCCTACCGAGCCGCGTCCCCATGATCGTCCTGTTCGTCGGGGCCGGCGCGGTGGGTCTTCCGCTCGGTGCGAGGATGGTAGTCGATTCCGCGATCGAGATCGCGGTCCGATTCGGACTGAGCGAGGCGGTCGTCGGGCTCACGATTGTCGCGCTGAGCACTTCGCTCCCCGAGCTCGCGACGACGCTTGTCGCGGGCTTTCAGGGACGAGCCGGTGTAGCCGTAGGGGCGATTCTGGGTAGCAACGTCTTCAACGTGCTCGGCATCATGGGAGTCGCGGCCGTCGCGAGCGCGGGTCCCCTCGAAGTGCCCGCGGGCTTCATGGCGTTCGATGTGCCGGTGATGGTGGGCGCCTCGATGGTTCTCGCGGCGTTCGTCGTTCTTCGGCGCCCCATCGGCCGGAGGACAGGCATCATCCTGTCGCTCGGCTACGTGGCGTACATCTCGGCCGTGCTCCTGGGCGGTTCCTGAGGACGCATCAGCAGAAAGCCGAGCATGACGAGCCAGAGCACGAGGTGCTCGCCCTTGAACATCCAGTCCCACGGGTGCGGCCACTCACGGATGCGAGCCGGCGCGAGCATGGACAGGACCGCGACACCGAGCAGCGCTCCCGCGGCGAGACCGCGGTCGCTGGAGTCGTGCGTCCGCGCGATCCGGTAGAGGCAGAGCATCGCCGGGAGGAGCAGGACATCGTCATATACGCGGTGGTAGGTCCACAGCCGCGCGATGATGCCCGTCACCCCGAGCAACACCCAGACGTCCGCCTGGCGGTTTCTGAAGACCCAGGTTCCCAGTCCGACCAGCACGAGCAGCGACCCGGGGAGGTTCAGGCGCATGAGTCCTAGAGAGCCGAGCCATGTGTGGAGGTTGGCGTACGCGTCGCGGGCGCCGTCCTCGAGGCCGAGCAGTCCCATCCGCGCGGCGCTCGAGAGCGTGGCGAGCGCCGCGCCGTCCTGGGCCGCCAGCCCGACCCATGTGAGCAGGAGATAGCCCGCCACGACCATGATCGCGGGGCGAAGCCGGCCGGGCAGGAAGATGATCAGCCAGAAGAACGGGGCGGAGACCGTCGGCTTCACGAGCGCGAGGAGCATGAGCGCCGCGGCGAAGAGGTCGACCCCCCACCCGCCTCGACTCCTGCGCAGCAACAGAACGGCGGCGATGATCAGCGCGAGTTGGTGGAGCGCCATCTGCCCCATCCCGACGGTCACCCCGGTGGCGTTCATCGAGATGAGGAGCAGCGCCACGAACGTCTTCTGTAGCCTCGACTCCGCCCCGGACTCCCGGACGAAGAGCGCTGCCAGCCAGACCAGCACGGCAACGGTCAACCCCGCCCAGATCCACCGGGCGACCTCGATGTCGAAGAGACCCAGAATCGGCCATAGCAGCGCGTACGTCGCCGGGGGATAGACCGCGGTCACGATCAGCTCGTACGTATCCACGCCGGCAAACCAGGACTGTACCGCCGTGGCGAGGAGACGCAGGTCGTTCGCCCCGAGAGGGGCGGGCCAGACCGTAAGTCGCTGGAATTCGTCCCCGAGCTTGATGATCGCGAGCACGACCATCAGGAGGATCGACGCCCGCAGGACGAGCACCGAGTGCTTCCGCCAGAAACCGCGTAAGGCTGCGATCCAGTCGTTCACGCGGGCGTCATGCGATCTCGGTCGGACTCTTGCCAGGTGACGACTCCTTTGAGTTCTCGGATAGCAGCGAGTGTTCCGAGGGATCGCTGGCGTGCTTGCCCGCCTGGCGGCACACTAGCTGACGCCACGTGTCCGAACCACACGAAACGCCGGGGGAGAGTATGAACGCGAGTCCGTTTGGGAAGCCCGCGCTGAGGGCAGTCCTCCTTGTCTTCGTGTCAGTGCTGGCGGTAGGTGCGACGTGGTCGGTGCGAGGCGACGCACAGGACGCGGGATCGATCTACGAAGTGCGCGACTACCACATCGATCCCGCACGCCTCGACGACTACCGCGACTGGGCCGAGAATCACGGACTCGCGTACCTCCGTCAGGAGCTGGACGTCGTGGGATTCTGGGTGGATTCGGGCGTCGAGGCGGAGGTGAACGGCGAGGTCGTGGATCCGATGGGACCCGCGAACGTCACATGGATCATTCGCTGGCCGTCGAAGGCCGAGCGCGACGCCCGGATGGGAACGGTCTTCTCCACTCCGGAGTGGCAGGAAGTCTTCGCCCGGCTGCCGGGAGGTGGCGGCAACTACAAGCGGATCCAGTCGAGGTTCTTCACAGGGCTGTGAACTGGCCAGCTTCCTCATCCCACTCATGGGCCGCGAGCGACTCCACAGCCGCGGCCGGTGTTTTCTCCGTATCGCGGGCAGGCGGATGACGGCCTTGGGTGGCGGGTCGCCGTCGCCAGGCGGCACAATGCCTGGAACACCGTCGCGAGAATCCCCCGATAACACGGAGACCGACATGGTCCGCAAGCATGCATCTACGATTTGTCTCGTAGTCCTGGCGTTCGGCGCCGGTCTGGCCGTGAAGGGTCCGGCCCCGGTCGAAGCGAGGAGCGCGGACCGCGTGTACGAGCTGCGTACCTACACCACGGCCGAGGGCAAGCTGCCGAACCTGTTGGCCCGATTCGGCGGGGGCGAGATCGATCTCTTCACCCGGCACGGGATGACGAGCGTCGGCTATTGGGTTCCGGACGATCCGGAGCTCTCCGAGAACACGATGGTCTACATGCTGGCACACGAGAGTCGTGAGGCCGCCGCAGCATCGTGGAGGGCGTTCGCGGGCGACCCCGACTGGCAGGAGATGTCCGAGTCCTCGCAGGTCGACGGTCGGATCCTGATTCGCGGCGGCGTGAAGAGCATGTTTCTGAACCCTACCGATTTCTCACCGGCCCGGTAGAGCCGAGCGGAGACGATATGAAACGCGCGACAACAGCCCTGATCGTCGCGGTCCTCGCGATCGCCCCGGTCTTCCCTGCCGCCGCCCAGCAGGCGTCGGGCGAGCGGATCGTCCTCGACTCCACGGTCCTCGCCGCCCATCGGTGGCGGAATATCGGCCCCGACCGGGGCGGCCGGTCGATCGCCTCCACCGGCGTCCGCGGTCGACCCGACGAGGCGTACTTCGGCGCCGTGGGCGGGGGGCTGTGGAAGACGACGAACGGGGGCGATGACTGGTTCCCGGTCACCGACTTCAAGATCACGGCAGCGTCGGTCGGCGCGGTGGCGGTGAGCGAGACCGATCCCGAGCTCCTGTTCATCGGGACGGGCGAGACGTGCATCCGGGGCAACATCATGCCGGGCGACGGCGTGTACCGGAGCCGCGACGCCGGCGAGAGCTGGGAGCACGTCGGGTTCAGCGGATCTCACGCGATCTCGAAGATCCGCATCCACCCGACGGACCCCGACATCATCTTCGTCGCGTCGTTCGGGCTCTACGGCGGACCCAGCGAGGAGCGCGGGGTCTTCAAGAGCACCGACGGAGGCGACACGTGGCGTAGGGTTCTGTTCAGGAACGACGAGACCGGGGCGATCGACATCTCGATCGACCGCAACAACCCGGACGTGATGTACGCCTCGCTATGGGAGGCCTACCGCAAGGAATACCAGATGTCGAGCGGCGGCCCCGGTAGCGGGCTGTTCAAGAGCGTCGATGGCGGTGAGACCTGGGCCGAGATCACTCGAAGCGAGGGACTGCCGCAGGAGGGTCTCGTGGGCCGGATCGGCGTGTCCGTCTCTCGCGCCAACTCCGATCGTGTCTATGCCCTCGTCGAGAACGACGAGGGCGGGCTGTTCTCGAGCGACGATGCGGGCGAGACCTGGGAGCTCGTGAACGGCGATCGGTCGATCCGGCAGCGCGCGTTCTACTACACGCACGTCTTCGCGGACCCGCACGACCAGGACGTCGTCTACATCCAGAACACGTCGCTCTTCCGCTCGGAAGACGGTGGCAGGACGACGACCAACATCAACAACGGTACGCACGGCGACTTCCACGATTTCTGGATCGATCCGGACGACCCCGAGCACCTGGTGGTCGGCAACGACGGCGGCGGGGCGGTCTCTACGAACACGGGCGGCAACTGGACGGACCAGGAGTACCCGACGGCCCAGTTCTACCACGTTGTCACGACCGGCCACATCCCGTTCCACGCCTGCGGATCGCAACAGGACAACAGCACGCTGTGTACGCCCTCGAACTGGAATCTCGGCGCGTTCGCCAGCCTCGAGGCGCGGGCGAGGGAGGCGGAGGACGACGACGAAGAGGGCGAGGAAGACGACGGCACTCGTGAGCCCGCCTACCGGGAGATCACGGCTGGCTCGACCGGGCGTTCGTATCGCGCCGGCGGCGGGGAGCCCGGCTACATCGCCCCCGACCCACGGGACCTCGACCTCTTCTACTCCGGCACGAACAACGGCCGGTACCTCGACAAGTTCAACCGTCGTCTCGGCATGTCGCGCGAGGTGAATCCCTACCCGTGGTTCTACTCGGGCGAGCCCTCGAGTGCCCTGGTGGAGCGCTGGCAATGGACGTTCCCGATCGTGTTCTCGACGGTCGATCCGAC
>JAOTZH010000184.1 GCA_029861425.1 Gemmatimonadota bacterium
GGAACCTGACGGACGACAAGGCGGTGGAGTTCCTGCGTTCCGTGGCCGACCGGATGGCCCCGGAGGACCGGTTTCTCGTCGGCTTCGATCTGATCAAGGACGCACACGTGCTCGAGGCGGCCTACAACGACTCCGCCGGTGTCACGGAGCAGTTCAGCCTCAACCTGCTCAGCGTCCTCAATCGTGAGCTGGACGCGGATTTCGACGTCGCCGACTTCCGGCATGTCGCCGTCTACGACCGAAGCGAACATCGAATCGAAGCGTATGTCGTGGCTCGGCGCCCGGTCACGGTTCGCGTGGCGGGGCTGAACCTCGAGTTCGAGCTCGCCGAGGGAGGGCGCATCCGCACGGAATACAGTCACAAGTACTCCCGCGAATCCGTCGAGTCGCTCCTGCGGGAGGCCGGCCTCGAGCTCCTGCGCTGGGAGACCGACGCCCGCGGCTACTTCGGGGTCGCCCTCACCGCGCGATCCTGAAGCCTGCGTGCTGGAAGAAGTTCCGGCGAAACCACAGGCGATAGTAGCGCGAGGCTCCGACACCCGAGGACGCCCACGAACACCCCGCCAGCATGCTGTGGTCGGAATCCATGAACGGCTCCGAGAAGTCACGGTACAGGCGGTGGGCCTCGAAGCCCGGGAGTCCGGCGAAGTCGTCGGCCAGCCACTCCCACACGTTGCCGAAGAGGTCGTTGAGTCCGTCCCCGGTGCGTCCGGCCTCACTGAGACCCACCGGGGTCGGAGAGCCGTGGACCAGGTTCAGGTTGTAGGCATCGGAGAACAGACAGTCCCCATCGACCTGCGGGGCGGAGGCGGCAAGCAGTTGGAACTCGGCCTCCGTGGGGAGGCGAGCCCCATCCCCCCTCCACGCGCAAAAGGCGGCCGCCTCCAGGGCGTTCACCTCGACCGGCCACGACTCCGGCATCGCCAGCAGGTCGAACATCGCCCGATACTGGAAGTCTCCCTCGCGATGCACCCAGAACCTCGGGTGCCGTGCGTCGGTCTCGGTCCTCCAGGCCCAGCCTTCATCCGTCCAGAGGCCCTGAGTCTCATACCCACCTTCCCGGACGAACTCCATGAACTCGCCGTTGGTGACGGGGTCGCGTCCGACCGCGAACGGACCGACCACCACGTCGAGCTTCCCGTAGTCGCTGTCCCACCCGAACGTCTGTGCCGCATCGGGCTTTCCGAGCCGGACGTCTCCCCCCTCGATGTCGATCATCCGCGGCGTCGGGGCCGGACCGCCCTCTGGACCGTATTCCCAACCCTCCGGGCGGCCGAGGTAGGCGGGGGGGTACTGCCTGATCAGCATGGAGGAGGTCTCGAAGTGGATGCGATCGTGCTCGAGCCCCATCAGGACGGCCCACGCGGGGTGCGCGTCGGTGATGGGCCCGGACAGATCGAACCGCTCGATCTGGTCCAGCATGAAGTAGTAGACGTCCTCCCTGTACAGGCGGACTTCGGACTCCGCCGGCCAGGCCTCCTCCGCCAGCTCGCTCGCCTTCGCGGGGTCCACACCGACCGCGAACAACTCCTCGAAGTGCTCGTTCAACCCAGAGCCGATGAGGCCGGCCAGCTTCAGCTTGTTGATGTAGAAGACGGCCGTGTGTCCGAGATAGAAGATCAGCGGTTGTCGAAGCGGATCGGGGGCCTCGTAGAGGGCGCCGTCGCGGCGGATGGCCGAGAAGAGCCACTCGTAGAGCTCCCAGGTGTTGATGAAATAGCGTCGTAGCGACGCCGGATCCATGCGATCGAGGCGGGGCGGAAGGCTGCTTCTCTCGGCGAACTGACTCGGGGCAGACATGTCGTCCTCGGCACGGTTCGGCTTCACCGGCCGGCGACTCGGTTCGGCAGCTTGCGACGGCTGAACGCCGGCCCTGGGGGCACGGAACGTATCCCGGGCGGGTGTCGGTAGAAAGCGGACGAGCGACCCACCCGATTGCGCCCTTCGCGCCGGTGCCGCACCGTGCGAGATCGCGAAGCCCGAGAGCTTCGGTTCTGGCAGCACACGAGGGAGATCACCATGTCATTGAAAGTCTCACGACGACGGTTCATGGGTGGAGCGGCCGCCGCTCTGGGCTACATGGGCCTAAAGCCGGGTGCCGGGCTTCTCGGCGCCACCAGGCCTGCCGGGCTCGCCCCCCTGCAGCAAGCCAACGAGTACGACTCCTTCGCCAAGCTGTCCTCGAACGAGAATCCGTACGGGCCGTCCGACAAGATGCTCGAGGCGATGAACACTGCCTGGAAGTACTCGAACCGGTACGGGTACCCGGACGGCAACATCCGGAGGGTGATCGCCGAGCATCACGGTGTGGGGCCGGAGAACATCCTGCTCGGCGCCGGATCGGGCGAAACCCTCGAAGTGGTCGGCCACACGTTCCTGGAGCACAAGGAGAAGGTGATCGGCGTAACGCCGACGTTCCGAACCGTGTACGGCACGGCGACCAACATCGACGCGGATGTGATCGAGCTCCCGCTCGACGACGACCACAGCCAGAACATCGATTTGATGATCGAGACGACGCGTCGCAATTACCGCGACGTCGGGCTGGTCTACCTCTGCAACCCGAATAATCCGACGGGGATGATCGTCCCGGCGTCCGACGTCCGCCGGCTGCTGGACGGGATCCCCGAGGACGTCCCCGTCCTGATCGACGAGGCATACCACCACTTCATCGAGGATTCGCGGTACGAGACATCCGTTCCGTACGTGCTCGAGGGCCGCAACGTGATCGTCGCCCGCACCTTTTCAAAGATCTACGGCATGGCCGGCATGCGGCTCGGATACGGCATCGCCCCGGCCGACCTGATCCAGCAGATGCGCGCCTACAGCACGGGAAGCGTGAACGCGCTCGTGAAGTGGGGCGGAGTTGCAGCCCTCAGTGACCCGGAGGGTGAAGCCTGGGTCAAGAAGACCACGCTCGATCTGCGGAAGAAGACGGTCGCCGAGCTCGAAGCCATGGGCTACGAGTGCCTCCCGTCCGAGTGCAACTTCTTCATGGTGAAGACCGGCCGGCCGGTACAGGAGGTGAGAAGCGCCTTCCGCGAGCGCGGCGTTCTCGTCGGTCGTCCGTTCCCGCCGATGCTCGACTTCCTGCGGGTGTCGATCGGCACCGAGGACGAGATGAAGCGGTTCATGGCAGCCTGGAAAGAGATCCTCCCGGCCCGTGCCGCCACGGGGAACGGGAACGGCTAGGGGGTCGCCACTACCGAAGTCGAGACGCCCCGGGTCTCATCGATCCGGGGCGTTCTTCTCTTGTAGCCGCGCCCCTCGGTCCTGGACTCAAACCGTCTCACCCGCGAGGAACAGCCAGGTCTCGAGGGCCGTGTCGGGGTTGAGGGACATGCTCTCGATCCCCTCCTCGACCAGCCAGCGCGCGAGATCCGGATGGTCGGACGGCCCCTGTCCGCAGATCCCGATGTACTTCCCGGCCTTCGTGCACGCCCGAATCGCGAGCGACAGCATCGTCTTCACCGCCTCGTCTCGCTCATCGAAGATGTCGGCGATCAGGCCGGAGTCGCGGTCGAGACCGAGCGTCAGCTGCGTCATGTCGTTCGAGCCGATCGACATGCCGTCGAAGTGCTCGAGAAACTGATCCGCCAGCACGGAGTTCGAGGGAAGCTCGCACATCATGATCAGCTTGAGCCCCACTTCGCCTCGCCGGAGGCCGTTCTCGGCGAGCAGTTCGACGACCGCCTTCGCCTCGGACACGGTGCGAACGAAGGGAACCATGAGCCAGACGTTCTCCAGCCCCATGTCTTCGCGCACGCGCCGCATCGCCCGGCATTCCAGCTCGAAGGCGGGGCGGAAACTCTCCGACACGTACCGGGATGCGCCGCGAAACCCGAGCATCGGATTCTCCTCGTGCGGCTCGTACCGGGTGCCACCGAGCAGATTCGCGTATTCGTTGGACTTGAAGTCGGACAGTCGGACGATGACGGGCTCTGGCGCGAAAGCAGCGGCGATCGTGCCGACTCCTTCGGTCAGCTTCTCCACGTAGAACTCGATCGGGTCCGCGTATCCGGAAATCTGGCGCCGGATCTGCTCCTGTAGATCGGCAGGCAGCGCGTCGAACTCGAGCAGCGCCTGCGGGTGAACCCCGATCATGCGGTTGATGATGAACTCGAGACGCGCAAGCCCCACGCCCCGATGCGGGATCGCGGCGAAGTCGAACGCGCGATCAGGGTTTCCGACGTTCAGCATGATCTTGACGGGAATGTCCGGGAGCGAGTCGAGCTCGATCCGCTGCTCCTCGAACTCGATGGTCCCGTCGTAGACGTAGCCGACGTCTCCTTCCGCGCACGACACGGTCACGGGAGCGCCATCGGGGACGGCGCCGATCGCGTCTCCGCAGCCCACCACCGCGGGAACACCCAGCTCGCGGGCGATGATCGCCGCGTGGCAGGTCCGGCCGCCCCGGTTCGTGACGATCGCGGCCGACCGCTTCATTATCGGCTCCCAATCGGGGTCGGTCATGTCGGTGACGAGCACGTCGCCGGGCTGGAAGCGCGCGATCTCGCTCGGCGACTCGATGACCCGGGCAGGCCCGCTACCGATGCGATGACCGATGCTCCGTCCTTCGGTGAGCACCGTCCCCCGGCGCGCGAGCGTGAAGCGCTCGATCTGCCCTCCCGAGCGACTCTGCACGGTCTCGGGTCGGGCCTGAAGGATCCGGATCCGCCCGGTGTCGCCCTCCTTCGCCCACTCGATGTCCATCGGAGCGCCGTAGTGCTCTTCGATCGCCAGGGCCTGACGCGCGAGCTCGGTGACGTCGTCATCGGTCAGAGAGAAGCGCGACCGATCCTTCTCCGGCACCTCGACGGTCTCGACCGCGGCCTCGCCCGGAGCGGCTCCTTCGCCACCACCGTCCCCGGCGTACACGAGCTTGATCGCCTTGCTTCCGAGGTTTCGGCGGAGGATGGCGCGCTTCCCGGCGCGAAGGGCGGGCTTGTAGACATAGAACTCGTCCGGGTTCACCGCCCCCTGGACGACGAGCTCCCCGAGCCCGTAGGAACTGGTGATGAAGACGACATCGCGAAAGCCAGTCTCCGTGTCGAGCGTGAACATCACACCGCTCGCGCCCAGATCCGATCGCGCCATGCGCTGGACGCCGACGGAGATGGCGACATCCCTGTGCTCGAAGCCCTGGTGAACCCGATACGCGATCGCCCGGTCCGTAAAGAGAGAGGCGAACACGCGGTGTACCGCGTCCAACACCTCGTCGAGTCCACTCACGTTCAGAAAGGTGTCCTGCTGTCCCGCGAAGGACGCGTCGGGCAGGTCCTCTGCGGTAGCGGAGGATCGGACGGCCACCGCGACGTCGCTCCCCTCATCGCCCAGACCGGCGTACGCCTCGGCGATGTCGGCCTTGAGCGCGCCGTCCAGCGGGGTCTCGCGAATCAGGGCACGGATCTCTCCGCCGGCCGCAGCGAGCGCCTCCACGTCCTCCACGTCGAGGGAGTCGAGGCGCGAATGGACGCGCTCCCCCAACTCGCCGGACACGAAGCGCCGATACGCATCGGCCGTGACCGCGAAGCCACCGGGCACATCGACGCCGGCCGCTCCGAGGTTCGCGATCATCTCGCCGAGAGAAGCGTTCTTTCCCCCGACTGTAGCCAGGTCCGCGACTCCGACGGACTCCAGTGGAACGATGTTGGCGGTCATCTCAACCGGATCCTCTCTTGCTCCCGTGCGAGCTGGAGGGGACAATCCCCGGGTGAGCCAGCGCACCGTGTTCTTCGTATCCGACCATTCGGGCGTTACCGCCGAGACTCTCGGCCACAGCCTGATGACGCAATTCGATAGCCTCGACTTTCGGAAGGTCACCGTACCGTTCGTGTCGGACCTCGACAAGGCGCGTCAAACCGTTCGGATGATCAACCTGACCGAGGACGCGGACGGCGTGCGACCGATCGTCTTCAGCACGCTCGTCAAGCAGGAGATTCGGGACATCGTCCGTGAATCGAGCGGGTTTTTTCTGGATTTCTTCGACTCGTTCCTGGCGCCGCTGGAGAAGGAGCTCGACATGACATCCGCGCTCGCGACCGGCCGCGCTCACGGCATCACCGACGCCCAGCTCTACGACCTGCGGATCGAGGCGACGAACTTCGCGCTCACGCACGACGACGGAACGAACCTCGGCGGATACGATCAAGCGGACGTCATCCTCGTTGGCGTGTCGCGCTCGGGAAAGACGCCCACCTGCCTCTATCTCGCACTGCAGTACGGCGTCTACGCGGCGAACTTTCCGCTCACCGAGGACGAGTTCGAGAGCCGCGGCCACATCTCGACGCTACCCAAACACAGAGCCAGGCTATTCGGCCTGACGATCGAGCCCATGCGCCTCGAGGAAATCCGCGGCGAGCGACGGCCGGGCAGCCAGTACGCGTCTTCGCAGCAGGTGGGCTTCGAAGTTCGGCAGGCAGAGGCGCTGTTCCGGAAGCTGGGCATCCCCCACCTGGACACGACCCGCATGTCCATTGAAGAGATCGCGAGCCGTATCCTGGATGAGACCGGGCTCGAGCGTCGGACCTCGCAATGACCGGCCGCTACGGAACGAGTGGCTCCAGCTTCCCGAACTCGTATTCGGGGGGAGGCTCCGCACCAAGCAGGTGGCGTACGAAGTAGTCCCACCGACGGCGCATCATGTAGGGCTCGTTGCCGAACCCGTGTCCGCGATTGGGGAGCAGCACGAGGTCGAAGTCCTTGTTCGCGGCAATGAGCGCGTCGACCACCAGCATGGTGTTGGACGAGGGCACATTGGAGTCCATCGTCCCGTGCGCGATCAGGAGTTTTCCCGCGAGGTTTCCGGCCAGGAGCTGGTTCGCCTGGTTGTCGTAGCTCGTCGTTCCATCGGGGTTCGTCTCGAGAAGCCCCTGCCACTTCTCGCCCCAGTCATCCTCGTAATTTCGGTTGTCATGGTTCCCCGCCTGAGACACGGCGACCTTGTAGAAGTCCGGATATCGGAGGATGCCGTCGGTCGAAGCGAAACCGCCGCCCGAGTGCCCGTAGATCCCCACCTGATCGAGATCGATCCACGGATGCCGCTCGGCGAGCTCGCGGATACCCGCCATCTGATCCGGGAGGCCGTTGTCCCCCATGTTGCCGTAGTACGCGTCGTGAAAGGCCTTCGAGCGCATCGGAGTGCCCATCGCATCGAGCTCGATCACCACGAAGCCGAGCTCCGCCAGGGACTGCAGATCCCGGTGCGACGAACGGAAGCTCCGGCTCCCGACGCTGCCCGACTGGGGCCCCGGATACAGGTAGTTGATCACGGGATACCGCCGCGACTCATCGAAGTCCGAAGGGCGAAACAGCAATCCGTAGACATCGGTCTCGCCATCCCGCGCCTTGACGGCGAACGGGATCGGGGGCTGCCAGCCCGACGCCTCGAGTCGAGAGATGTCAGCGGTCTCGAGCGTCAACATCTCGGCGCCCGTACGGTCGCGCAGGACCGAGACCGGTGGAGTCGTCGGCGTCGACCTGACGTCCACGAAATGGCTACCGTCGGGCGACAGCGAGACCGTGTGGTTGGCCTGGCCCGGGGTGAGCAACTCGACACCGCCGCCGTCCAGCGAGACACGATAGAGGTACTGGAAGTAGGGATCGGCCGATTCGCGGTGATTACCGATGAACGTCACCGTCCCGTTCGTCTCGTCCACCCCCAGGATTCGGTGCACGTTCCACTCACCACTCGTGACCTGGCCCCGAAGGTCGCCCGTCGACGCATCGTACAGGTAGAGGTGCGCCCAACCGTCCCGCTGGGATCTCCAGAGGATCTGTCCCCGCTCGGTCAGATACCGCCAGTTGCCACCGGACTCGAAGAACGTCTCCTCCACTTCCTCGAACACATCGCGGACCTCCCCGGTGGAAGCCTCCGCGACTCGGACGAGCGCCCGCTTGTGGTCCCGCGAGCTCGATACGAAGGCGACCGCCGAACCGTCAGGGCTCCACTCCACGTCCGCGAATGTTCCGCCGCAGTAGACATGGTCACACACGGTCGAGCGGTGTTGATCCGGCGGCATATCGAACCGCA
>JAOTZH010000185.1 GCA_029861425.1 Gemmatimonadota bacterium
CGTCCTCCAGCGCCTCGACCTCTCCGGTGCCCAGATCGACCAGCCCCACGGAGGAGCGCGGCTGCTTCTTCTGCTTCTGGAGCGCCTCGCGCTCGTCCTCGCTCATTCCGATCGAGTAGGCGAGCCACTGTCCGTTGGGCGAGAACTCCGGCCGAGACCCGTAGTCGACGACGATCGTCGAATCGGGGTCCGCGATCAGGTGGACGCGAAGCTCGTTCTCTTCGTTGACCCGCGAGACCGGGGTAGCGAGCCACAAGCCGTTTCCGGACAGGGTCGCGCCGCCGAGCCGCTCCCACTGGCCGAAGTCGTCGGTCGTGAGCGTCGGCTTCTCCTGGGCCTCGGCATTCGACGCGAAGATGATCGCGACGATCCCGGGAAGGACGAATCGGGCGAAGGACGGCTTCGAGGGGAGGGTACGCATGACGGTCACCTGGTTTCGGGAGCAAGTTCGAGGGAAGCTGCCGAGCGCCGCTACCGTGCGCCAGATACCTTGGCTGGCGCATGCCGCTGGACTGGCCTGCGGCCCCGTTCGGTCCCGCGACGACGACCGTCGAACACGCCTCGACCAGCTCAGGAGTCGATCATGACCACCCGCCGCGACTTCGTACGAACCACCGCTGCCGCCGCCGGCGCTCTCACTCTCGCCTGCGGCGGGACGGGTGAGGACGATGCGAGCTCCGACGGTGGGCCGCTGAGCATCCTGATCCTCGGCGGAACCGGCTTCATCGGGCCCCACGAGGTCGAGTACGCGCAGACGCGTGGCCATTCGCTCACGCTGTTCAACCGGGGACAGACGAACCCGGGGCTGTTCCCCGGCATCGAACAGCTGAGGGGCGACCGCGGCGGCGATCTCGCGGCGCTCGAAGGCCGGGAGTGGGACGTCGTCATCGACAACTCCGGGTTCTACCCGCGGCACGCGAGGCTTTCGGCACAGCTGCTCGAGGGTCAGGTCGACCGGTACATGTTCGTCTCGTCGATCTCCGCCTACGACGACTCCCTGCCGGCAGGCATCGACGAGTACAACGCGCCGATCGCCTCGATGGAAGACCCGACCGACGAGACCGAGAGCCCCTACGGACCGAGCTACGGCCCCAGAAAGGCGCTCTGCGAAGCGGAGGTCCTCGACGCGTTCGGGGAGGATCGTACGATCATCGTACGACCCGGTCTGATCACGGGTCCCGGCGATCCCACGGACCGCATCCGTCACTGGATCGCGCGACTGACTCTTCACGACGAGGTGCTGGTCCCCGGGTATGCGGGCGATCCTGTTCAGATGATCGATGCTCGTGACATGACGGGCTGGATGGTCCGCATGCTCGAGAACGGCGATGTGGGGACGTACAACGCCGTCGGGCCGGACTACCAGATGACGATGGACGAGCTGGTGAACGGCGTCCACGGAGTGACGTCCAGTGAAGCGGAGCTGGTCTGGGTCAGCGACGAGTTCGCCGCCGAGAAGCAGATCGCTGGCCGCTACAGCCCGTGGATTCCGGGTGCCGGCCCCCGCGGATTCATGCTGGTGAACAACGGTCGGGCGCTGGGGACGGGCCTCACGTTCCGGTCGCTCGATGAGATCCTCACGGACATGCTCGCCGAGTACGAGGAGCAGGTCGTCGAGGACCCCGATTTCGGCACCCGCGGCGGCGCTCCGTTCGACCAGGAAGCCGCCCTGATCGCTGAGTGGCGGGCGCGGAACGCCTGATCGGGGGGAGGACGGCACCCACCTCCAGGCGTGCTCGGCTTCGTTTCGGGCAATCATCGTCGAGAGCATGCCGAGCCTGACACGCCCTTGAGGCGCGCAGCGCCCTCCCCTTCCCCCGAGAAGGCGCCAATGCCCCCCCTTCGGGGAGGGGCGAGGGGTGGCGCTTCGCTCAGAGGCGTGTCAAAGCTCGGCACCTCCGCCGCCCCCACACCCTCGATGACTCCGAGCTACGCCTGGAGCGAAGCGCCACGCCTCGCCCCGCTCTATCCGTCGCGCGGGCCCGGAACGCCTGAGTGCGCTAGACCAGCGTCTCAGTTCACGACTATCCTGAGGTCCCGCTCATCGCCGTGATACCGGCACCGGTACTCCCAGACGCCAGACCGATCCGGCGTGAACCGGAAGATGTCAGTCGGCACGATATCCCCGGAGTCGAACTCGTTTCCGTCGCGCGGCTCGTTCGTCGAACGAAGCGCGTGGGTCAGGGTGTCTTCGTTGATCCACTCGACCGTCTCGCCCAGGGCGATTGACGCGTCCGAGGAACCGCCAGGCGCGACGTAGCCACCCGGCGTGATGCGGATGGGCACGATGGCGCCTCCGCCGGACCCCGAGCTTCCGCCGGATCCCGAGCCTCCGCCGGATCCCGAACCGGAACCCGAGCTTCCTCCGCTTCCCTGACCGCCGCTCCCGCTGCCCCCGGAGCTGGCGTCCACCACCCGCAACACCGCCCCGCTCATGGTGTCCGGATGATAGTCGCATTGATACGTCCAGGTGCCGGTGACGGCCGGCGTCCACGAAAACGTCTCTCCGTCGCGCAGCCGGCCGCTGAAGAAGTTGCCGGGCCCTGACGTCGAAGTGGCGGTGTGTGACGAGTTGTCGTTGTTCACGAAGTCGACCGTCTGGCCGAGCACGATCGTGATAGTGTCGGTTCCGTTCGGCGTCTCGAACCGCGCCCCGAGCATCTCGATGCGGATGCGCTGCCCCGAACTTCCCGAGCCGGAGGCACCTCCCGAGGAGCCATTGTCGCCCCCGCCCGCCCCGGTCTGCTGACCGCTGTCGCCGGCTCCCGTCTGACCCTCGCCATCACCGGGGGCATTGTCCCCGCCGTCCAGTGGTGGCGGATCGGGCGTACCCCCGCTCCCCGCTACGACGATCCGGGCTCCGCGCATGGTGCTGGGGTGGAAGTCGCATCGGTAGATCCACTCTCCAGGGGTGGTCGGCACGAACTCCCACACGTCGTCCTTCCCCATGATTCCCTGTCGAAAGACGTCGTCCCCGGCCACGATGTCGCTGTGGCCGTGTGCGGAGCGACGTCCCGGTTGACGAACACGACGGTATCCCCGGGTGCCACCGTCACGACGTCCGAGCCGTCGGGGCCCACGAAGCCAAAGTCGACGATGTCGACGGTGACGCGGGACGGGCCGGATGCCGGGTCCGCCGGGTTTGAGCCGGCGGCGGGCCCCGAAATGGTCTTGCACGCGCCAGCCAGGGCCGCGAGGACGAGGGCAGCGATCCAGAGGACCTTGCCCCGGCGGCTCGAGTCGCTCGTGCGCGGCCGCCTGGTGTCGATCGTGTTATTCATGGAATCTCCTTCACGACTATGGCCCCGTTCATGAAGGCGTGAGGTGTGCAGTAGTACTCGAATCGACCTGCCTCGGTGAACGTGTGATCCCACACCCCGTCCTGCGGGATGAGCGGGGACGCCCAGAGACCGTCGGACGATGTCGTCGTGTGCTCGATCGGGTCACGGTTGACCCAGCGAACCGTCGTTCCCACGGTGATCTCCAACTCCTCGACACCAAAACTGACCGACGAGATCTCGATCTCTACGACTGGCCCCATAGGAGCTGCTGCCGCGTCGGAAACAGCCGCCGAAGGCGGCGGAGCGGGACGTGAAGGAGGCGGGTTGACGATCTGCCCCCAACGGCCGGCCGTGAAAGGAATGGTGAACTCGAAACCCCAGTACGCCGCCCCATCGATTCCGACGGTGCGCCCCTGGAGGGTGCCGCTGGTCACGTTCGTCGCGAAGAACGCGAGAGTGTGGGGAGTCGCGGGGATTCGAAACGCCAGGCCCGCGCTCCAGGCGATCTGCGCGTCCGCCTGAGTGAACATGTTGGCGTAGTCCGCGGTGAAGCTCAGGAACCGATTCACCCGGAGGACCGCCCCCCCGGCGGCTGCGAACTCTGCAGACTGCTCCTCGGCAGTCCGATCGAACGGGTTCGAGAACGCTCTGCCGGCCGCGATCAGGCGAAGGATGCCGACGTCCGCCTGTACCGCCACTTCTCCGTCCGCGCTGTTGGCGGCCGCGTTCCATGCGCCGGTGAAGCCGACGGAGAGCCGACCATCCGCCAGGGAGCGAAACGGCGTCACGCGCACGAAGGGCTGCCATTCGTTGCTCTGTCCGACCAGCACCGCGTTGCTGCTATACCTGACTCCGAGGTGGGCTCCTTCGAACAATCCGTAGCTAAGCGTGAAGGTCGGGTAGTTGACGACCTTCGCATCCGCTGTGAAGAGGTCGGAGATGTTCGCGTCCGAGCCCGCAGTCTCGAATCTGTGTGACAGCAGGAAGTGGAGTGCGTGCGGGGGCGTGGTCCAGGTCCCCTCCACGTTCACCGTGCGTTCGTTCAGCGGCTGTGCGACCGCTGGTCCGGCCGAGATCAGCGCCAGCGTGAACGCCGCGACCAGTGTGGTTCGTCCGATCCCCAAGAAGCGAGCTCCCGTTTCTCGTGTCCGCCGGGGGGCGCGAGTCGCCGCCACGGTCGTCGAGTCGAGGAAGCAAGCGCGAGGCCCGGGGTCGAAGGGGCCAGCGTGGGCCTTAAGGGATTGAGAATGTTGATGTTACGGGGATCACGCGTCAGGACGGGACTCTGGTGATGTGTATCGCTTCGCGACAGCCGTCCGTCTGCGGGACGCTGCCGAGCCAGAGACGGCGACGGGCCCCGCCTTCGAGCACCGAAGGCGGGGCGTCCGGTCTGCCGATCGTGGGCCGGCGTTGCCTTCAGCGCCGGACGCGGCAGTTCCCCGCGGCTGTGACGATCGTGCGGCCGCCGGCGTCGACGATGCTCGCCGTCACATGTGGCGTGCTGGAGGTGTCGATGAAGGTGGCCGAGATGGCCGTGGCCCCGGCCGCGATGTCATCGGGATCGCTGTCGAAATCGAACTCCACCTCGTCGCCGACCGTGGCCTTAGCCGGCGAGGCGGCCGAATTCGTGCCCGAGCTGACCGTCGCACTGTACGTCCCGAGGGTCAGGTCCTTCCCATCGACGGAGATCTTCGAGCGGCCCCTCGTTCGGAGTTCGCAGCGCAGGCGGAGTTCCGCGGCACTCGACGAGCCAGAAGCCTCCGACCGTGAATCGGACTCTCGGGCGGACGCGAACTCCCCCGAGGTCGGACCGGTCGCGCTATCCGAGTCGCCGCAAGCAATGAACGCGGCCAGGGCGGTGACGACAGGAACGGCGAAGTTCTGGATGATCGCATGGTGCGCTCCCTTGGTAGTGGTCCCGTGCGCGGAGAGCCACTCTCTCCGCGGACGACTGCGATGAAACGCAGGGTCGGCGCCGGCAGCGATGAACTATATAACCTGTTTCAATACAATGGTTTATGTCATTTTTAGAGATGTATTATATCTGTACCGCCATGGTACAACTGTCTGGACGGTAGACGGAGGCCCGGACACCTGTCCGGCCTCCCGGCGGCGCCCCGTTCGACCAGGAGCTGCCCTGATCGCGGAGTGGCGGGCGCGGAACGCCTGATCGGCGGAGGGCGAGGCGTGGCGCTTCCTCCCTCTGTCCAGCTCGACCCCTCCCCCGTCGATTCGATCCGTGACACCGAGGCGATTTCCGTCGTCATTCATCGCGGCGTGCCGGTCGACCGAACCCCACCGATTTCCCGTTGATGCCTCGGCGAGGCACATTGGGATCCTCACTGGACTCACACAGACGGTTTTCGCCAGATGAACCTCATGATTCGGATGATCCGAAGCGCGGGCCGACCCCGTCTTCGCACCAGTCTCGC
Organism: Gemmatimonadota bacterium; assembly: GCA_029861425.1. Taxonomy (GTDB): domain Bacteria; phylum Gemmatimonadota; class Gemmatimonadetes; order Palauibacterales; family Palauibacteraceae; genus Palauibacter. Next base: position 5,714 of record JAOTZH010000185.1, read on the forward strand.
GGCCGGGATCTCTACCCTGCTGATCGCACCGCTCGCCTTCTACGCGGCGGGTGACGGCGAGGGTCTGACGCCTGCACAGGAAGCCGACGCGAACTGGCCATACGAAATCGAGGTGCCGGACGGGCGGCTGACGATCTTCCAGCCGCAGCCCGAGGAGTTCGTCGGCAACCGGCTCACTGCACGCACCGCCGTCGGCGCCGTGCCCGCGGGGAGCGAGACGCAGGTCTTCGGGGCCATCTGGATGACCGCGCGGGTCGAGACGGACCAGGATGACCGGGTAGTGATCATCCAGGACGTAACGGTGGATCGTGTGCGATTCCCGAACGCGACGGACGAGCAGCTCGACCGCGTCGCCGAGATCATCGAGGATGCGGTGCCGGACGACATGGTGATCTCCCTCGATCGCCTCCTTACGTCTCTCGAGCTGGTCGAGCGCGAGCGCGAGGCGGTCGCGAACCTGAACAACGATCCGCCGGTCATCGAGTTCCGGAGCCAGCCGGCCGCGCTCGTCCTCATCGACGGAGAGCCGCGTGTCACACAGATCCAGGGGTCCACCCTGATGCGGGTGGTGAACACCGCGTTCACGATCCTCCTCGATCCCCGAGCCGACACGTACTGGCTCTACGCTGGCGGGGACTTCTGGTACACGTCCGCGGAGATCGCCGGACCATGGCGGGTCGCCCCCACGGTGCCATCCCCCGTCCGCGAGCTCCAACCCCCCGAGCCGGAGGCCGACGAGTACGGTGATCCGCTGGCCCAGGGGGGAAACAACGACACGCCGCCGCTCATCGTCGTGGCCACCGAGCCGACGGAGCTGATCTCCACGACCGGTGAGCCGGAGTTCGTGCGGCTCGACGACACTGGACTCCTCTCTCTCGACAACACCGACAGCTTCGTCTTCATGGAGCTCGAATCGCAACGGTTCTTCCTGCTCATCTCGGGCCGCTGGTACAGGACGGCTTCGCTCGAGAACGGGCCGTGGACGTTCATGCCCGCCGATGAGATCCCGGAAGGCTTTCAGCGCATCGACCCCAGCTCGGACGCGGGGGCGGTGCTGGCAAGCGTCGCGGGAACGGACGAAGCGCTGGATGCCGTGCTGGACGCACAGGTTCCACAGACGGCCGCGGTCAGCCGCGAGGCGACCGTGACCGCGACGTTCGACGGCGATCCGCAATTCGAGCCGATCGAGGGCACCGAGATGACATACGCGGTGAACACGGAATACCAGATCGTCGAGGTCGGCGGGCACTACTACCTCTGCCACGCCGGGACCTGGTTCGAGTCCGACGAGGCCGATGGCGAGTACGCCGTCGCCACCGAGATCCCGAACGACATCTACGACATTCCCCCGGACAGTCCCGTATTCAACGTCCGCTACGTGCACATCTACGAGACCACGGTGGACACGGTCTTTGTGGGGTACACGTCGGGGTACACTCACAGCTTCGTCCACCACCAGACGGTGGTGTGGGGAACCGGCTGGCGGTGGACGCCGTGGGTGGGCGTCTGGTTCATCCCGAGGCCGTGGACCTGGGGATTCCACTGGCACTGGAATCCGTGGGTCGGCTGGTCCACCGGATGGAGCATGGGCTTCGGGCGATTCCACTTCAGCGTCGGCTGGGGAACCTGGTGGCGGGGCCCCGGTTGGTGGGGCCCGCGGGGGTTCTGGGCCGGTGCCAGACGCGGCGCATTCCATGGCTACCGCGCGGGGTTCCGTGCCGGGTATCGGGCTGGACAGCGCAGCCGGAATATGTACCGTACGCAGCAGTTCGCGCGCAGCGACGCCCGGGATCGAGCGGCGAACATCCGGGCGCGTGAGGGAGGCAATGTCGCCCGTCCGGGCGTCGAACGCCCCGGGGCCGGCGACCGGGCCCGGCCGCAGAACAACGTGCTCGCCGATCGCGACGGGAACGTCTTCCGGCGAAACGACCAGGGCGGCTTCGACCAGCGACGAGATGGTCAGTGGGAGAACCGGCCGGACCTCTCGAACCGGGCGGGCCAGGGGAATCTCCAGGACCGGGCGGGCAACCGTCCGAACCAGGCCAACCGTCCATCCACCGGCAACCTGAACCGCCCGTCGACCGGGCAGGCGAATCGCCCGGACCAGCGCTCACAACTGCAGAGAGGTCAGCAGTCGCGCGATCGGGGAAGCGCGCGGACTCAGAACTTCAATCGAAGCCGACCGACCGGGCGGGCGGGCGCTTCGAGAGCGAGACGCCCGATCGACTTCTGAGGAGACCAGCGACCGGGGAGACGAAGGCGCTCCAGCGGGCCGCCCGCATGCCCTTGTGAGGACC
>JAOTZH010000028.1 GCA_029861425.1 Gemmatimonadota bacterium
CTCGACCGTGGGAGCGTCGGCGGCCAGCAGCCGGACGTACCACCCCGACAGCGTGTAGCCGCCGACCAGCGTCAACAGCGCGCACAACCCTGCCAGCAGGAGACTCTGGTTGAAGATGAGGTTGGCGTCTTCCCGGTCCTTGCGACCGCTGGCCTGGGCGATCACCGCCATCGTTCCGACCCCGAGCACCTGCGTGAGCGCCATGACGATGAACTGGACGTTCCCCGCGGCGGAGAGCCCGGCCACCGCCGCCTCGCTGATCTGCGCGACGAAGAAGAGATCGACGAGGTAATAGAGTGTCTGGAATACCATCCCGATGGCGATCGGGATGGCCAGCCTTGCGAGATGCTTCGGGATCGAGCCTTCGGTCAGGTCCTGCACGTCAGGACATCAATGGCAGACGGCTCACCGGCCGCCGGTCTCCAGAAGTACGTTTCGCAGCGAATCGGCCCAGCGCGCCATCCGCTGTAGTCCCGTTCCGAAATCCTCCAGCAACGACATATGCACGGCGAACTGCGGGAGGACCCTTCCGTCCGCTCCGTAGAAGGCGTCCGGTCCGAGCGTGGCACGTGGGAGGATCTCGCGTTCGCTGAACTCGACCTGACGAGCGTGGTTGTCGTGGATACCGAGAAACTCGTTGTAGAACCAGCCCAACTCCATCCGAATCGTCGGTTCCAACAGGTTAGCGGTCCCGGACGCCACGGTGGTCTCCCAGGCCGGCGCCGGTGGTCGGAGCGCGCCCGGAATCGTGTAGTCACCCGGGATCGCCCGGCGCCCGAGGGCGTCCTCCGCTTGCCAATCGCCGAGGGCGCGTTCGATCGCACTGGCATGTACCAGGGTGCGCTCCGAGTAATGCCCGAGCTCGAACACCAGGCCGTCGACCGCCTGTTCGAGCTCCTGAAGCTCCTGGCGACCCTCGCGGTAGTTCTCGACGAAGAAGGCGGCACTCACTCCGACGAAGATGACGAACAGCTCGGCGATCGAGCGGCCGAATCGCGGACCCCGCGGATCGCTCATCGTTCGAGCCACCGTTCGATCGCTCCGATCATCTCCCCCAGTATGGCAACCAGATACTCGACCCCTGTGAGACCAGGATCCGGCGGGACGTTACGATCTGGCGCGCCGGCGGCGTCTGCCCTGGAGAATGCGAAGGGCAAGTCGATTTTCGGGATTCCAACGTACTACGAGAACGAGATACGCGAGAAGCGCCGAGAGAAGAGACCACGGGACGAGGAAGCCCTCCAGGGTGTTGTCCACTGCCAACTCGCCGTCGGCGTACACGCGTTGGCGCTCGTAGCGATAGAACGGCAGGGGGAGGCTGAGGCTCGTCTGCCGTGTGCTCTCCGCCGACTCCAGAAGTTCGGCATCCTCACTCGTGTTCTCGAATCGAGCGATCGGGTCCTCGGCGGCCCCGAGCGCGAAGGCGCCGAGGATGATCGTGAACCAGAGCCAGCGCAGCCGGCCGTGCGAGAGGCTGATGCTTCCGTACGAGACGCCCGGGAACGAAGATCTCCGCCAGATGTTCGCGATCACGATGAGAACGACGACGATCGTGATCGCCGAGAGGATCTTTCCCGCGAGGATGAACCCGCTCACGTCGGGCAGGTCGAGTCTCGCCTGCTGAATATCGGCGTTCACCACGGAGTGCACCTCGAGTCACGGGTCATCTGACTCGACATACACGCCCACGCGGTCGATATGCGACTCTGCGGGTCACCCATCGCCTATGGAGGCGGCCGTCTCGAGCGGGAACACGACGTGTCGCCGAAGGCCGGGCGGTGCGTGGGTCGTGCGTCGCGGGGGTCATCCTCCCTGGAGCCATCTCCAGAGAGCCGAGAGAATCGCGGCCCCCGGATCCTCCCCGAGCACGGAATAGACCGCGAGCGATCCGAGGATGCCATGCGCGATCCCGACCGCCCACAGGTTCGGGAACCTCCGGTACATGATCGTGAACGGGAACCCGGCCCCCGCCGTCAGCGCGACCAGCCACAGCCTCGGATAGTGGGACGCCCCGAACAGAATCGAGGCCACGACCGACACGACCAGCATGTTGGAGGTGAACGCGTAGACGTTCCGCGCGAGCAGATTCTGGAGCGCGAACTGCTGCGCTGTTCCCCAAATCGGGTAGAGCAGCAGCGTGAGCCAGAATGTGCGGGGGAACGAGATCGTGCCCACGACGTATCCGATCCACAGGACGATGGCCGAGCCGACGGCGGCAAAGATCAGGTGGGGGCCGATCGCCTCGCCGAAGTTGTCCCACCGCATGCCCCAGGCGCGGAGCATGCCCGAGTGCCTTCGGACCCTCGCGACGAGGTAGATGAGGAACCCGGCGGACAGGGCGGCGCTCACCCATAGCGCGACCGCCTCGGAAAACCAGAGCTCCGCGCCTACGTGCAGGGCTCCCGCAGCCACGACCGCGATCAGCTCGCCTCCGCTGCCACGGATCAGCTCCACCGACTCCCGAGTCCGCATGCTCATCTCGGGTCGTACGCTATCGGTTCAGGCGGAGGAGTTGCGGACGCTCGACATCGATGTCGTCCCGGCGCAGCCCGAGCACGTAGTCCTCGCCGATCTCGAAAACCTGAAACCGGCCGGGGATCTCGACGGCTCCGAGCCAGACCCCGTCGGGGTCGAAGACCTGCCATTCGAACGGGGCATCGTCGAGCATGTTCCTGAACCGGCCCTTGTGCTCCGCGGCCCAGACGTACCCTTCGGGGTCGACAAGAATGTTCGCGTAGGCCGGGCGCCGCGTGGGGATGGGCAGCATCTCGTTGATGCGACGGTTCGCGGGGCGAATCTCTTCGCGGAGGGCCGCCTCCGCGGCGGCCTGCGCCTCGACGTCGCCCAGATCGAACCCCATGACCCGAGCCTGCCGGGTCAATCGACCTTCCGTCGTGTACGTCCGGACTTCGAGCGAATCCGAATCGCCGAGATACACGTGCTCCCCGTGGATCGCCACGTACGTGTCTCTGCCGAAGAACGGGGCCGCGTCGATGGTCCCGCCGTCGAGGCTCACGGACTCGGAGCCACGACCCACGAGGATCGTATCGATAACCCCTCCATCGTCGGTGACACGGACGTAGTGCCTCGGCCAGCGCTGGTGTCCGTCCCCCGAGTCGACGGCCTCGGTGCTCCCCAGGCCGACGAGCATGACGCCGGGCGCGAAGGCCGCGACGCGCGTGATGAACTGTTGGGTCAGCGCCGTCTCCCCGACCATCTGCCGATCGGGTCCGATCTTCGTGACCCGGACATTGCGTGCGTCGTAGGCGACGATCGTGTCGCCGGGCAGCACGTCGATCATCCGTATTCGGCGGAACTCCCCCGGGCCCTCGCCTTCACGGCCGAACGACCCGAGGTACTCGCCCCCCGCCGAGTAGTACTTGATCTGACTCGTGCTGGCCTCCGAGAGGACGAGCGCGCCGTCGGAGAGCCGCACCCCGTCCGTCACGCCGTAGAACTCGTGGTCGGTCCCACTTCCGGTGGCCGAGAGGTCCAGAGTGGGGTCCGGGGCGACGGTGAAGCCTTCGCCCGCCGCCCAGGCGGCCGAGGAAGACTCGACGATCGCGACGCCAGCGCTGTCTCGGGCAGAGAACCCGCTCTGGCCGGCCTCGCCGTCGCACGCCCCGACTACCACGATGCACAATGCGAGTCCGACGATCGGCGCCTTTCGGGAGCGCTCGGGCTCAATCATTTGTGGTTGCGACCCCTAGCTCGGCGAGGCGTTCGTCGACGAGCTCGACCACGCGTTGGAACTCCCTGCGTAGTTGATCGCGGCGCACCCTGGCCTGGCCGCCGAGCACGAGCTTGAACGCGATGAGGTTTGCGAGCTCGGGTGAGGGGGGTGCCACCCAGGACAGGTCCAGCCCGCCACGCGCTGACAGACGGAAATCCGCGGATGCGAGCAGGGCCCCGGCGAGCGCGACGCTACTCGTCAGGAACGGGTCGAGCATGCCCTGTTGAGACACGGTGTAGTCGCTTTCGACGACCTTCACGGCCTCGAGCGCGGTCCTCAACGCCGCCAGGCTCCTGCGCAGCTCGGGGCTGCGAATCAGCTGCAGTTCCCCCGAAGCCTCTAGATCGCCCAGCGCGCTCAGGCGCGGAGTGTAGACCCCAATGTCGAACAGACCCTCGCGCACCCACAGCGCGACGGAGTCGGTCGGGGCCGAGACGGCGCTGCCCTCCAGGAGGCGAGATAGCGAATGTACCTGGAAGACGCGATCAGCGTCCGCTTCATCGAGAAGCCGCACCGACTCGACGACATCGGCCCGCACTGCCACGAGGTGGTCCCGCTCGTCGGCACGGTCCCGCCTGGACTGCATCCACGAGTCGGCGGAGAGCGCAATCAACACCCCGACGACGACGATTACGAGCTCGGCGAGGGCCCTCCGCAACGAGAGCCCGAATCTGGCTTTGGTCACAGTCTGTTCAGGCCTCGTACATCGTGTGGCCGCCGACGACAGTACGGACGATCGGGATGTCCTTGAGGACGCTCGGGTCGACCACGTGGGGGTCCTGCCCGAGGATCACGAAGTCGGCCAGCTTCCCGGCCGTGATCGTCCCCTTCACGTTCTCTTCGTGCGAGGCATAGGCGCCGTGATGGGAACAGATCCGCAGCGCCTGCTCGATCGTGATCCGCTGGTTCGGACCCCACTCCTTCCCGCGGAAATCCGTCCGGGTGACCATACTCTGAAGCGCCATCATCGGCTCGTACGGACCCGGCATGTAATCCGACGCCGGAGCGACCATGATTCCGGCGTCGAGGAAGGTCTTGTGGGCGAACATGTTCTGGAGCTTTTCGTCTCCATACTCGCCCCATTTGTCTCCGTGGTAATAGACGTAAGTATAGAATGGGGTTGGGATTGAGCCGGTATCTTTGATGCGCTGCACGAGGTTCGGGTTGACCAGCGTGCAGTGCTCGATGCGGTGCCTCGGATCCTCCCTCGGCCATTGCGCCAGCGCCCGCTCGTAAGCGTTCAAGACCATGTCGATCGTCACGTCGCCGTTGGCATGGATACCGATTTGCCAGCCCGAGCTGTGGGCTTCGTCGACCGCTTCGTGGATCTCCTCCTGCGTCATCGTGAGGATGCCGTAGTCATCCGGCCGCCCGACGTAGGGCGTGCTCATCCGCATGGTGCGCTCCGAGGCCGACCCGTCCGCCCCGTACTTCACCGCGCCGATCTGGAGCCACTCGTCCCCGAAGCCGGTCCGGATCCCGGCCTGGTTCAGCTGACGGAACAGACCGCCGCTCGGGAAAAAGTACATTCGGAAGCGCATCTCGCCCGCGTTGTGGGCGTCCTGGAGAGCGCGCAGCGAGTTCGCTCCGCCGCCCGTCTGGTGGACCGTGGTGAGCCCCGCCTTCGTCATCTCCTGCGAGATGAACGCGACGCCCGCTTGCTGGGTCTCGCGCGTGATGGGCTCACGCTCGCCGACTCCGTTGAACGCGCCACGGGCACGCTCCGCCACCTTGCCCGTCAGCTCGCCTCCTTCGCGGTAGAAGTGCCCGCCGAACGGGTCCGGTGTCTCCGCTGTCACGCCGGCGAGCTCGAACGCGACGGAGTTGTAAACGCCGGTGTGGCCACCCCGGTGGCCGACGCTCGAAGGATGGTCCGGCACCGCCTCGTCGAGGTCGAGCCGGGTGACGGGCCGGTCGAGCTTGGTGTCGTCGTACATGTAGCCCGACACCCAGAATCCGGGCGGCGTCTGCTGGGCCTTCTCCGCGAGCGCCGCCTTCACCTCTTCGACGGTGGACAGGTTCACGTTCACGCCGGTCAGCTCACGGACGCCGGACGGGTGACTGTGGGCGTCGATGAACCCGGGTGTCACCGTCATGCCGCCCGCGTCGATCACGCGGGTGTTCGGGCTCGCCAGGTTACGCACATCGTCGCTCGACCCGACCGCGATGATGCGCTCGTCCTTCACCGCGAACGCCTCGGCCCGGGGCAGGGCGTCGTCGATCGTATAGACGTTCCCGTTCACGAGGATCAGGTCCGGGTCGGCACCGCCCCCCCCGGTGGGGCCACCGGCATCCGTAGGCACGCACCCGCCGAGGGCGAGGGGCAACGCGGCTGCGGCAGCGCCGGTGGTGACGAACTCACGTCGGGTGGGGGACATCCGAGTCTCCTGATTGATCTTGATCCGGGCGCGACACGGCGCTCGCCGGTGGCCTAGTGCAACCGGATCGTCGCGAGCAGCGGCCGGTGATCCGAAATGACGGGCTCATCGATGACCCGTTGGTCGATCAGCTCGAAAGCCTCCGCCGGCCGGTACACGATGAAGTCGATCTCTCGGTCGGGTTCATAGGACGGGAAGGTGAAGTGGTCTTCGCCCTTCGGAAGGACGGTCCACCCGAGCGCGATTCGGTCCATGACCTCCGAGTTCGGCGACGAGTTGAAGTCGCCCGCGAGCACGATCGGCGTCGTCTCGCCCCGCAGATGATCCTGCAGGGTCGCGGCCTGGATCAGGCGCTCTTCGGGCGACCCGTAGAAGTGGATGCCGACCACGATCGCCTCCCGTCCGGAAAGCGGCGATCGGACGCGGACCGCCAGCGCCGAACGCGGCTCCGGTCCGTCCGGCAACGTCCAGTTCGTCGCGTCGACCATCGGCCAGCGCGCGAGAACGGCCATCCCGTACGCGCCGCCGTCGTAGTCCATGAACCGACCGAACGCGGCCGACATCCCCGTTAGATCGGCGAGGGCCCTCGTCTGGTCGACGAGTCCCGTCCGTCGCGTGACCGAGTCCACTTCCTGAAGCGTGACGACGTCGACGTCGAGATCGCGAATCAGGCCCGCGATACGCTCGAGGTCGACGATGGAGTCCATCCCCTCGCCGTGGTGGATGTTGTATGCAAGCACCTTCAGGGTGTCGCCGTCGGCCGTCTCTTCGGTCGGGGCGCATGCCGCGCCCCAGACCGCAGTCAGCGCGGCGATCGCCGCGAACCGCCGATGCCCGTTCATGAGTGGAGGCTCACGGCGTTGTCCGGCGCCAGTTCAGCCGCATCGTGCGGCCCGGGGCCGGGAGCAGTCGAAGGAGGTCACCATCGAACTCGAAGAACCGCTTGACGGTCGTCCCGACCATCTCCGGATCGAGGTGCCCGGTTCGGTGATGCGAGACTGTGCCTTCGGTCAGGTTGACCTCGTAGGTACCGTAGTAAGCGACGCTCCCACCGATGACCTCGGGACTGTCGGGCGGTGGCGGGACCGCCGTGAGCTGTCCGGCCATATACCCATGCGGATCGTAGCTGATGTACCCGATCGGGTCGGACCACGTCTCAATCGGGACCCATTCACTGTCCTCGGTCAGCCTCTCGACCGACTCGAGTTCGTACCTGCCGATGAACTGTGACGGATCCGTCATGACCCTCTCGTACACCGCGTGCGAGCTGCGTCGCGACCCGTCCTCGGCGATCCGGATGTACTCGTTGTTGATGGTGTTGCCGTCCTCGGAGAGGACGTTGATGATCTCCTGCGTGACTCGACCGCCGCGTTTGTTGGAGATCTTCGTGGTGCTCGCGTCGACGAACTCCACGGCCGTCTCCGCGTTCTGCTGTCCCGTGACGGAGCGAAACTCGCCGTCGAACATCGTGAGGTAGCCCCACTCGTTCGTCTCGCCATCTTGGTTGGTCGACCACACGGTGATGCGCATCCCGCCTTCCCCGTATGGCTCGTATGTCATGATGTTCACGGAGGGCGGCGGCGCGTCGGACCTGAGCTTCCAGACACCGAAGCGTGGGCTCGGATCCTGAGCCGCCGCCGGCCCCGCGATCGCCACCGCGAACAGGACCGCGGAGAGACAGCGAGTCGGCCGAATGAGGGACGTCGTACGCATGCGGTCGCTCCAGATGACTGCTACGGGCGCGCGGGGAATCGGTCGAGCACCGCCCCGTCGTCACCGTAGAAGGTGAGGCTTCCGTCCCCCTTGAGGTAGAGCACGGCCGCGCCCTTCATCTCCGGTCCGTGCGCGGTTGGTGCGCTCCAGCCTTCGGACCCGCACGGCCAGGTCGTCGACTCGATCATCCATTCGAACCTCCGGTGCGTGGGGGAATCGGCCGCTCTGGATCGGCCCCTCTGGGACGCTGCGCCTCGCCTCGCGATGCTGCAAGGGAGGCGGTCAGCGGCGAACGAACACGTGCGTCCAGTGTTCGCGATGGAGCCCGACGCCGTGGTTCGTGAACGAGCAGTTCTCCAGGTTGGCCGCGTGCTCAGGGCTTCCGAGCCAGCTGTTCAGCACCGCATCGCCCGTCGGAAGATCCCAGGCGATGTTCTCGGCCCAGGCGGACCAGACGATTCCCGCGCCGTCCAGCCGATCGCCCGGCGACCGGCCCTCGGGGTCGTCGTGCGTCCGGAACCGGCGGGTCACCATGTCTTCGGAATGCGACTGCGCGACCATCGCGATCCGTTCGTCCCACTCGAGCGAGGGGCACCCGATCGAGGCGCGGTGGGCATTCATGAGACTCGTGAATCGAGCGACTTCGGCCGGCAGCTCGGCCCCGCCACCCGGGAGGGCCGCGGAAACGCAGCCCGAGCACAGCAGTGCGACGATCGCCGGCTGGACGCCGCGGAAGGCGTTCATGAAGCCCGACGCGCTGCCCTGGCTCCCGGCCGAGCCATCATCACGTGCGCTGTTCGTACCAGAGTTCCAGTCCCTTCCGTTTCCGCACCGCCCGCGGACCGCGGAGCAGGATCGAGAAGGCCGTCCTGAAGATCTCCCAGGACGAGTGGTCATCCAGCTTCCTGGTCGAGGTGTGGACATGCTCCTTCAGAATCACGAAGCGACCCCGCTTCTTCATCGCGATCGACAGCCAGATCTCCTCGGCTGCGTACAGGGTCTCGTCGAATCCCCCGACTGCCTCGAAGACGTCCCTCCGGCAGAAAAAGAAGCTTCCCGCGGCGTACCTGGTGATCCGGAAGAACCGAAACAGCATGGCGACCGACAGGCGCCAGTGGAGGGCTGCCCTGCCTTCCCACCGGACGTCCGCGCCGCCGCCCACGGCCCCTGCGTCGAGCGCCCGGATCGCTCCGCCGACGACCGCGGTGTTCACCGTAGTGTCCGCATCGACGAAGATCAGATACTCGCCCTTCGAGACGGCCGCGCCCGCGTTTCGCGTGGCGGCGATCTGGCGGTTGGAGCAGCGCACGATCCGGGCGCCGAGGGCCTCGGCGATGGCGGAGGTCCGATCCGTCGACGCGTCGTCCGCGACGATGACCTCGTGGTCGAGCGCGAGTTGGGCCGCCGAGTCCCGGATCGCCCTCAGGGTCGGGCCTATGAAGTCCGCCTCGTTGTAGGCGGGAATGACGAACGAGATCACGGTGTGGTGTTCCCGTCCAGATAGGCGTTCGGGACGTTCATGCGTCGCGGGACCGGGCGCCCCGCGGCCTCCAGCAGGGACTCGATGTTCGTGTAGATGTCATCGGGACGCCGGTGGAACTGCGGCAGCAGCCCACACTGGGCGAACGAGATCGGGGTGACGTCGTGGATCGTCGTCTCCCACGGGAAACCGACCCCCCACCGCAGACCATCGAGTCGGACGTCCGTCCAAGCTCCCGCGCCGAGAAGCAGGCGCATCACGCCGGCGCAGTGATCGAGGTTCTCTACCTCCACGGCCCGCGCCACAGCCGCCCGGTCATCCAGCAGAACCGCTCTCAAGGGTTCATCCTCGATGCGAGCCCCGGCCTCGATGAGCAGTCGGATGCACTCGTGAAAGCGCGGCGATCGGGTGTACATCTCGACCATCCACTCGACCGGCGTCCGTCCGCGGATCGGCTCATTCGGGTCGAGCCCGTCCTCGAGAAGCGCCCGAATGCCGTCCACGTCGTGGCTCTCCGTGAACCCGACGAACCGTTCGCCGTGGTCGGTCACCGCGACGCCTCGATCTCCGCGCCCAGGAACGCCTCGATCGCCGCGGTGGAGCTCTCGAGGAGATCCTCATATTCATCGAGCAGGTCAAGGTAGTAGAGATTCCAACCATTGTAGAGGCGGAGGATGGCCTCGCGGAGTCTGACCATCTCCACCTCGCCGCCGGGCGAAAACCGGCGGTTGTACGAATCCCATGTCCCCACGATGACCTGATTGGTGATCATACTCAGATCCGCGTCGTAGTATCGCCCGTTGTACTCCAGACGCGGGACCACGTTCTCGTACAGATTGGCCAGTCTGGTAACGAGTTCAGGGTTATCGAGGTCCACGAGCTGTCCGGCCGCGACCATCGTATTCCACGCCCCCTTTCGAGGGAACAGAGTTCTGTTGTCAGTCGTGACGAAGTTCAGGCTGGCCGTGAGCGAATCTCCCGGTACAGATGCCGGATCGCCGAGCCAGCGGTTGATCCGGAGATACTCCTGGCTGATCGCGAGCTGTGACCGTTGGATCTCGGCGAGATTCACCTCATCCGCGTGCAGTTCCAGAAGCAGCTGCACAAGCGCCTCGCGGGCCTCGCGCTCCTCACGCCGGTCTTGCGATCGGCCTTCGAGGAAGATCGCCAGGTAAACCGAGCCGAAGATGAGCAGGGCCTCGGCGATGATCCGTCCCCAGGGGATTCCGCCACCGCGCCTCGCCGATGCCGGCGCGTCGCTCATTGAGCGGCCTCACGCAGCGCGCGCGCGAGCGCATCCGCGCCGCCGACGACGGGGAGGCTCAGCGATGTCCGGTCGAGGTCGACGGTCAACTCGGACCCCGGCGTGGGCCACAACGTGAAGTCCCGGTCGCTCGAGAAGATCATGAGGCCGATCCGCTTCCCGGCGGGGATCACCTGGTCGTCAGGCTGCAGCTCGAACGAGAACTCGACGAATTCGCCCGGCTCGAGCGGTCCGCCGCCGTGGTGGTCACCGCGATTCTGCGGGTCGGCCCATCCGCGGGTGATTACGCTCAGGCGGTCTTCCCCATCGAACGGAAGCTGGACGAGCCAGACCGAGAGGTTGACCGCGGCCTGGTCCGCCGACATGCGAACGGTGATCTGGGGCGTCCCCGACAGGTGCACGTCCTCCCGCAGCTCCGGGGTGACGTACAGGAGCCGGTGATTCGTCCATTCGGCCTGGGCCAGCGTGGCTCCGTCGAACGAGACGTTGTCGACCAGCGCCTCGGTCCCCTGGCCGGCGTTCCGTGACATGGAGAGCCCGCCCCACGCGATGCCGCCACGCTCGAGGTGTACGCCGACCGGCTCGGCCTCGGGGTTGGGGTAGTCGGGGTAGGGAGTGGGCTCGAGCCGGTCGTCGTCGCCCCGTACGATCCAGGCCTTCGGGTCGTTCTCGACTCCGTTCTCGATCCCGTACAGGTAGCGCGTGAACCACCGGTTCATCATCTCGAATGGCGGCGGCCCGCCGTGTCCGCCCTGGTGGTAGTAGTGCTGGACCGGGACCCCGCGCTCCTTGAGCGCTTCCGTGATCCGGACGCTGTGATACGGCATGACGTTCCAGTCGTTGAACGCGTGGGACATGAGCGTCGCAGCCTTCACGCCATCGATGACGTTGAGGTAGTCGCGTCCCTCCCAGAACTCGTTGTAATCGCCGGTGATCCGGTCGCGTCCCTCGGCCATCTCCGTGTCGCGAACCGTCTCGTTGCAGTAGTCGCGCCTGGCCGGATCGCCGCTGTGGATGAAATCGTATAGGAAGTCGATGTCCTCGCCGAGCCACCCACCGGGGTGCCGCACGAGCCCGTACGAGCGGTAGTAGTGGTAGTAGGACGTGTTGGGGGAGACAGGGATGATCGCCTCCAGTCCGTCGACGCCCGTCGTCGCCGCCGCCACCGGGAGCGTTCCGTTGTAGGACGTGCCGGTCATACCGACCCTGCCTGTCGACCAGTCGGCCTCGACCCGCTCGTCCCCTTCCGGTGTCGTGAATCCCTTCGCTCGCCCGTTCAGCCAGTCGATCACGGCCTTCGGCGCCAGCGACTCGTTCGGGCCGCCGACGGTGGGGCAGCCTTGTGAAAGGCCAGTCCCGGGCGAGGAAGAATGCACGACCGCGAAGCCCCGCGGCACCCAGTCCCCGACGAAGGCGCCGGAGATCCCGGGACGCAGTCGCTGCTGCACCGGAGGCGCGAGCTCACGCTCAGGCGGTGGCCCTCCGACTTCCTGCCGCACGCTCCACAGGTAGCGCCGGTTCGTGCTCGACGTGCCCGCGTAGTAGGGGCTCGTTCCGTACACGACGGGGACCCTCAGCCCAGCCGATTCGGTTTGCGCCGGTCGGACCACCGCAACGTGCATGCGGTCCTGCTGTCCGTCGCCGTCGGTGTCGAACTCGGTCTCCACCCAGAGCTCGTGGCGGATCCACGCCGAGGAGTCGGCGAAGGCCTCGACCACCTGCGCCTGGCCGTCGACGAATGCGGGGCCGGCGGGCTGCTGTGCGATGGTCGCGTACGGAAGGCCGGCCATGACGATCACGGCGGCGACCGGAGCGGCGAGAGTGGGCGTAATGAGACGCATGCGGAGGGCTCGGCTATTCGGGTTGGAGACGCACTGACGGACCGAAAAAGTGACTTCCGAAGATACACGGGGGCGCGTGATCGAGCAGCGGGGGCGGTGGCGGGGCGCCCGAGAGGAAGGGTGCCCTTGCATGCCGGGTAATACCATAGTATTACTCTGGTATGAAAACGGCCGTGTCCATTCCGGATGACGTATTCGCGGCCGCTGACGCTCTCGCGGAGGAGCTGAGGGTGTCACGGAGCCGCGTGTATGCGCTGGCGCTCGCCGATTACCTGGCGAAGCACCGCGGATCGGAGATCACTGCGCGGCTCAACGAAGTGTACGGTCGTGAGGAGACCGGTCTGGATGATCGGCTGCGGGTGGCCCAGGCGCGGAGTGTAGACGTACCGGAGTGGTAGTCGAGAGACGGGAGGTGTGGTGGGCGGTGCTCGACGATCCGGAGGGTGGGGAACAAGGGAGCAGGAAGCCACTCTTGATCGTCCAGGCCGACTCCTTCAACAGGAGTCGGCTTCGGACCGTATTGGCTGTAGTCCTCACGTCGAACGTCCGGCTACTCGACGCGCCCGGTAACGTGCTCCTCGACGCTCGTGTCACCGGCCTCCCGCAGGACTCCGTCGCGAACGTCACGCAGCTCGTGACGCTCGACCGGGAGTTTCTGCGCGAACGGACGGGCCGCGTCCCCCCGCGGACGATGGCTCAGGTCGAAGCCGGCATACGGCTCGTCCTGGACCACTAGCCTCCCTCGACTCAGACCAGCGGCTCTTCCTCTCCGCGATCGCCGTCCCGGAGAAGACGGCACCGGGGCCGCACCACGAGGCCCCGCGTCTCGATGACGGTGTCGCGGCAAACGAAAGGCGGCAAGACGCTGCGGTACCCGCGACGGGCGCGCAGCGAAACACAACCCGGCCGAAAGTCGTCTGACAACGCATGGAGAGATTCCTGATTCTCGCGATCCTCGCGTCGGTGATGGTGGGCCCGTTTCTCGATCCCGCGCCGGTCAACGCGCAGGAGACCATCGCGATCACGAACGTCGGCGTCGTCGACGTCGAGGTGGCATCGGTCCGAGACGATCAGACCGTGGTCATCCGTGACGGGCGGATCGTCTCGATCGAAACCGACGGGGCGGTACCCTCCGGAGCGTCGGTGATCGACGGCTCCGGCAAGTTCTTGATGCCCGGTCTGTGGGACCTTCACGTACACATCCGAAACGCGGCCGCCCCCCGGGTTCTCCTTCCTCAGTTCGTGGCGAACGGGGTCACGGGTGTGCGCGACATGGGCTCGGACTGTGCCGGGAGCGGAGACACGTGTCTCCCCGAGCTTCTGAAGTGGCGTGCACAGATCGAGGCCGGCCGGATGCTCGGCCCACGCATCCTCGAGCTCAGCAGCTTTCCGGTGAACCCGAACTTCGGCCAGACCGCGCCGGAGGGTGGCACGCGTATGGTCGTTGCGCGGGCGCACGAACGCGGGGCAGACCTGATCAAGGTCTACTACCGCCTCTCGCCCGAAGGTCTGGGGTTCATCGTGGACGAGGCGCGGAGGCGGGGGATGTACGTCGGTGGGCATATCCCGATCCGCATGACGGCGACGGAAGTTTCGAACGCCGGTTTGAGAACACTCGAGCATGCCCGAGACTTCCTGTTCGACTGCTTCCCCGGGTCCGCCGAGTTCCGGGCGACGACGGAATCCCAGAACCCGCCCATGGACGTCATGCGCTCGATGGTCGATGACCACGACGTCGAGCAATGCGAGGCCGTGTTCGAGACCTTCGTGCGCAACGACACCTGGTACGTCCCGACGCACGTGACCCGTCGCATGGATGCGTACGCGGACGATCCCGCTTTCCGCGCGGACGAGCGCCGAAGGTTCCTGCCGGACGACGTGTGGGACGCCTGGCAACAGGACGCGGACCGCATGGTCGCGCTCGATCCGTCGCCGGAGGGCCGGCGGGTCATGCGGGGCTTCTACGAGAAGGGGCTCGAGATTACGGGCCGAGCGCACGCCTCGGGCGTGAACATCGTGCTCGGGACGGACGCCGGAGACACGTACGTGTTCCCCGGATCGGGGGCGCACGACGAGCTCGGGGAATTCGTGAAAGCGGGCCTGACACCAGCTGAGGCCCTGGCCACCGCGACTCTGAATGCGGCCCGGTTCGTGGGGCTAGAAGACCGCTTCGGCAGCGTCGCGGTCGGGAAGCATGCCGACCTGCTGCTCATCGATGGAAGCCCGCTCGACGACATCGCCAACACGAGGCGGATCTCCGCGGTGCTCCTGAACGGCCGGGTGCTGGATCGCCTGGCGCTCGACGCCATGCTCGGTGAGGTCGTCGACGCGATCGCCGAGTTCGGGAACTGAGAAACCGCGCCTAGCGGTAGTTCCCGAACATCAGCTCGACGCCGTAGTCCTCGCCCCGGACGAACGCGATGATCTCCTGAAGCTCATCCCGTGACGGGGACGTAACCCGCAGCTCCTCTCCTTGAATCTGGATCTGCGCCTTCTTGAAGCCGCCGCCCTTGATGTCCTTCTGGATCCGCCGCGCGGTGTCGGGATCGATTCCGTTCTGTAGCCCCATGGTGACGCGCGCACGGCCGAGCGAGCCGACCTCGATCTCGCTCTCGCGAACGTTCTTGAGCGGGACCTTTCGTCGGCTCAGCTTCTCGCGAAGCACCTGGATCAGCTGCTGCATCCGGAACTCATCGTCGGCCGACAGCCGGATCTCGGCCTCTTCGCGGTCGTATTCGATCTTGCAGTCGGTGCCCTTGAAGTCGTAGCGGGTCCTGGTCTCCTGAAGCGCTTGATTGACCGCGTTGTCCACTTCCTGGAGGTCGACACCGGTCGAGATATCGAACGATTGTTTCTTCGCCATCGGTCAGTCGCCTTTCAGCCGTTCCTGCCTGCCCATCAGCCGGTAGCTCTCATGCAGCCAGTCATGCACCTCGGCGGATGCTACGGAATGACGCCGTGCTTCTCGAGGAACGCCCAGATTGCTGCGTAATGGCCCACGTCCTGTTCGACGGAGAATCCGCCGTGCCCGCCACCTGGAACGGTGATTAGCTCGTTCGGCACGCCGACCTCGTCGAGCGCGGCCTTCATGCGTGTCCCGTGCTCGTGCGGCACGACGTTGTCGGCGTCGCCGTGGATCGTGATCACGGCCGGGAGCCCCTCCCGGACGTATGTCAGCGGCGAGACGGAACGGGCGACCTCGTCGCCATTGTGGAGCCCGCCGATCCACTGCACCGCGTACATCTGGCGGTGCGGTCCGTCGAGCAAATCGTTCACGTCCGTGATCCCATACCAATTCACCACCGCAGCCGGTCGAACGTCCGCCATCTCGTTATCGAAGAGCTCGGGGACGGTGGTGCACTCGCGGGCGTACCCGCTGTCCTGGGGGAGCATCGCGACGATCATGGACAGGTGGCCGCCGGCCGAGTGACCGCTCGTCACGATCCGGGTCGGGTCGATCCCCGCCTGCGCGCCCATGCGCCCGATGAAGCGGAGCGCGCAGAGCGCATCGACGACGGCCGCCGGCGCCAGGGCATCGTCCTCGAGGCGATAGCTGACGTTGGCGACCGCGAACCCCTGTTCGAGATAGGGAAGGAGCAGCAGCGACGCACCGGTGCGATCGCCGATGACCCATCCACCCCCGTGGTAATAGACCAGCACCGGGACCGGCCCCTCGACGTTGCTCGGCGTGTAGAGGTCGAGCGTCATCTCCTGGCCGCCGGCGGTGTGGTAGACGATGTCGCCCTGGACCGAATACGTGCCGCCGAGCACGACTCCCGTGGACGGCTCCTGCGCCGCCGTCGCGAGTGGGAGCACAGCGAGGAAAACCGCCGTTGCGGTGAAGAGGGGTCGAAGAGTCATGTAGTCTTTCTCCCAGGTGCGTCGATGAGTCGGCCGTCCGCGTCGAACAGGCGCCTGAGGGAAAACGCTTCGGGGGTCGGGCCGTCACGCGCGAGCATATCCAGCCGTCGCGGGATCTCGGTCACGTCCGGAGTCGTCCCCGACGGGATCCACCAGAGCACGGTGTGGGGGCCCTCGAGCTTGTCGAACCGGTCCTTGCGAGTCCGAAGCACGCGCAGGTGGTCCGAGCGGTACACGTACTCGAAGAGGGCCTCGATCGATTCCCACACCGACATGTTGACGATCATCCTCGGCTCGTCGAACAGCCGAATGCTCGTAGCGTCCCCATCTTCCGTCTGCAGACGCCACACGAAGCCCGGTGCTCGATCCGCGACCGCGTTGATCTCATCGATCTGAGCCATGAAGCCTTGCATGACAGGCTCCGTGATATGCCCGCGGCCCAACGCGATGTTCGCCTGAGCCAGATGCCAGCGGCCGTCCGTCACGGTGTCGACAGCCCCGGGCCGGCCAGGTCCGCGTCGGTGGCCATCGCGAGATTCAGCTCGTTGGCCTGGTCAGCGATCGCCTGTCGAGTAGCGCTGTGGACGGCGGTCGTATTCTGGCGGATCTCGAGACCGACGAAGCCGAGCGACAAGGTTACGGCGACGCAGCCGCCTAGCTCGAAGATCAGGCGCCCCCTGCCGTCGCCCTGGTTCACCGGCGCTCCGAAGTCCCGGTGCTCGCCGGCGAGGCCATCGCCTCCTCGACCACGTCCCGGGCTATCCGCTGCAGCATGGCGGCGGTCGCGTCCCGAAGGGGCTCGATCTCCTCGGCCGGCTTGCGCGAGTAGCGTCTCTCGGGGTCGTTGGGCGCCGTGGCGCCGAACGACGAGTCCCAGCGAGCCGGGGTAACTCCGACCGGGGACGCGTCGAAAAGCGTGGCGTACAGGACGAGAGCGGCGACGTAGGTCCCGGTCGGTCCGGGATGCGAACGGTCCTCATGGTGGAGCACCAGCGACGGATCCTCCTCGAGCGCCCGCTGCCACGCCATGCCGACCGGGGCTACGGAGGCGCTCAGCTCGGCGGCCGCGGTCAGGTATTCGTGCGAGAGCGTGTCCTGACTGGCCGGCCGGTGCTGTCTGGCCCAGGTCAGGTAGAAGACGGTCTTCGCCCCCACCCGATCGATCTCCTCATCGAACATCCGCGCGTATTGGCGGAACAGGGCGGGGTCGTCGATCGGACGCGTGCTCTGCTCCTGGAGCACGACGTGAGTCCAGCCCCCCTGTCTGATCAGCCGTCTCGCCACACCGTCCGTCCAGTGGTGCTCCAGCGTCATGCCGCCGGGCGTCACGCTGACGACCTCCAGCGACAGCTCGGCGTCGGCCGACTCGGCGATGCGCTGCACCTGCATCGGCAGGTCGTTGACGTATGTGTAGCTGTTGCCGATGAAGAGGACCCGCAGCCGGTCCGTCGGGACCGGGTCGGCCTCGATGTCCGCGACCGCGGGAGGTACCACCGGCCGCTCGGTCGCCGGGGGCGCGGGCTCCGCCGACCGACCTCCGCAAGCCCCCAACAACGGGAGCAGCGCGGCGGCGAGAAGCCATCGGTTTCGGGAGGGAAGCGTGAGTTTGCTCATGGTCTCCAACCTACGGTCGGACTACTCCGCGACGTAACGGGGGTAGGTGGCCTTGCTTGCTCGCGCCCTCCCGAGATCGACGTCGATCGTCACGAACGGCTCATCCTCGGAAGTCGTCGCCAGCACCTCGCCATCGGGATCGACGACGAACCCCGTACCACCACAATCCACGTCGAGGCCCGGGGGAGTCCACAGGTTCGACGAAAGGCAGTACGCCCCCGCGCAGACGGCTGCCGTGCGACCGCCGGCGAGCCACTTCTCAGACGTCTCGTGTGGGGTCGCTCTGGGCACGCACAGCAGCTCGACCCCCTGTCGAGCGTACGCCCGAGCCCACTCGAAGAACCACATTTCGGTACAGATCTGGACCCCGACACGAGCGGACCCGAGATCGAACGCGTCGAACCGCTTCAACCCGGGGCCGTACCAGGTCGCTTCCCAGTAGCCCGATTCGTCGGGGAGGTAGTACTTCTCGTGCACACCGGCGGCTCCCTCCGCCGGGCTCCACGCGAAGGCCTCGTTCCCGAAGCTCCCGTCCGTTCGAACGATCGGCCGAGTGGCGACGATCGCGGGTACATCGAAGCGTTCCAGGCGACCGATCTGTCTTTCGTGTTCAGCCACACCCTTACGCCACGCGGTGGCGTCCACGTCCTTCGATCCGGCGAGCCAGGGTGAAAAGGGCATCTCCGGTAGGAGCAGGAAGCTCGAGTCGGCGCTGGATGCGTGCTCGGCCAACGCCTCCAGGACGGCCGGCAGCCGCTCCGGGCGGTTGTCGAGCTGGCAGATGGTCACCCGCATGGCGCCAACGACCCCGTTCAGCCGCCGTCGGCCGTCGGCTCGGGCACGTACCAGCGCTCGACGGCGATCGTCTCGCCCAGCGAGCATGAGCTCGTCGCGAAGAACCTGCCCTCGATCGCGACCTCGACGTCCGGCCTCAGCCCTTCGACGTCGCCGGTGAGCGTGTAGAGGTATCCGTCCTTGTCACGGAACGCCGGGCACTCCTCCCCTCCGTCCGTGATCGTTCCGAAGCGCTGGATCAAGCCGTCGCCATCGGTCACATGGAACGGGTCGGAAAGCCCGGTCGGGCTGAAGTTGCCGTTGAAGATGATGAAGACGAGCGGACGGTCCCACGTCGCCGATGCCGGTACCCGAACCGACGCCGTGACGTCGCCCATCTCCTCCTGCTCCGCTTCGCCCAACTCCTCGAACCCGGTGCCGATCGCGCCGACGCCGAGCACCACCCGCGCCTGAAGGGCGAGATTCTGCGTGTGAATCGAGACGACGGTACCGGGAGGGCCGCTTCGCGGCTCGAGGTGCTGGATCCTGCGGATCGAGTCGGGAGCGACGGCGGTCCGGTGCGCCTGGGCAAGCACGGGGCCGGCCGTCAGGCCGAGGCAGGCGAGCACTCCCACGAGCGAGGGAATTCGAGCGAACCTGCGCGACTGGACGAGCGCCATGGGGACCTCCGGTGGCCGAGCGTTACGTCAGGGGCTCAGGGTGGTCAAACCCGGCAACCACGGCAAGACGTCACACCAGCCCGGAGAGCACCCCGAGGAGCCGATCGATGTCGTCTCGCGTGTTGAACATCGCTACGGCGGTTCGCACCAGTCGCCCCTGCTCCTGGAACGTGATCGGGACGCCCTCCTCGCGAAGCCCCTCGTACAGCGCGTCCGGGTCGAGCTCGTGGTAGAAGCTCACGATGGGCGACGGGTTCCTCGGAGGCGTGAAGAGGTCGAACCCGAGGTCGACGAGCTCGGAGCGCAGCTCACCCGCGAGCTTGACGGTGTGGTCCTCGATGCGCGCCAGGCCGACCCCCTCGATCAAGGTGAGCGCGGCGTCCATCGCGGCGACGGCTCCGAAAGACGGGTTCGAATGCTCATATTTCTGGGCATTCTCGCGCAGCCGAAACCGGTGATCAGGCAGCGACTCCGCGACCTGCCGGTGTCCGAAGCGATCCGGTTCGAGCCAGTCGAGGTGCTCCCTCCGAACGTAGAACGGAGCGCAACCGAAATCGGCAAAGAGCCACTTGTAGCCGTTGCCACAGGCGAAATCGACGCCTTCTTCGTGCAGGTCCGTCGCTGAGTTGCCGAACGCCTGGATCGCGTCCGCGTAGAGGTAGCCGCCGTGCGCGTGCGCGACCTCGGCGAGGTCGGGAAGCGTGTGCCGGTATCCGTTCCGGTTCGACACCCACGCGACGCTGATCAGACGCGTGCGGACATCAGTGCGGGCCGCGAAGTCGTCGACCGTGGTTCGGCCCTCGCTCACCGGGACGACGCGAAGCTCGACTCCGAGCCGGCGCTCGATCTCCCGGTACAGCACGAACGTCGTGGTGAAGTGGAGCTCGTCCACCACCACATTGTCGCCCGGGCGCCAATTGATCGCATCGGTGATGATGTTCTCCGCGTCGCTCGTGGAGAACAGGAAGGCGATTTCGTCTTCGTCCGCCCCGAAGAGCCGCGCAAAAGAGGCCCGTGCCCGCGCACGTGTCTCGGGCCGACTCCCCGGATCCCGGTACATCATCTTCTCCTCGGCGTACGCGACCATGGCGTCGTGGGCCGGCCGGGAGCTCGGACCGAGCGAAGCGGTATTCAGATAGGCGAGCTCTCGTGTGACCGGGAACTCGTCACGGATGCCGAGCGGGTCGTCCGATGGCGTAGCGGGCCGATCCGGTCCGGAGTGTGGGGCACCGCTCAGGATTTCCGGGCGCCCCGCGATCGGTAACGCGAGTCCCGCGGCCGCGGTGGTCCTGAGAAAGTTACGGCGACTGAAATCGCTCACGGCGTCGACCTTTCGGTTGTGCGCGTTTGAATCAAGACTTGCCCAGTGTGTGCACCACTACCCGCTCCACATCGAGATCATCCCGGCTGACGCCTATGATCCGATCGCTTCGAATGTCCAGCGGTCTCAGCCCAGCCGGCATCACCACCGTCGCGGCGAGCTGGCCCGATCGATCGAATACCCACCAGCTTCCGCCGGATCGATTGATGTCGCCGGCCAGCCACAGCGCGTCTTCGGGCGCCTCGTACGCGCGGACCCAGACGAACCCGTTGTCGTCCACGACCAGGCCCGAGATGGTGGGGATCGCCTTGGGTCGAGGCGATTCGTTCAGGTTCTCGACCGTCGCGAAGCGATCGTCGTCGAGCCGCCGTGCGAGCGCAGAACGGGCAGCGTCCACGTCTGCGGCAACGGCCGGGACGGCGATCGTCCGTCCGACGTTGCCGCTCCCATCGCGGACCTCGATCACGGGGCGCAGCCCATCGGTGAAGTAGAGCGAGTCTGCGTGTACGTCCCAGTAGGGCACCGGCGTAAAGGCCACCGGTCCGCCGCCACCCCCGGCATACAGCACTCGTTCGAAGAAGGTCTGCTCTCCCATCAAGCCGAGGAAAGTCCCTTCATGGTCGAACCGGCCGAGCACGAGTCGGTCAGCGGTCGTGGAGTTGCTCGTCAGTCTCCCACCGCCCCCGAGCCAGCCGAGGCCGACGCTGCCGTCAGAGAACGCGCCGAGGAATATCTGAAGCGTGCCAGGCGGGAGCTGATCGGAGGGTGGAGGTCGAACGAACCGGCTCTCGCGGACCGACCCCTCGAGCCCGAAGCGGGTCAGCCGAAGCGTCTCGGAGTCGAACACTCCCATGTCTCCGGAGTCGTCCAGCCACATGTCGCGGATATCCATGAATTCGCCCGGGCCTTCGCCCCCACTCCCAATCTCGAGGACGAAGTCGCCGGAGGCGTCGTAGATCCGGATCAACTTCAAGCCGCCATCGGCTACGGCGATTCGGTCGTCCAGAAGGGCCAGCGCGCGGGCGATCGACTGGAAGATGTACTCATCAGGGCCGTCGAGCTCGCCGATCGAGAGCACCGGGTCGACGGACACCGTCCACGTGGCGGAGGCCTGCTGTGCCGCGGCGTCGGTCGTGCTGCCTACAGTCGCGGCCGCAACGGCGAAGGTGGCGAGAACCGCGGCGATGGCCTTCATGGCGTTGTCTCCAGTGCCGGGTCGACCTGCGCGCACCGACAAGCTATTGCGCCGTCATGGACGGCACACCCGAGATCAAGGAGTCCGAGCCTGGGAGAGCGGATCGCGGGAGTGGCCGTGGCGCTCGAACAGGGCCTGCATGCGGACATGATTACGACCCGCCGGCGTCCTACGATCGAACCAGGCGCATGTGAACCGGTGTCGAAGCCCGACCGACTCGCCGAGAACCGCGACCTCTCGTGGCGAGAACACCTGCCACTCGAAGTCGTCGGACGTCCCCGTGTCGGTGTATTCGATTCGAACCCGAAAGCGATCGCCCTGAAGCGCTCGTGTGGTGCGGAATTCCCGACCGTTTCGCGTTTCGACCTCCATCGCCGGCAGCGTCGCCAGGGCCTCACGGTTGTAGATGTCCAGGAGCAGGCGTCCACCGTCACGCAGCCGGTCGGTCATGTCCCTCAGCACGGTACGGTTTTCTTCGTCGGGCAGATGTCCCCAGCTCTGCCACAGACACGTGACCACATCGAAGTTCGACGGCAGGTCGCCCAGTTCGCGCAGGTTAGCCTCGACGAATGTGGCGCCGTCCGGCGCCCCATCCCGAGCGATAGTCAACGCGGACTCGGACGTGTCGATGCCCGTGACTTCATAGCCCGCCTCGGCGAGAGCACGGGCGTGACGTCCGATTCCGCAGGCCACGTCGAGGACTCGATGGAACCGAGCAGGCGGCAGCTCGGTGGAGAAGAAGGCGAGTTCGCGATCCACGCCTGGCGGACTCGCTCGATTCAGGAAAGTCTCGAACCACTCCGGGGAGTAGACGTTCATGCCTTCGAGGGTGTCTCGGGACGACGGGACGGGCAAGTCCGGCGACTGGCTAGAACACGCCAAGACCCGCAAGTTTCGGGGTCCGATCCTACTGAAATCAGGGAAGGAAACCGGCTTGATTACGCACTCCCTGCGAACCAGCGGGCGCGCCCTCGGAAGAACCGGGATGCTCGCCCTGCTCACCGCCTCCTTCGTCAGCGTGTCCTGCGAAGCGCAGACCGCGGACATGACCCGTGGCGAGATCCCCCGAACCGCGATGGGGAAGCCCGACTTCAACGGCATCTGGCAGGCGATGGGGAACGCCTACTGGGATATCGAGCCTCACCTTGCGCGCCCGGCCCTGGCCATGCAGGAGGGGCCGGTCGTCCCGGTGCCGGCGAACGCCGTGGTCGCCATGGGAGCGGTCGGCAGCGTGCCTTCCGGATACGGCATCGTGGTGGGGGGGTCGATCCCGTATCTGCCAGAGGCGCTCGAGAAGCGAAACGAGAATCGCGAGAACTGGCTCGATCGCGATCCGGAGATCAAGTGCTATCTGCCGGGTGTCCCGCGGGCGAACTACATGCACATGCCGTTTCAGATCTTCCAGAGCGACTCGAAGTTCTTCCTGGCCTACGAATACGCTGGTGCCGTGCGGGATGTGCTGCTCGAGGACCCCGGCCCCCCCGAAATCGACTCGTGGATGGGGCAGTCCTACGGGCGGTGGGAGGGCGACACGTTCGTCGTCGAAGTGACCGGCCAGCTGGACCAGACCTGGTTCGACCGGGCGGGGAACCACCATGGGTGGCAGCTCAAGGTCACCGAAAGCTGGACAATGCTCGGCCCGGACCACCTGCTCTATGAAGCGACGATGGAGGATCCGGACACCTATTCCGAGCCCTGGACGATCCGGGTCCCGCTCTACCGCAACATCGATCCGAGCGCGCGGCTGGGGCAGTTCAAGTGCGTCCCGTTCGTCGAAGAGCTGATGTACGGTGAGCTCAGGAAGAACCCGATCCGACCGCCGCAGCCGTAGGGGAGACGACATGAAGAACGAGATCGCCCGTCCGGTCCTGGCCTGCCTCGCGCTGGTCGCGATGGTCGCCTCGCCGGCCTTCGCGCAGGAGAGCGATTGGGTACTGCCCCGGACGCCCGACGGAAAACCGGATTTCCAGGGCAACTGGTCGAACGCCACGTTGACTGCCATCCAGCGTGCTGCCGGGATGGGTAGGGTCCTGACGCCCGAACAGGTTGCCGCGATGGAGGGGGACCGCGCGTCTTTCATTCAGGAGAACTCCCAGGATAGCGATCCTGACCGGCCGGCTCCGGCGGCCGGGGGCGAGTTCACGGGGAACGCGCTCTTCGACGCCGCCTCGGGTGGCACGGGTGGATACAACCTCTTCTACATCGACGCGGGTGATCGTGTTGCCGTCTACAACGGCGAACCGCGGAGCTCGCTCGTCACGGTGCCGGACGATGGCCGGATTCCGGCACTGACGGATGCGGCGCGCACGCGCGCCCGCGAAGCTGGCGCCGCTCGGGCCGGCATGGGACAGTACGACAACCCGGAGAACCGTCCGCTCGCCGAGCGTTGCATGCTGTCGTTCGGTTCGAACGCCGGGCCGCCGATGCTTCCGAATTACTTCTACAACAACAACTACACGATCGTGCAGACGCTCGATCACATCATGATCATGACCGAGATGGTCCATGATGTGAGAGTGATCCCGATCGGCGACAAGCCGGATGTGCCGGAGGACTACCGTCCGTGGTTCGGGGTGTCGTGGGCGCACTGGGAGGGCGACACGCTCGTCATCGAGACGACGAACATCAGCCCCCAGCAAATGCGTGCGTACGCACAGGTATTCGCCGGCGGCGTCGGCAACCCGAAACTGACCGAGCGTCTGACGCGGGTCGGGCCCTACTCCCTGAACTACGAGTTCACCGTCGAAGACCCCGACACGTTCACCGAGGTCTGGGGCGGGGAAGTGCCGTTCAACTGGCTGCCCGATCGGGTGTACGAGTACGCGTGCCACGAGGCGAACTACGCGCTGTTCAATGTGCTGAGCGGCGCGCGCGCCCAGGAACGCGAGGAATCAACCGGGAATCTCGACCGGGAATAAGGAGTGCAGAGGAAAATGACTTTGAAGAAGAAGGTCGCGGGGTTCGGCCTCGCCGCGGTGATCGTCACGCTTGCTGTCGCGGGCCCGGTGATCGCGCACCACGCGTTCGGCGCCGAGTTCGACAAGGACGCGCCCATTCGCCTGCAGGGGGAGATCGTCAGGCTCGAGTGGGTGAACCCGCACTCGTGGATCCACGTGGAGGTCGTGACCGATACGGCCACGCACGTGTGGATGGTCGAGGGTGGCACGCCAAACGTGTTGCTGCGCCGGGGGCTGCGTCGCGATTGCCTGCAGCCGGGGACCGAGATCATCGTCGACGGCTACCAGGCGAAGGACCACTCGCTCAAGCGCGCGAACGGTCGGGACGTCACGTTCACCGACGGGACCAAGATCTTCATGGGGTCGTCGGGTACCGGCGCGCCGGACGACGCCGAGCGCATGCGTCAGAGGCGGGAGCGGGGTCGCTGCTAGCCACGCCCTGACACAAGCGGAGAGATTCCCATGATCTTCCGGTCACCGCGGGCGCTCGCGCTCGCGACACTGCTCGTCGCGGCCGCGCCGGTCGCGGCACAGGCCGGCGACGTCCCCCGGACCGCCGATGGGAAGCCCGATCTCCAGGGGAACTGGTCCAACGCGACCATGACGCCCGTTCAGAGACCAGAGGGCATGGGTCCCGTGATGACGCCGGAGCAGGTGGCCTCCTGGGAAGGCGCTCGCCAGAGCCAGATCCAGGAGGAGGCGGCAGACAGCGATCCCGATCGTGTGGCCCCGCCCGTTGGCGGTGACGGCTCGACGGGCGCCGCGGGGGGCGTCGGCGGCTACAACTACTTCTACATCGACGCCGGCGACCGCGTCGCCATCTACGACGGGGAGCAACGGAGCTCGCTGGTCACGCTCCCCGACAACGGACGCATCCCGGAGCTGACTCAGATGGCCCGGGACGCTCGCCGGGCCGAGTTCGCCGCGCGGCAGGCCCTGGGCGGCGAATACGCGAACCCCGAGAACCGTCCGCTCGCGGAGCGCTGCATCATGTCCTTCGGCTCGAACGCCGGACCGCCGATGCTTCCGAACTACTTCTACAACAACAACTACACGATCGTGCAAACGCCCGATCACATCATGATCATGACGGAGATGGTCCACGATGCGAGGATCATCCCGATTCGAGACGGCCCCGGACCTGAAACCGACCAATACCCGTGGTTCGGCATCTCGTGGGCTCACTGGGACGGTGACGCTCTCGTCATCGAGACCACCAACATCCACCCGGACCAGCGGCGATCGGCGTTGTATGTGTTCCCGGGTGGCTCCGCGGGCATGAAGGTCACCGAGCGGCTCACCCGCGTTGACGAGAACACGATCAACTACGAGTTCACCGTCGACGACCCCGACCACTACACGGGGGTGTGGGGTGGGGAAGTGCCCTTCACGAGGCTCCCGGAACGCGTCTACGAGTACGCATGCCACGAGGGCAACTACGCGCTCTTCAACATCCTCTCCGGGGCGAGGGCGCAGGAGCGCGCGGAAAAGGGGAACGGCGGGTCGAACTAGCCCCCGTACCGTCGTCCCTTCAGGAAAAGCCGATCCAACGACCCGCCGCGGCGACGACAAACCACACCGCGATCGATGCGCCGCCGACCAGCCGGGTCCGCCACGTCGCTTTCATCCCCGCCCTCCGGATCACGCGTTTTCGCACCGTGAACGTGAAGAGAAGCGCGACCGGGAGCGTCCAGATCTTCACCCAGAACGACGTGTTGTAGTAGAGCTTGATCGGTTCCGAGATCATGAGAAGCATGCCCGTTGCGATCATCAGGATCGCTGCCCCGACCGCCCACCGGTGCGCGTACGCCCCCAGTGTGTCGATCGGTTGGCTCTTGAGTCCGACTCCGAGCAGCCTCAGATCCACGATCAAGAGCGACCCTCCAAGCACGCACAGAACGACAAGGTGGATCGACTCGATGATGGCGAACGACCAGATCGACTGGGCCAGAGCCTCGCCGACAGATGTCGTCTCGATCCACTCGAAGAACGGTAGCAGCATCGCGGTCCCCTATTGAATCCAGATGCTGCAGCCCTGCGCCCAATCGAACCAGGCGGGGGGACCGAGATCGCAGTTGAACCAGCTGTACGCGACCAGGCGCCCCGAAATGACGATCAGGGCCCAGGCGATGAGTGACATCGCACCCGCCCTGCGGGCGGCTCTCGGAAGCACCTCCAGATGATCCCATTCTTCCACGCTTCGGTGGATGCGGCGGTGGAACCAGAACGCGTTCAGGCCGGCGAGAACCAGCAGGAGGACCTTGAAGCGAAAGAAGATGTTGTGGTAGTAGCGAACCGGGTCGGAGTAGAAGATCAGCAGCCCGGTGATCGCCATCACGACGAAGCTCGCTCGTGTCCACGGGAGGATGCGGCCCGTCACCTCGGAGACCGGCACGCTCTTCATCGTCCACCCCAGCAGCCGGAAGTCGTTGAACGCTGCGGTCCCCACGAAGAGGCCGAGCGTGAGGACGTGCGTCGACTCGATCAACGGCCACATCCAGTAGGACTCGAGAAGCGCGATGCTCCAGGGCGTCGCGTCCAGCCATTCCAGGAACCCGTGCATGCGAAGCCTTAGCTGCCCGAGCCGTCAGGGCCTTCGGCTTCGGCGGCATCCTCCACGCCTTCCACCTCGACCGGGTCGGTTCGATCGTCGTTGGGTCGAAGGGTCTGGAGCGCATAGGATGCGTGACACGCCGAACAGACCAGGTACACTTCGCCGCCCGCCGTGAAGACGGCCTCCGCGTCCATGGCTTCGGCTGCCGCGATCGCTTCGCGTCCGATCTCGACGAGATCCCGTGAGAACGCCATCCAGGCCCCGCGATCCAGCGCCCGCCCCCGCATCATCAGTAGGTTGCCGGACTCCGCGATGACGTACGCCGCGTGCCGTACCTGCTCCCACTCCTCTTCCGTCTCGGGCTGGAACTCGTCGACACCGGTCGAGTCGAGAATGGCTCCGACCGCGTCCCAATAGGTTTCGGCGGCCGGCTCGAGTACCGTCAGCATGAGGCCCTGAACGTCCGTCACCAGGTCGTAATCCTCAGAAGCTTCCGTGGCCGGATCCGACGTGCAGCCGCTGAAGGCGAGCGGCAGGACGAGAAGGAGCGATCGTCTGGTGTCCATGGCGGCACAAGGTATCCGGGACTTTCGGGGGTCGCACGGGGCACGCTGGCGATTCCCGCGCATGACGTGAAAGCTAGGGGGTATCTGCCTGGGGATCGAGCCAGCTCGAGCCTGAAACTGGATCAGGGATGACCGAAGAGAGACTCTACACCGACGACGAAGTGGCGGATGTCCTGTCACGGGCGGTCCAGCCCATCGCGTCCTCCGCCGTCCCCGCGCGGAGCACGTCGGGCATCACGCTGGCGGAGCTCGAGACCGCGGCGGCGGAGGCCGGCATCGACCCGTCGCGGGTAAGAACAGCTGCGCAGTCGCTTGGCGAGCGCTCGTACGAACACGACCGCTCGTTGCTGTTCGGACCGCATACCACCCACGTGTTCGATCGGGTCATCGACGGCGAGGTTCCACGCGAGCGGCTGCTGGACATGGTCAACGTCATCCGTCGCCAACTCCGCGTGAAGGGCAAGGTCGAGGAGGTCGGCGACTG
>JAOTZH010000029.1 GCA_029861425.1 Gemmatimonadota bacterium
CGATCTACTGTCTATTCGCGGGACGTTGGGTCGTCGCTTTCCACCGCGGCATGAGCTTTCTTCCCGATCTTGGGATCATCCGGGAGCTGTTCCGTTTCGGCCTGCCGGCCGGCGTTCAGGGCGTCGCGATGAACGTCGGCGGCGTGCTTCTTCTCCGGTTCATCGGGTCGCTCGAGGCGAGTGGGGAGGCCCAGGCGGCCTACGCGATCGGCTATACCGAGCTCTTTTCCCTCGTCACGTGGACCTCGGTGGGTCTCATGGGTGCCGCGGCCGCGGTCGCGGGGCAGAACCTCGGCGCCGGCCAACCCGATCGCTCGCTACAGGGGGTCCGGGTGGCCTCACGCATCGGGCTCTCGGTGGCCACGTTCATCGGCATCCTGTTCCTGGCGATGCCGCGCCTTCTGCTCAACGCATTCGGGATGGACGATCCCGCCGTCGTCGAGATCGGCGTCCAGTTGCTGGCCTATCTGGCCGTATCCGGCCTCTTCATCACGGTCGCGTTGACGTACACCGGCGGGCTTCAGGGGACGGGTGACACCCGCAGCCCGCTCTACATCTCCATCGTCTCGCAGCTGATCATCCCGCTCGGGATGTGCTGGATCATCCAGCGAGTGTCGACTCTCGAGGCGCACCACATCTGGATGGCGATCGTGCTGGGGCACGTGACGCGGAGCGTTCTCAGCGTCTTTCGGTTCCGGCAGGGAGACTGGCGCGACATTCAGGTGGATATCGGCTGATGCGGCCCTTCGACGCGTTTAAGCAGAACGTCGCGAATAGCTGACGAGCCGACTCAGTGATCCGCGCGCGTCGAGGAGCGGGCGGGGTGGGTCATCAGGGCACCCGGGATGGTGCTGAGCCATTCCATTGTCTGTTCCGCGGGTCCCCCCGGCCGCTTGCGGGCCCGGAGCCGTTCGAGAGCGATCAACTCGTTGAGCCCATCGATCTCGGTCTGCATCGACCGACGCACGGCGTTGATGAGGGATTTCCCATAGGCGAGGCCGACCAACATGCCGACCGCGAATGTCGCACCCGTTACCAGAAGAATCGGAAGCATTGTACGGCCATGGCGCGCATGCCTGAACCGGCACCTGCATACATCCTCCCGTGCGCGCGTGGACGTGAACCATGGTCCTGGGCGCGCGATTCCGCCAGACCGGGCGGGTGCGACGGCCGACGAGCCTCCCGCATCAGGGACGCAGGCCTCGCCCACTCACCTGGCGCTCCCGCATCGGGAGGTCGATCCGCGATGGGCGCGAGACGTCACGGTGGACGGTCAATACCGGCACCGACCCGTCCCTCGGGTATCGCAGGAACGTGCCGTCGTCCGCGCCCGCTATCGCCACGCGGATTCGGTGGCCCTCCAGAATCAGGGCCGACGTCGCCCACAGGTCGAACTCGATCTCGGCCACCTGGCCCGGCACGAGGGGGTGTGCGTCGGCGCGTAGCTCGCTTCGGTGTGGTCCGTACTTTCGGTACAGCGGGGGGTCATCCGTGACCCTGCGGGTGATCGCGCGGAGCTGCCCTTCGGTCAGATACGCCACCGTCCCGTCGGGGGCGACATCCTCCAGGTAGACGATGAACGCGCCGTCGGTCTCGGTCGACGCGACGTGCAGGGTCACGACGGGATGTCCCGTGATCTCGACGTCGGCGGCCATCGGGGCGCTCGTGTAGGTGAGCAGCTTCGCGTCTTCCTGCGCTCGATCGCCGTAGATCACGTCGCCGGCACCGCCGTTCGTCGCCCACCGGTTCTGGCTGCCCGTCGTCGCGGTGAAATCGACCGTGTACGAGTCCGAAGCGTCGGGCGAGGACGGCCATTCTTCGACGAGCCGCCCTTCCGACCCGAAGAACCAGCTCCGCGTCTCGAAACCGTCGGGTGGCCAGACGTCGGTCCGGGTCCACTCGCCAGCGCCCATGGTGTAGTAGTTGATCTCGGTCGGCGTGACCCCGGTGCCGTCCTCCTTCAAGTGCGCGTCGAAGAACTCCACCAGGCCAGCGAACTGCTCCGCGGCGTCTGGCGAGACCGGGGTGTCGACGGGGAGGAAAGGGTCCGTGTCGTTCCCCGCGCCGTGGTCCCAGGCACCGATGTAGACCTGCTGCGGATTGTCGATCGTGTTGTAGCGTCCGAGCGTACCGTTCACGGTCGCGGCGTCCTGCCAGCCGACCCGGATGAACATCGCGGCCCCCGACGCCTCGATCTGCGGCAGGTGGCCGGACGGGCTCCGCCGGTGCCCCACGTTCGTCTCTCCGAACGGGCCGAACGGATCGTCGCGGAACGAGTATTCGAGCGCCGACTCGAACGGCACCGTGTTCGCGGCATGCTCGGCCACCGCCTGTATCAGGAGCAGGCCGGAGGTGTCCGCGTCGACCGGTTTCACGCCCGTCACGATGTCCAGCAGATCGTTGCACTCATCGTCCGTCGCGTCCGCGAGCCCGCAGATGTCGTTCTGATCCATCATCGCCACCGAGCGGGACCATCCCTCCAGAAACCCGATGTCCAGGACGCCGCCCGGAAAGACCAGGTGGCCGAAGTTGTCAAAGTCGTTGAAGAGCGGGGCGACGGCCTTCACCGCCGGGTGGTTGTTGACGGTCAGCATCTCCGCGGTGTTTCCGGCGTAGGAGACGCCGTACGCACCCACGCGTCCGTTCGACCATGGCTGCGCGATGATCCAGTCCACGATCTCCCCGTAGTCCCGGACCTCCTCCTCCGCGAGCTCGAAACGCCGCTCGCCGAAGCTCGCCCCGCTCCCCCGCGCGTCGACGATGACGAGCGCGTACCCGGCGTCGTTGAACCGGCCCGCTTCGGCGTAGTTCGACACCTGTTCGAGAGGCGCGTCCACCCGAGCCTGGGCGCGCCAGTACCGCGTCGCGCGCATGACGGTCGGCAACCGCTGTCGCCGCTCGAGTCCCTCGGGCAGCCACACGTCGATCGCGATCCGGACTCCGTCGCGCATCTCCACGTAGAGCGCCTGATTCCGTTTCATGGGAGCGGCCTCGCCGGCCCGCGGTGGCGCCTCCTCCCCACCACAGGCTGCCACCAGGGTGGCGACGAGCACGCCGATCACGGCGTTCAGACCGCTCGTTCGATGTCGCTTCTGCATCGACTCGCTCCTTACGGATCCGGCGTTGGCCACCGTAGTCTCGCTCCTGCGGGTCCTCGACGGGTGCCGTAAACTCCACTCTCGGCCCGTGTCGCGTCGACCCTCTCTCGCCCTCACCCGGAGGACCCGCTTGTCGGACGCCAGGACGGTTCGTGAAGCACTCGCCGGCGACGACGACGCGATCGCCTTCGCAGCGCCCGATCGCGACGCCCTCACGTATGCGGGACTGCGCGATCTCGTGGAGTCCACGGCCGAAGCACTCAACTCCAGGGGAATCGGTCGGGGCGACCGGGTGGCCATCGTGCTTCCCAACGGTCCCGAGATGGCCTCCGCGTTCGTGTCGATCGCTTCCGCCGCGACGACCGCGCCCCTCAATCCGGCGTACCGCGAGGCAGAGTACGACTTCTACCTGGCCGACCTGGGCGCGAAGGCGCTCGTCGTGCTCGAAGGCTCGGATTCAGAGGCGGTGACGTGCGCGGCCCGCCTCGGGATCCCGGTGCTCGAGCTCAGGATCCCCGCTGGCGCCCCGGCGGGTCGCTTCGAGCTCACCGGGGACGGGACGACGGGCGCGGCGGACGGCGGGTGGGCGACGGCCGACGATGTCGCGCTCGTCCTCCACACGTCCGGCACAACCTCGCGACCGAAGATCGTTCCGCTCGCGCATCGGAACGTGTGCGCCTCCGCGGCCAACATCCGGGCTACGCTGGGGCTCGGCGCGGACGACCGGTGCATGAACGTCATGCCGTTGTTCCACATTCACGGTCTCATGGCGGCGACGCTCGCGCCGCTCGGCGCCGGTGCATCGATCTACTGCACCCCGGGGTTCAACGCGCTTCGCTTCTTCTCCTGGCTCGACGACGCCCGGCCGACGTACTACACGGCGGTCCCGACGATGCACCAGGCCATTTTGACGCGGGCGGAGCGCAACCGCGACGTGATCGAGCGCGCGGCACTCCGCTTCATCCGGTCCTCCTCGTCCTCGCTTCCGCCGCAGGTGATGGCCGAGCTCGAGTCGGTATTCGGCGCCCCGGTGGTCGAGGCATACGCCATGACCGAGGCGTCCCACCAGATGACGTGCAATCCGCTCCCGCCGGGCGAGCGGAAGCCCGGTACGGTCGGGCCGGCAGCCGGTCCGGACGTCGCGATCATGAACGAGGCAGGGGCTCTCCTCGAGGCCGGTGAGGTCGGCGAGATCGTCATCCGCGGGCCGAACGTGACCGACGGGTATGAGAACAACCCGACGGCGAACGCCGAAGCCTTCACCTCGGGCTGGTTCCGGACCGGTGACCAGGGGGTGATGGACGCGGAAGGCTACGTCACGATCACCGGGCGGCTGAAGGAGATCATCAACCGCGGCGGCGAGAAGATCTCTCCCAGAGAAGTCGATGACGCCCTCATGGACCACCCGGCGATCCAGCAGATCGTGACGTTCGCGGTGCCGCACGAGCGTCTCGGTGAGGAGGTCGCGGCCGCGTGTGTCCTCCGCGATGGGGCCGAGGCGACGCCCGAGGAGATCCGCGAGTTCGCGGGGGCGTGCCTCGCGAGCTTCAAGGTGCCGAAGACCGTGCTGATCCTTGACGAGATCCCGAAGGGGCCCACCGGCAAGCTGCGGCGGATCGGGATGGCCGAGCAGCTGGGTCTGGCGTGAGGATCTGCATCTACGGCGCCGGAGCCATCGGCGGGTATCTGGGAGTGCAGCTGTCTCTCGCTGGCGAAGACGTTTCCCTCGTCGCACGCGGACCGCACCTCGAGGCGATGAAATCGAACGGCCTGAGGCTCCGCATCGGCGAGGAGGAGCGGGTCGCGCGCCCGATCTGCACGGACGACCCCTCGACGCTCGGACCGCAGGACTACGTGCTCGTCACCCTCAAGGCACACTCGGTCCCCAGCGTCGTGGACGCCATGCAGCCGCTTCTGGGGCCGCAGACCGCCGTGGTCACGGCGTCGAACGGGGTGCCGTGGTGGTACTTCTACGGTCTCGAGGGAGAGTGGGAGAACCACCGCCTCGAAACCGTCGACCCGGGTGGCGCGCAGTGGGACGGGATCGGCCCCGAGCGGGCGATCGGCTGCGTGGTCTATCCGGCGACGGTCGTCGAGGAGCCCGGTGTCATCCGCCACGAGTACGGAAACCGGTTCACGCTCGGAGAGCCCACAGACGACAGGACCGACCGGGTGACTCGGCTGAGCGAAGCGCTCCAGAAGGCCGATCTCAAGGCGCCGATCAAGACCATTCGGGACGAGATCTGGCTCAAGCTCTGGGGCAACCTCGCGTTCAACCCGATCAGCGCGCTCACGGGCGAGACGCTCGACGTGGTCGCGACCGAGCCGGGGACGAGGGGCGTGGCCCGGGCCATGATGGAAGAGGCCAAGGAGATCGCCGAGGCGCTGGGGGCGAGGTTCCGCGTGTCAATCGAGCGCCGGATCGACGGCGCCGCCGGAGTGGGAGCGCACCGCACATCCATGCTCCAGGATCTCGATCTGGGCCGCCCGATGGAAATCGACGCTCTGGTCGCGGCGGTGCAGGAGCTGGGGCGTCTCGTCGGAGTCGAAACCCCGACGATCGACACGGTGCTCGCCCTCGTTCAGCAGCGAGCCCGGGTCGCTGGCCTGTACTGAGGGCCTACCCCCCGAAGAGTGCGATCCCGAAGACACGTGCCGCGATCAGAATCCCGGTGAGTCCCGTGAACACGAACAGGCTGAACCCACCGAACCAGCGATCGAAGCGCGACGGATAGAAGACCCGGTCCTCCTTCGGGATGACCCGGAGGCAGTAGTACAGGTTCAGGTAGTAGATGACGGGTGCGACGAACGCCGCGAGGGCCGACGCCACCAGGACCAGGAACACGGGGCGCGGCACGAAGGCGATGAAGACGACCGACGCGATCAACGAGTAGAACATCGTCATCCGGTAGATGTTGTACTCGGAGTACCAGACGCGGACATGGTCGCGAGTCGACAGATCGCGTCGTGCGACACCCTTCAGACGCGCCGTGCCGCGAAACAGGTTCCGACAGCAAGCGCCCACGATTCTCGGCCACCCGTCGAAGTAGTTGAAGGCGGTCGAGAACGTGGCCGCGAGAGCTCCGACGACGAAGACCCCCATCATCCAGGGTCCCACGCTCAGCGTGAACATGCCGGCGATCTCGCCCATCACCTGCGTGCCGGACACCTCGCTGGGGTAGAGCCACATCGCGGCGAGCAGCAGGAAGATCGCGGCGAGCACGAACGAGATCACGTGACCCGCGCGGAAGTCCCAGAGCCCGATCCGGAACCAGCGGCGGCAATACTCCTTCGCGTGGGGTGAGAGCTTCGAGACGTCGATCGTGAGATCGTCCAGGTCTCCCTCGAACGGATCGAACGGCGTTGCCAATCCTGCCCTCTCGAGACGCGGACGGACTTTGCTCATCCCTGCCCGCTTGGCTTTTCCCCACTCGGACGCCTGCAGCGAAACGTCGATCCCCGTGGGGAGCAGCCCGAGGAACGACGCGATGACGAGCCAGGATCCGTCGGGGAAGTCGACCAGGAAGAAATGCCCCATCTCGGCCAGAGGCGCGGGCTGCACCAGGTAGACCGCGAGCGTCGAGGCCACGAGCACCCCCGCCAGAAACTTCGCGGATCCTTCGATGACCGCGTAGCGGCCCCGCAGGATCACGATGACGGACAGGAGGCCGAGAGCCAGCGCGTAGATCTCGAGGGACAGTCCGAGACCGAGCTCCTCCGAGAACAGGTAGTACAGGACAGCGGCCGCCGCGATCAGGCGCCCGGCCTGTCCGATCGCGCACTGGATGATCGTCGTGACCAGGACGTACCATAGCGGCCACTTCCTCCACGCCGTCGAATATGCTTCGAGCAGGCTCTTTCCGGTCGCGTTGGTAAACCGGAAGGCCATCTCGAAGCCGTAGTACTTGAAGATGTAGGCGACCGGTAGACACCAGAGCAGCGCGTACGCGAACCGACCACCGGCCGTCGGAGCGGTGACGAGGTGGCTGGTCCCGATCCCGGTCATCATCAGGATCATTCCGGGCCCGAAGTGAGCGAGGAGGTCGCGAGGCCGGAGCGACGGGAGCTCGAAGGTCTCGAGCTCGGCAAGCGCTTCGGGATACACCGGAGGCGTCGCGTCGGGCGGGCTCGTCTGGGCCATTCGGTGACTCCGGCGGCTTCGAGGGATGGAGCAACGTCTTGAGGCCGTGCGAAACGAGCAAGACGCTGGTAGCGTCCGGAACCGCCACCACCACCCGAGGTCACCATGTCCAGACGCTTCCTCCCCGCCCTGTTCCTATCGGCCGTCGTCGCGGCGTGTGGCCGCGCTACGCCCGACAATCCGGCCGACTTGATTCTCCTCAACGGCAACGTGCACACGATGGACGAAGCGCGACCGACGGCCGAGGCGATCGCGATCCGTGGCGAGCACATCGTGGCGGTCGGCTCGAACGGGGACGCGACCGCCCTCCAGGGCACCGACACCCGGGTGATCGACCTCGGTGGAGCGTTCGTTTCGCCCGGATTCAACGACGGGCACGTCCACGTCGAGGGCACCGGAGCCCTGATCGTCGGCGTGAACCTGCTGGACGTGCACGAGCCGGTGGCCTTCGCCGAGCGGATCGAGGGGGCGGCCGGCCGGCTGCCCGAGCGGAGCTGGATCACCCGGGGCGACTGGGGCGCCTACGAGCAGTGGGAGGCCGGATCCACGGGGCGCGAGGGGGACGCCAGCGGGCAGGCCGAAGGGCCCTTCACACCTCACCGGGACCTCATCGACGCGACGACCTCGAATCACCCGGTCCTGGTGAACCGCTTCGATCGCTCGATGTTTCTCGCCAACAGCCTCGCCCTCGAGCTGGCCGGGATCGACGAGTCGACCGCGGTACCCGCCGGCGGGACGATCGGGCGCGACGCTGACGGGCGACTCACCGGGATCCTGACCGGGTCCGCGGTGGCGCTCGTGCGCGGCGCCATGACGGCAAAGTCATTCGAGCAGAGGCTGACCGAGGTCCGGGCGGTGCTGCAGGAAGCTCGCGAAGGGGGCGTCACGACCATCCAGGACATCACCTCGTCGGAACAGCTTCGTGCCTACCAGGAGCTCAAACGACGCGGGGAGCTGACCGCCCGCATCAACATCCGACCCTCGCTCGACAACGTGACGCACACCGGGGGCCTCGGGATCTCGCGGGGGTTTGGCGACGACTGGCTTCGGTTCATCGGCTACAAGGCGTGGGTGGACGGCATCATGGGTGGGTCGAGCGCGATGTTCTATGAGCAGTACGACCACGCCCCCGGGAACTTCGGCATCGTCCGTCAGATCATGCTGCCCGAAGGGGTCGAAGGCCTGGCGCTGTCGCTCGGCCGCGACCAGAGCTACACGGAGTTCCCGAAGGGCAATCTCCAGATCCTCATCGAGGAATCGATCGCGACCGGGATCCCGCCCCACGTGCACGCGATCGGCGACAAAGCGGTGAGCATCCTCCTCGACGTGTTCGACACCGTGCTGGCGGAGAACGAGATGATCGACTCGGATCACCGGTGGCGAATGATCCATGCTCAGGTGGTGGATCAGGACGACTTCGACCGCTTCGGAGAACTCAACCTCGTCGCGGAGGTGAATCCGTATCACATCTCCGACGACATGCGCTGGATGGAGGAGCGAATCGGGAGCGAGCGTTCGCGAGGCGCCTACGCGTTTCGGGACCTGAAGGACGCCGGAGCGGTCCTCGTGTTCGGGAGCGACAGTCCGGGGACGAATGCGGCTCGATACTTCCTGAGCCCGATCTACGGGCTATACGCGGCCGTCAGCCGACAGACCCTGGGTGGCGAACCCGCCGACGGGTGGTTTCCCGAGCAGCGCCTGACGATCGAGGAGGCGATGGAAGCCTACACGAAGAACCCGGCGTGGGCTTCGTTCGAGGAAGACCTCAAGGGCACGCTCGAGCCGGGGAAGCTGGCCGACATCGCGGTCTTCGATACCGACCTGATGGTGGCCGGACGCGAAGA
The DNA here is from genome assembly GCA_029861425.1 of Gemmatimonadota bacterium. Taxonomy (GTDB): domain Bacteria; phylum Gemmatimonadota; class Gemmatimonadetes; order Palauibacterales; family Palauibacteraceae; genus Palauibacter. The sequence continues at coordinate 9,084 of JAOTZH010000029.1, forward strand.
CCCCGCTCGCCTGCTCGATGCGAAGGTCCTCTATACGATCGTGGGCGGCGAAGTGGTGCACGAAGGCGGGCTCTAGAAGGCGCTTCCGGCTCGGCACCCGTCCGTCAGGCGGTGCCGGCCGGTGACCCCGCCGGACCGCGGTCGGCGCGCGTGAGGAAGACGGCGGCGACCACGTCAGCCGTCACGTTCCCCACCGTGATGAACATGTCGACGACCAGGTCGAGCGCGATGAGGATCCCGATCCCTTCGATGGGCAGACCGAGCGACATGTAGACGGGCGTCATGACGAGCAGCCCACCGCTCGGGATCCCCGGGGAGTAGAAGCTCAGCAGCCCGATCGCGCCCGCGATCGCGACGTACTCGGCCGGCCCGAGTTGAATCCCGTACAGCATCGCCACGAAGTACGTGCCTGTCGTGCGACCGATCGGCGAGGACCACTTGAAGACCGAGACCGCCACCGGAAGCACCATCCCCGAGACCTGAGATCGGAGCTTGAGCTGTTCGACGGCCGCGAACATCGCCGGAAGCGATGCGAGAGACGAGCGAGTGCTGAACCCCACTGCCTGGACCGGGCCGAGAGCCCGCGCGAGGTCGCGAAGACCGATGCGACCGAACGCCACGGCGATCGGGTAGAGCCCTGCGGTGGCGAGCAGTATCAGTCCGCAGGCGACGACGACGGCGTACCCCATCGCCCCCGCGGCCGTCGCCCCCATCCGCGCGGCCAACGGCAGCATCAGCGCGAAGACCCCGATCGGCGCCAACGCCAGGACCCACTCGATCACGACGAACATCGCGTCTCTGATCGATCTGAAGAACCCGACGAGCGCGTCGCGGCTTTCGGTCGGGATCCGCCGCGCCGCGAACGCGAAGATCGCCGTGAACACGATCAGCGGCAGCATCGCGCCGTCCACCGCGGCGGCCAGTGGGTTGGACGGCACGAGGCCGACCAGCCAGTCCCGGAACGGTGGGAGGCCGACTTCGGTCACGGCCGCCGAGGCGGTCGTCTCCCTGAGCGCCTGCGCCGTCGCGGGATCTATCTGGATGAGGCCGAGCAGGGGCGGCGCCAGCACGACCGTGAACGCACACCCGACCGCTACCATCACCCCGAACAGAGCCATCGTCCTGGCTCCGAGGCTCGCTACGCCGTCGCTTCCTTCGCCGGCGATCGTCACCATCAGGAGCGACACGACCAACGGGACCACGGTCATGCGGATCGCGTTGACCCAGATGGAGCCGATCGGTTCCACGATGGCCGGGATCCACGTAACGAACGCGGCGTCGCCCTGGTACAGCGACAGGGCGATGCCGATCAACAGGCCGAGCACGAGCCCGATCAGCACACGCGTGGTGAAGGACATGCCTCGAAGCTACGTGCTCATGCGAGGCGCGTGATACCTTCCCCACATGACAGTCGACATCGCCGTCGTTCTGGGCATCCTCGTTGCCGCCATGATCCTGTTCGTCACCGAACGAGTCCGGGTGGACGTGGTCGCGCTCATGGTGATGATCTCGCTGGCGCTGACGGGCATCCTGACGCCCGAGCAGGCGGTCTCGGGATTCAGTAATCCCGCTGTCATCACGGTCTGGGCCGTCTTCATCCTGAGCGGAGGACTCTCCCGGACCGGCGTCGCGGGGATGCTGGGGAAACAGGTGCTCCGCGTGGCCGGGGCCAGCGAGATCCGACTGATCATGGTGATCATGCTCGTCGCCGCCTTCCTCTCGGCGTTCATGAACAATGTCGGGGTCGCGGCCCTTTTGCTCCCCGTCGTGATGGACGTGGCGCGCCGCACGAACACCCCTCCGTCGAAGCTGCTGATTCCCCTGGCGTTCAGCTCGCTACTCGGCGGACTCACCACTCTGATCGGCACCCCTCCGAACATCCTGGTCGCGGCGGCCCTGACGGGTTCCGGCTTCGAGACGTTCGCCCTGTTCGACTTCACGCCCGTCGGCACGGCGGTAGTCGCCGCCGGCATTCTCTACATGGCGCTGGTCGGGCGCCGGCTTCTTCCATCGCGGGACCCGGTTCGCGACGCCCGCGCCGGACGGGACGATGTCGAGCTCGACGAAGTCTACGGTCTGCGGGAGCGGTTGTTCGCCCTCGACGTGCAGCCCGATTCGCCGCTCGTGGGGAAGAGCCTGGGCGAGACCCGGGTGGAGGGCGCCCTGGGGCTCCACGTGATGGGGATCATCCGGGACGACCGGACCGATCTGGCTCCCTCCCCCGACTTCCTCCTTGCCGCCGGCGACCGACTCGTCGTCCAGGGACCGGACGACTCGTTGAGGGAGATCGGGGCACGCGAGTATCTCGCACTCGAGACGGAGGAGGTGCCGCTCGAGGAACTGATCTCCGACGAGGTCCGTCTGGCCGAGGTGCACATATCCGAGGGCTCCGAGGTGATCGGGCGGACCCTGCGCGGCCTCGACTTCCGGCACCGGTTCGGCGGGTGCCTCGTGCTCTCGGTCTGGCGGGACGGCGCCCCGCTGCGGACCCATCTCGCGACGACCCGTCTGACCCAGGGCGACATCCTGCTCGTCCACGGATACAACGAGATGCTCGACCGGATCGGCGAATCGGCAGACTTCGAGGTCTCTCCGATCTTCGACCCACTGGTATACGAGATCGAGGGGCGCCTGATGTACTGCCGCGTGCCCGAGGACTCGCCCCTCGTGGGGCAGACGCTCTCGGAGAGCCGGCTCGGCGACGTCTTCAGTCTCGGGATCATGGGGATCGAACGGGGAGGGACCAAGGAGCTGATCCCGCTGCCCGAACACCGGCTGGAGGCGGGCGATCGCCTGCTCGTGAAGGGACGACCCGAAGACCTCGACACCGTCGAGGGACTCTGGGGGCTGCCCGTGGACACCAGCACGACGCGCGACTTCGCGGACCTCGAATCCGACGACGTCTGCCTCGCCGAACTGGTGCTTTCGCCTCGATCGACTGTCGCCGGGCGGACGCTCGTGGACGTCCGTTTTCGTGACCGCTTCGGGATGAACGTGGTGGCGGTGATGCGGGGCGGGACCGTGTATCGCGACCTCCGCTACTTCCCGCTCCGCTTCGGGGACGCGCTGCTGATCCACGGCCCGCGGGGCAAGCTCGAGCTGCTAGCGGACGATCCCGACTTCCTGATCATCACGGGGGAGGTCGAGGAAGTGCCGCTCACCCGGAGGGCGCCCCTGTCCGCACTCCTGATGGCGGGCGTCGTGGGCTCGGTCATCGCCGGCTGGGTCCCGATCTACATCGCGGCCGTCACTGGCGCCGTGCTCATGGTGCTCACGCGATGTCTGACCATGGACGAAGCGTATCGGGCGATCGAGTGGCAGGCCGTGTTCCTGATCGCCGGCATGCTGCCGCTGGGACTCGCGCTCGGCGAGACGGGGGCCGCCGACCTGCTCACGCGCGGCGTCGTCGGGACCGTCGGGGGCCTCGGCCCGATCGCGGTGGTGGCCGCCCTCTACATCCTCAGCGCCATGTGCGCCCAGGTGATGCCCACCGCGGCCGTGGCCATCCTGGTGGCGCCGATCGCGTTGAACACCGCTGCCGATCTGGGGCTTTCCCCGCACGCGCTGATGATGACGGTGGCGTTGTCGGCCTCCGCCAGCTTCATGAGCCCGGTCGCGCACCCGGCCAACGTCCTCATCATGGGCCCCGGCGGGTACCGGTTCACGGACTACATCAAGGTCGGGCTGCCGCTGACGATCATCTGCCTGCTCGTAACGGTTCTCCTCCTGCCGATCTTCTGGCCGCTCACGCCCTGAGCCGGGTCTGGCCGGCACCCTCCGGATAACCCAGCTTTCACACCCCACTGTGGAAGCCCGCGCGCGCGCCTTACGAATCGTAGTGTCCGCGCATGGCCTGACGACCTGGAGGTATCCATGCGTTCCGCTGTACGTTCCGCATTCGCGCCGGCCCTCGTCGCTCTTTTCGTCTGCGCCGCCCCCGTGGTCGCGCAGAACGGCGCCCCCAAGAGCCTCTCCCTCGACATGTACATGGATCTGGAGCGGGTCTCGAACCCGCAGATCTCGCCCGACGGGAGTCAGGTGATCTACACGCGCGGCTGGATCGACAAGATCAACGACCGCTGGCGCTCGACCCTCTGGATCATGAACTCCGACGGCAGCCGCAAGCGCGAGCTGGTCGACGGGTCCGGCGCGATCTGGTCGCCCGACGGGACGCGAATCGCCTATACGGCCGACGGCGACCCGGAGGGATCGCAGATCTTCGTGAGATGGATGGACGCCGAGGGCGCGGCGACACAGGTCACGCGGCTCGAGAGCTCTCCGGGAGGGCTGCGCTGGGCGCCGGACGGGACGCAGATCGCCTTCTCGATGCTCGTCGAGGACGCCGAGAGCTGGACGGTCGACATGCCCGGGCGGCCGGACGGGGCCGAGTGGACGCAGGGCCCGAAGATCGTCACGCGGATGGACTATCGACAGGATCGCCGCGGGTTCATCGACCAGGGTCACACCCACATCTTCGTCGTCCCCGCGGATGGCGGAACGCCACGACAGCTCACGAACGGCTCGTGGAACCACCGCGGCGCCGAGTGGACCCCCGATGGAGCGGAGATCTTCTTCTCCTCGCTCCGCGAAGAGGACGCCGAATACAACTGGCGAGAGTCCGAGATCTACGCGGTCGACGTCGCGTCGGGCTCGATTCGGCAGGTGACCACCCGGCGAGGTCCGGACGGCGGCGCGTATCCGTCACCGGACGGCAGCCTGATCGCCTATTCCGGCCAGGACTGGAATGACGACACGTACCGGAACTCTCACATTTACGTGATGAACCCGGACGGATCGGGAGTTCGGCAGATCTCCGGCGACTTCGACCGGGGCCTGCGGGGAAGCCCGCAGCTTCGGTGGGCGCCCGACGGGAGCGGCGTGTACTTCAACGTCAGTCGCGAGGGAACGCGGAATCTCCACTTCGCGTCGTTCAATGGGGGGGTCACCGAGGTGACCACCGGTAATCACCTGCTGACTCTGTCTTCGTTCACGAACGGTGGTCGTGCCGTCGGCCTCCGGTCCGACCCGCACGAGCCCGGGGACATCGTCGGCTTCGATCTCGACGAGGCGGCGGGCGTCTCGCAGCTGACTCACGTGAACGACGATCTGCTCACGGGCCTCACGCTCGGCGAGGTGGAGGAGATCTGGTACAAGTCCGTCGACGATTGGGACATCCAGGGCTGGATCGTCAAGCCGCCGGACTTCGACCCCTCGAAGAAATACCCCCTCATGCTCTCGATCCACGGCGGACCGCACGGCATGTACGGTGTCGGCTTCAACTACGGGTGGCAGGAGCATGCCGCGAACGGGTACGTGGTGCTGTACACCAACCCGCGCGGCAGCGCCGGATATGGCACCGACTTCGGCAACGCGATCAAGAACGCGTATCCGTCCAAGGATTTCGACGACCTGATGGCCGGCGTCGACGAAGTGGTCGGGCGCGGCTACATCGACGAGAGCAACATGTTCGTCTACGGGTGTTCCGGCGGCGGCGTGCTCACCTCGTGGGTCGTAGGGCACACCGATCGGTTCACGGCCGCGTCGGCCAACTGTCCCGTAACGAACTGGCTGTCCTTCGTCGGCACCACGGACGGTCCCGGCTGGTACCGGAACTTCGAGCACTTCCCCTGGGACGATCCCACCGAGCACCTGCAACGCTCCCCGCTCATGTACGTAGGGAACGTGACGACACCCACGATGCTCATGACGGGAGAGAACGATCTCCGGACACCGATGCCGCAGACCGAAGAGTACTACCAGGCACTCAAGATGGAGCGAGTGCCGACTGCCATGCTCCGGTTCCAGAACGAATGGCACGGTACGAGCAGCACGCCGTCCAACTTCCTCCGGACGCAGCTGTATCTGCGAAGCTGGTTCGAGCGCTGGGGCACGCATGACGATCAACCGCGTCGAACGGTCTCGCAGGGCGGTTAGCCCGTTGAGGTCCTTCGCGATCGCGACACTGATGATCGGGGGCGTCGCCATGGCGGCGTCCCCGATCGTCGCACAGGGCATCAGGTCGACCGCGCATTACGTGGAGACCCGAGACGGGACGCGGATCGCCGTAGACATCAACCTGCCCGTGGGACGGGAGGGATCCCGGTACCCTGCTCTGTTCGAACTCACCCGCTATGGCCGTTCGCACGAGCATCCGACAACCGGTGAGAAGATCCCCTCGCTCGGACCGCTCGACCGGTTCTTCCTCGACAACGGGTACGCGGTGGTCAAGGTCGATGCGCGCGGCAGCGGGGCTTCGTTCGGTTCACGGTCGGTCGAATACGGGCCGGATGAGGTCCGTGACGCGTACGATGTCGTCGAGTGGGCCGTCGGCCAGCCGTGGTCAGACGGCAATGTCGGTGCCTACGGAACGTCGTATTCTGGCACGACCGCCGAGCTCCTCGCGGCCGTAGGGCACCCCGCGGTCAAGGCCGTGATCCCGGGCTGGTCGGACTTCGATACCTACGTGAGTCCGGTCAGGCCCTACGGCATGCTCGCGAGCTCGTTCATGAGGCTCTGGGGGAGCTTCGTCGGGTGGATGGACGAGAACAACGTGGAGCGTCTGGGCCGGAGTATCCGACGTGCGGACGAGGACGCCGACGGATCGCTCCTGGCGGCCGCGCTCGGCGAGCACGAGGCGAACGCCGACGTCTTCGAGACGGTGGTCGGAAGCGAGTTTCGCGACGACGCCGTCGGCGAGGGACACACGTGGGATGCCCTCGCTCCGATCTATTGGAAGGACGAGATCGAGGCGTCCGGCGTGCCCATGCTGGTGCTGACCAGCTGGCTCGACGCCGGGACCGCGGACGGAACCCTCCTCCGGTTTCGGCACTTCGATAACCCCCAGAGCGTCGTGCTGATGGCCACGAACCACGGGGGTGGCGCCGCGGCGAGCCCGTTCCGGGTGTCAGACACGCCTGTCGCACCCACCCCGTCCACGGACGAGCAGGCGAACCTGCGTCTGCAGTTCTTCGATCATCACCTCAAGGGCGCGGACAACGGGGTCGACCAGTGGGCTCCTCTCCGCTACTGGATGCTCGGAGAGGAAGCCTTCCGTGAAAGCGACGTCTGGCCGCCCCACGGTGTTCGCACCAGAACGCTCCACTTCAGGGCCGGCGGATCGCTCGCGGGGGAGCCCGGTACCGTCGACACGGATGACTACGCCGTGGACCCGGCCGTCTCGACAGGGTCGAACAACCGGTGGATGACGCAGATGGGCGAGCCGGTGTTGCGGCTGGACGATCGGGCCGCGATGGATGCCCGAATGCTCACGTACACGACGGCTCCAATGTCCGAGCCGGTAGATCTCGCGGGTACCCCGGTCGTCAGGCTGAGGCTCGCCACCGACCGATCCGATGGCGCGGTGTTCGTCTATCTGGAGGACGTGGCTCCTGACGGCCGCAGCCGCTACCTCACCGAGGGCGGGCTCCGACTCGTCCACCGGAAGACCGTCGAGAATCCGCATTTCGACGAAGGCGTCCCCTACCATTCGTTCGCCCGCGTCGACGCTCAGCCGGTAACGCCCGGCGAGATGATGGAGGTGGACTTTCAGCTCTGGCCCATCGCCGCCGTCATCGCCGAAGGTCACCGGCTCCGGGTCGCCATCGCGGGCGCGGACGCGAACACGTTCGACCTGCTACCCGCCGACGGAGCCACGACGCTCGGGGTCTCCCGCGGTGGCGATGACGGCTCTCGGATCGAGCTTCCGGTCGTCGAGCGCTGACGACCCCCCCTCCGGTGCCGGAGGGGGGATCAACATCTCGCGTCAGTGGGACGGATACCCGGGGTCGGCCTTCACCTCGGCGATCTGATCCAGGTGACGCCACACGTGCGACGTCAGGAGCAGGACCCATTGGTGGCCGTCGATGGCCCCGAACGCCGGATGCTCGCCCGTGTACGCCCGCAGATCGATGTCCGTGGACTTCACGAGCTCCATCACGCCGGTCCGCGAGTCCTTGAACGCCTTGAGCATCTCCTCGCGGCTATCGTAGTTGTCCATCGGCGTCACCGACTCGGGTGCCTGGAAACGCTGGCTCCGGTCCTGAAGACCTTCGCGAATCATCGCGTCGATCTCGGCGCGCCCTTCGCGCCAGGTGTCGACCTTGTCGCCAGATCCCAGCCCGGCGAGCAGCCCACCGATGAGCTCTTCGGTCAACGCCAGATGTTCCGTCACCTGCTGGACCGACCACTGATCGGCCGTTTGTTGAAAGGTCCACTGAGCCTCAGACAGGCCGTCGATGCTGGTCATGAGATCTTTCGCGCTCGCCTCGAGGGCATCGAGCAGCGTCTCGCGCTCCTCCGCGGTCCACGATTGGGCGGCCACGACGCCCGGCAGCGCGCCGAGAAGAATCCCGCCGATCACGGCAAGCGTCGCGAGTCGAGCGATCCTGTTCAGTTCTGTCCTCATGGTTCCTTCCCGGCGAATGGTCGGTCAGCGAACCCGCCGTCGACGACGGACACGTATCGGGTTCGACCGGACTCAGTTTAGACGCCGACACCGTCGTCGTCATTTCCTGAAGGCGCCTGCCTGACGTCTTGCGGCCCCCGACCAGGGGGACGGAGGTTGATCGCTGTGGTCATCGTTCGTCCGCAGGCTCCTCCCGGAGGTCCATGATGGTAACGTTGCCGAAGGCTACTTCCGTTTTCCGTCTTCCCTCGCTCTTCGCCGTCCTCCTGCTGGCCGGGACGCTCGCCGCTCCGGCTCGGGCGCAGAGTGTATCCGAGATGGCGGCCGAGGCCGCCTCCAGCCTCGAATTCCGCGAAATCGGGCCGGCGATCATGGGCGGACGGGTGGCGGACCTCGCGGTCGTCGAGAGCGACCCGAGGATCTTCTATGTCGGGCTCGGGGCGGGCGGTGTCTGGAAGACCGAGAACGATGGCATGACCTGGGACCCCATCTTCGACGATCAGCCAACCGCGTCGATCGGGGCGGTCTCCGTCGCCCCCTCGAACCCGAACGTGGTCTGGGTGGGGACGGGCGAGCCTCAGAACCGACAGTCCTCCCCCTGGGGCATCGGGGTGTTCAGGTCGACCGACGCCGGCCGAACCTGGACCCACATGGGGCTCGAGGACACGCGTCACATCGCGCGCATCAAGATCGACCCGCGGAACCCCGACGTCGTGTTCGTCGGTGCCGTCGGACACCTTTGGGGACCGAACGCAGAGCGAGGCGTCTTCCGCACGACCGATGGCGGTCAGAGCTGGGAAAACGTCCTCTACATCGATGAGCACACTGGCGTCATCGACCTCGTCATGGACCACAACGATCCGAACACGCTCTTCGCTGCCACCTACCAGAGGCAGCGCACCGGTTTCGGTTTCGCGGCCGGAGGCGGCGGATCCGGGATCTGGCGCACGACGGACGGCGGCGACACCTGGACCCGGCTCGAGAACGGGCTGCCGGAGGGCGAGCTCGGACGGATCGGGCTGGACGTGTACCGGCGCGATGGAAACCTCGTTTATGCCGTAGTCGAAGCGCCCGAAGGCCGGGGCGTCTACCGGTCGACGGATCGCGGCCAGACGTGGGAGATGATGAGCGATCGGAACCCGCGGCCGATGTACTTTTCGCTCATTCGCATCGACCCGAACAACCCGGACCGGATCTATCTCGGGGGCGTGCAGGAGTCTGCGTCAGACGATGGCGGACGGACGTGGTGGCCCGGCAACTCGACCGACCAGATCCACTCCGATCACCATGCGTTGTGGATCAATCCGCACGACTCGAACCATCTGATCGACGGGAACGACGGGGGTCTCGCGTTCTCACGCGATGGCTCGAAGACCTGGCGGGCCATCACGAACATGGCGATCGGCCAGTTCTACGAGATCGGCGTCGACATGAGCGAGCCCTACAAGGTCTGTGGCGGCCTGCAGGACAACGGGAACTGGTGCGCGCCGCACCGGACGCAGTCGACCTGGGGGCCGCGCAACCGCGAATGGACGCACATGTGGTTCGGGGACGGTTTCTACAACAAGCCGGATCCGACCGACCCGAACATCATGTATTCGGAATCGCAGGGTGGGAACATGGCGCGGGTCGACGTGGCGACTCGTGAGTCACAGTCCCTCCGCCCCGTCCCCCGCCCCACCGGCGACGAGGCGGAGGACGATGAGCCGCGGCGGTATCGGTTCAACTGGAACTCGCCGATCCACATCTCGAGCCATGACCCGGCCACGGTCTATCTGGGCGGCAACCACCTGATGCGGACCCGCGACCGCGGCACGACGTGGGAAGAGGCGAGTCCGGATCTCACCAGGGCGATCGATCGCGACACCATGCCGATCATGGGTCGCGTCGTGACGGACGAAACGTTGTCGAGAAACGATGGGATCTCGACCTACGGCAACATCACCGCGTTCGGCGAGTCCAGGCACGACCCGAATACGCTGTACGTGGGGACCGACGACGGGAATCTACAGATCACCCGTGACGGCGGGTCGACGTGGACCAACGCGATCGACCGCTTCCCCGGGGTCCCGCCTCGCACGTACGTGAGCCGAATCGAACCGTCCTACGCCCTCGACGGCCGGGTCTACGTCACGTTCGACGGTCACCGGAACGACGACTACGCCGCATACGCGTTCGTGAGCGACGACCACGGTGACAGCTGGCGGTCGATCACGAACGGCCTCCCGGACGGCTGGTCGGTCAACGTGATTCGGGAAGATCCGAAGAACCCGAACCTGCTCTTCATCGGAAACGAGGTCGGCGTGTTCATGTCCGTCGACGCGGGTGCGAGCTGGGCGTCCTTCAACAACAATCTGCCCACCGTCGCGGTCGACGACATCGTGATTCACTCCCGCGACAACGACCTCGTGATCGGCACGCACGGCCGGAGCATCTGGATCCTCGACGACATCACCCCGCTCCAGGAGCTGTCGGGTCAGATGCTGGCGCAGGACGCGCACCTCTTCGGATCCCGGAGGGGAACCATGTGGTCGATGGGGATGGACTGGCCCTTCCAGCCCGCCGTCTTCGTGGCGGACAACCCGGCCGTGGGCGTGCCAATCAGGTATTTCCTGCGAGAGCCGCTCGACGCCTCAGCGACGGTAACGACCGACGAGATGGATTCGGCCGACAACCTGGTCGCGGCCGGTCCGAACGCGGGCGACGGGGCGAACGGAGACGTCGCGCGACCCGCCGCGGAAGGGCTCACGCTCGAGATCCTCGATTCTTCCGGCGCGGTGATCCGGACGCTCGAACCGAGCAACGAGACCGGCATCCAGGAGGTCGTTTGGGATTTCCGCATCGAGCCGGCTTTCGAAGCGGAGGGTGGCGGGGGCGGCGGTTTCCGCGGGGGCGCCCCTCCGGGCGCGGGCCCCCGAGTGCTCCCTGGCACGTACACGGCACGACTGACCGTCGGTGAGCAGTCCCAGACCCGTGACCTCGAAGTCCGGCTGGACCCCAGGCGGGACGCGTCTCGCGCGGATCTCATGGCGCGTCAGGATGCGCTCATGGAGATCTACCAGCTACAGAAGCCGATGCGTGAGGCCGGACAGCGTCTTCAGGCCATGACGGAGCGGGTCAACAGTGTGAAGCAGGCGATCGGCGATTCGGAGCTGGATGAGGACGGCCGGTCGGCGCTCGAGGAGGCCGCGGACGAGCTACTCGAAGAGCTGCGTGAGGCGGGCCGTGAGCTCGGCCGCGCCAGCCAGGCGGGCCGGGCGGGCGCCATGCAGAACTGGTCGGGCGCTCCGACGACAGATCAGCTGTGGATGATCGAGAGCACGTGGGAGGCGCTTCCGGACGCGGTCGCACGAATCAACGAGCTGCTGACGGACCGGATGCCCGCGTTCGAGGATCGGATCACCGCAGCGGGTCTGCGGCCCGCCGTCGGCGACCCGATCGAGGTGCCGCGGAAGCCCTGAGACGAGTTCGTCGGTCCGGTCCGTACAGGCGAGGGCCGGACCGACGAGAACACCGGCTGGATTCTGGCCGCCTAGGGCACCGACTTCGCGATGGAGTCGATCCTGGCGTTGATCGCGTCGCCCTTGTCCTGAGCACGCAGCGCCGCCCCGACCCCAGAGGCGTGGGGCAGTGCCGACTGAGCGATCAGGCTGTCGCGCTCTCGATCCGTGCGCTGCGGGACCTCCGACTCCGTTCCGCCACACGCCGTCGACCACAGAGCGCTCACGATGACGAGCGCTCCCGTCTGCGCTACCCGTCCGATCCACCGTTTCATGTCCACCTGACCTCCTCCGCCACCCCCAAGCTCAGGGCCCGCATGGGCGCGATCGGTGCAAGTCCCGAACCGCGAGGGGCGTCGCGGGTAGGTGTGCGTATCGGGCGGGTTGCCGCGTCATTATTGGGGAAGCGGCCGTGGCCCCGGGGCCGACCGATGCCGGGGCATGACGCGCCTCGCGAATCCGGCAAGGAAAACGCGATGATCCACATTCGAAAAGTCGCCGCTGTCCTGGCTCTCCTGTCACTTGGCGGGCTGATCGTCACGACGGTCGAGACCGGGCTATCGGGCCCGGATCGATTCGCGTCGGCGATGCGGCTGCTCCTGGTTCCGATCGTCCTTACCGCGATCGGCCTCATCCGGGAAGTCGCGTGGGCCCGCTGGGTGGCGCTCGGTGCCGCGGTCGCCGTCCTGCCGTGGTCCGGCGTACTGGTGGCGACGCCTCAGATCGCGGTCGGCGCGCCGGAGGTGGCGCTGACCGCCTCGATCACGTTGCTCGTGGCTCTGAGCGGACGTTCCATGGCCGAGCGGTTCGAGGGAGCCACGGCTCGATCGGACCTGAGCCCGCGCCGCGTAGCCCTACTCGGCTGGACGGTCGCCTGTAACGTCGCATCGATTCTGGTGCTCTACCTGTTCGTGAGCGCCTACGACTATCGCGTCGGCTGGCACGTGGCGGTCACCGGGGGTCTGATGCTCGGGCTGATCGTGAGCGTCGTCGCCCTGACGCGGGGGAAGACGGCCGGGATCCTCGGGGTCGCCGTTTCCTGTCTGCTGCTCGTGCCGGTCGGCGCGGCATTCATCGCGGAAGAGGCGGCTCACACGGGCGAGGCGATGCTCCTCGTCGGCGCGTTCCTGCCAGGCATCATCACGGCGGCCGCGTGCGTGTCGGTGTTCGGGGGTCCGATGTGGAAGATCCTGCGCGGCTGAGCCTCAGGGCTCGAGCAGATCTGGTTCAAGGGCCTCCCGACGTTCCGCTCGCTCCAGTGCGAGGTCGGCCCGGGCGATCTCCAACTCCGCGACCCACGCCGACTCGCTCCTCTTCCGTCACAGTCCCCCTGCCTGAGAGCTCGGGCGTCCCGGAGATCGAGATCCAGACAGGGACCGCGAACGCGCGGCTCACGAGGGGATCAGTCCCTCCGGGGACCTCCGCTGGCCTTCATGTCGGCGCCCTCGGCGCCCGCTCCCCCGGCCGCGTCGCCGTCATTCGCGCCCGTGGCCGGGAGGGTGGGATACGTGATGCCGAGCTGCTCGAGGTACGAGTCGTACCTCGTCTCATCGTAGTAGAACGGCTCGAGGAGAGGTCGGAATTCCGCCATGATGCCGGCGTTCAGGTCGGTCGGTGGGGGATCCTCGGCAGTGATGAACGGGTGGTACGTCTGATTCGCGGTTTGCTCGGCGAAATACTCCTTCGCCTCTTCCACCAGCTCGGGGTTGAGGAAGAAGTCGAGCGCCGTGCGCGCCATCACCTTCGCCCCGGCCGTCGCGCCCTTGTGTGCGATCGGCGTCGCCATGGCGATCGCGCTCGACCAGTGATGTCCCTGCAGACCCTGAATATTCGACGGAAACCGCATGGTCACCGTCGGGACGGTCCAGCTGATGTCGCCGATATCGTCGGATCCGCCGCTCCGTCGGTTCTCCTGCGGCGCCCCGATCTCGTCCAGCTCCGTCGCGAGACCGGGAGTCGAGTCGTTTCCGACGACCAGCTGAACGGCGCGGGCCAGAGCCTGGTCTTCTTCGCTCCACTCCGGGAGTCCCACCTGTTCGACGTGCGTGTACATCCGCTCCGCGATGACTTTGTTGAAGTGCCGCGGCCAGGCGGCGCCGCGAACGCGGTAGGTCATCTCCGTGTCGGTCATCAGCGCGGCGCCCTCCGCGATCTTCACCGCGATGTCATAGTTACGCTGGATGTCCTCGTAGTCCATCTCGCGGATGAAGTACCAGACAGATGCCACCTGCGGCACGACGTTCGGCTGATCGCCGCCCGTCGTGATCACGTAGTGCGATCGCTGGTTCGGGTGCAGGTGCTCGCGCCGGAAATTCCAGCCGATGTTCATCAACTCCACGGCGTCGAGCGAGCTCCGGCCACGCCAGGGCGCCCCGGCGCTGTGCGCGGCCTCGCCGGCGAAGCTGAACTCCACGGACACCAGACCCGTCCCGCTGGCCTGACCCCAGGTCACGCCGAGGTTGTTCCCCACGTGCGTGAACATGACCATGTCGATGTCGTCGAAATAGCCGTCCCGGACGAACCACGCCTTGCTGCCGAGCTGCTCCTCGGCGACCCCTGGCCACAGAACGAGCGTACCCTCGATCCCCTCGTCCTGCATGACTTTCTGAAGGGCCAGGGCCGCGGTCACGTTCACCGCCTGCCCGGAGTTATGTCCCTCCCCATGCCCGGGCGCGCCCTCGACCAGCGGCTCGTGCCACGCGACGCCGGGCTTCTGATTGGCCTTCGGGATGCCATCGATATCGCTGCCAAAGGAGATCACCGGCCCGCCGGAACCCCACCGGGCGAACCATGCGGTCGGGATCCCCGACGCGCCGCGTTCGACGTCCCACCCGTGCTCCTCGAGAATGTCCGTGATGTAGGCCGAAGTCTCGAGTTCCTGCTGCCCGAGCTCCGAGAAGGAGAAGATCTTGTCCACCATCACCTGGGTCAGCTTCTCCATCGAGGCGACTTCGGCCTCGACCCGGTCGAGGAGGTGATCCTGAGCCTGAGCGGGGCCCGCCAGGGCAAACGCCCCCACGGCGACGAGGAGCTTCGAATGGCGCATGGTCCTGCCTCGTTTTGGAGTCGGGTGTTCCGGCCGAATACCATGCACCGGCGCGAAGGAAGCCGAAAGACCCGGAACCCGGTTCTTTGGCGCCATACTTGCCTTTTCGGACGCCGGGTCAGGCCTCTCCCCGTGCGGAGGGGCGAACGGGAGGGGGATGATGGGGAATCTGCTTCAGTGGGGGGCAAAAAAACTGATCTTCGGCGCCTTCAGCGTCGTTGCGGCGCTCGTCTGGATGTCCTTTTCGGGCGGCGCTGGCGATCTGGAGGAGCTGGACCGCGTCCCCGCGGTGGCGTTCGGCGGCGGAGCTGGAGAGCTCACCGTCGACGTGAAGGTCAGCGAGCCTGCGAGCTTCTTTGCCTCGTTCTCGCAATACGATGAGTCCGATGATACGGAAGAGGCCAAGTACGTCGAAGAGCAGTTGGGCGCCGGCCAGCACCTCCGCACGGTCGACATCGGGCCGAACACGTACGTCTACTTCGAGATCGGTATCGAAGACCCGCCCGTCGGGGCCAGCATCGAATGGACCGTCTATCTCGACGGCGAGGAAGTTCTTCGGGAGACCGAACGGCTGGATCAACCGCTCGAGGACGGCTACGCCTTCTTCGTCCAGCTCGAGGCAGACGGCGTCGAACAGCTGCGCGACTGGGTCGAGTAGCCACCGGTGCGCCGGCCGACCGGCATCACTACCGGTCGGCCACCCCAACGGCGCTCACGGTCGGGTGACCGCTGCGGAACGTCAGCCGAGCAGTTCCTGGACGGCTGAGCGCTCTTCACGGAGTTCCGCCTCCGTCGCGCTCATGCGCTCACGGCTGAAGTCGTCGATCTCGAGCCCCTGAACGACCTCAACCACGCCACCCGCGCACGTGCAGGGCATGGAGTACACGAGGCCTTCATCGATGCCGTAGCTGCCGTCTGACGCGACGGCCATGCTCGTCCAGTTCCCCTCAGGGGTGCCGTGCACCCACGTCCGGACGTGGTCGATCGCGGCAGACGCAGCGGAAGCCGCGGAGGAAGCGCCGCGCGCCTGGATGATGGCGGCACCCCTCTTCTGCACCGTGGGGATGAACTCGTCGCGGTACCAGGTCTCGTCGACCAGAGTCGGCGCCGCAGCGCCGTCCACCGTGCAGTCGCTGATGTCGGGGTACTGCGTGGCCGAATGGTTGCCCCAGATGGTCATCCGGCGAATCGCGGTCGAATGCGCCCCGGTCTTCTCGGCCAGCTGGCTGATCGCGCGGTTGTGATCGAGTCGCGTCATGGCCGTGAACTGAAGGCGATCCAGATCCGGAGCGTGCGACGCCGCGATCATGCAATTCGTGTTGGCGGGGTTCCCCACCACCAGCACCCGAACGTCGTTCGACGCGTGGGCGTTGAGAGCCCGGCCCTGCGGCCCGAAGATGCGGCCGTTGTCGGCGAGGAGGTCGCCCCGCTCCATGCCCGGGCCGCGCGGCTTGGCACCGACGAGCAGCGCGAAGTCCGTACCCTGGAACCCCTCGTTCGGATCGGCCGTCATCTCGACGCCGTGGAGTAGCGGAAAGGCGCAATCGTTGAGCTCCATGGCGACGCCCTTCAGCGCGTCGAGCGCCGGCGGAATCTCTATCAACTGGAGGATGATGGGGCGGTCCGGCCCGAGCATGTCTCCGGACGCGATCCTGAACGCGAGTTGGTACCCGATGTTTCCTGCGGCCCCCGTGATGGCGACTCTTGCTGGCGTAGTCATATCGTCAGTTTGCCTCTGACTGCGTAGGTTCAGGGTGCAGCGACTTCGAGGGCGGGAAAACTCTCAGGGGCGCGGACGGAAGTCTAGGGGCGTGGGCGGTCGAGGAGTGAGCCGCAGCGGTCGTGAGCCACGTATTTCGAGATGTCCGTCGGACCCGGCGCCCGGCGGTAGATCCCCGTTTTCGGAGCCTAGCCAATGCGCAGCCTCTCTTCGCGGCGGAAGTGCGTCCTCGCCGCGGTCCCACTCCTCCTCTGGGTCACCCCGGGGAACGGCGCCGCCCAGCAGGACTCGCGGGCGGTCCAGCCGGAGATCCGTGCCTTACTGAACACCAGCCTGCCGGACGACGTCGGCGCGCACGACGGCGCGACCCAGTACATGATGATCGACGTCTTCGATATCACGCTTTCCGGCCCCGGCTCCGGGGGCGACGGGGCGCTCGGCCTGTCTTCGCCGCCCGCTGGAGGGTCCTGGTATCTGACCAACGACGAAGCGGGGAATGCTCTGGTGGTCTCGGGTCCCCACCCTGACGCGGCGGCAGCTCCTGTCCTTGCCGGCCGCGGGACCGGCCGGTCAGGGCAAGAGGTCGGGGTCAAGGGATTTCTGCGCAGCCTGGGTGAGTCCACGGGCAAGGCCTTTCAGCTACAGATGAACTCTGACGGGCCAATTCGCTTCAACGGATCCGGCATCGTGGTGGAGCCGCTCGTGATCCGCGATCAGGCGCGGCTGGCCCTCGAGCAGGAGATCACGCAGCTCGCGGCCCGAAACCCCGTCACACGGGTTCTCAACGCCTATTGCCTCGAGTTCCTGAAGCAGCCGCCGTCCATGAACCAGGTGTTCCGGATCGCCGAGGAGCAGCTGCAGATCCAGTACGCGCCGGCGGCCAACATCCTCAAGGCCGGGCGGAAGCTGATCGAGGACGGCGTGTTCAAGGGGCACCCTCTGGACTACGTCCACTCGGTCAAACAATGGGCGCTCTGGGTCCACGAAGGAGAGTTCTCCTTCGAGCAGTTCTCGGATCGATTCCTGGCGCACGCGGAAGACAACTTCACGGTCGCGGGCCTCGCGTGGTCGGAGCAGATCGCCTCCCTCGTGGGGATGTCGCTCGAGGGGCGCTGGCAGCATATCGACCAGGTCCTTACGGAGGCGGGCACGCCACCGCTGAGATCCGGCGAGTCTCGTTAGAAATCGATCCGTGAGGCGCTCCCTGCTACTGGTCTTCGCCGGGGTTCTCTTCGTCTCGGCTCCCAGGGCGTTCGCGCAGGACGCCGGGGCATCCATCCGGGACACGACCGTTCTCGACTTGCTCAATCGCGGCAAGCCGCCGGTCCGAGCCGCCACTTCCCGAGTGGTCGGTCAGCCACTCGGCAGCCTGTCGCTGGTCGAGATCATGAACCAGGGGAAACCGAGCACCTCCTACTGGCCGAACATCGGGGCACCGAAGGAGCGCGGGAAGGCCGCGTTCTGGCTCTTCGGCGGGCCGACGGCCTCGGACTTCCCGCAGCTCGAATCCGTGGCCTGCGACCAGCTGGCCATCGTCTCCTGCTCGGTGGACCGCTTCAGCTTCGGGCCCCGCGCCGGGGTCCTGTGGTGGCCGTGGTGGCGACGACCGTTCGGCTTCGGTGTGAGCGGCGGCAAGTCCAGCGTCTCCGTCACCCAACAGTGGGAGGAGGTCCCGTTCCCGGAGACCGTCGTCACCGAGCTGGATGTCTATACGGCGACTGCGTTCTTCGACGCCTGGCACAGCTTCAATCGTCAGACCCGGATCATCGGGACCGTCGGGCTGGTCTGGGCCTGGAACCGCGCGCGCATCACCGAGTTCTTTCCCGGCGACACGATCGTGACCCACCGGAACGACGACGGTGGCCGCTGGACGATCGGGGCGTCGCTGGAGCGAGACATCACGCGCGACACCCGGATTCGCTTCGAGTACCGGTTCATCGACGGCGAGGCCGGGGACGCCGACCGTCAGCACCAGTTCGGCATCCTGTTCGGCTGGGCCCCGGGCGGCCACGTTCCGACGCGGGAGCCCGCCCCACCCCCGATCACGAGATACGCCGAGCCACCTCCGATCGGACCGGACGGACGGGAGCCGCGGCCGATCTCTCGACCGCCGATCATCTTCCCAGTGGGCGACCCTGAGGTCGGGGGACCGCCGGACGACGGTACGTTGCCTCCGCCGCCGACTGACTCCGACGACGACGGCGTCCCTGATGACGTCGACCAGTGCCCGAGAACGCCACCTGGACGAACCGTCGACGAACGGGGCTGCGAACCGGGTGAGCCCCCGCCGCCTACGTCGGCTGACTCCGACGACGACGGCGTTCCCGATGACGTCGACCGGTGCCCGAGAACGCCACCTGGACGAACCGTCGACGAACGGGGCTGCGAACCGGGTGAGCCCCCGCCGCCTACGTCGGCTGACTCCGACGACGACGGCGTTCCCGATGACGTCGACCGGTGCCCGAGCACCCCACCCGGACGAACCGTCGACGAACGGGGCTGCGAACCGGGTGAGCCCCCACCGCCGCCGTCGACTGACTCCGACGACGACGGCGTCCCCGATGACGTCGA
>JAOTZH010000186.1 GCA_029861425.1 Gemmatimonadota bacterium
CGGGAGGGAGATCGGCCCGCGTCTCCAGGTGGCGGGCAACATCGTCGGCTGGGGCGGTCCGTATTCGATCACGTTCGCCCTGATCTCGGAGAACGACCTCTCCCTCTACGAACAGCAGTTCTCCGATCGCGTGGCCCAGGGCACCGGCGAGGAGTTGATGGACATGTACCCGGAGGAGCTCCGGGTCGCGATCAACGAGTACCTCGACAAGGGCGTCGACTTCCTCAAATACGGTGGCACCAGCCACTGGTCATTCCCCACGCTGATCGGTTTCTCGCCGGAGGCTCAACGGGTGATCGTCGACGAGACTCACCGCCGCGGCCTCTTCGCCGAAACGCACTCCACCAACCCGGAGGGACTCCGGCTCAGTGTCGAAGCCGGGATCGACCTGATCCAGCATCCCGAGGTCCTCGCGGGACGTCCGATGTCGGATGAGCTCGTGGAGCAGATTCGCGAGCGCGGGATCATCTGCTCGATGCTCGTGAACACGATCACGGGTCCCGCCTGGAAGAAGCACCTGGACGACAAGGCGGCCGCGGAGGCCCGATTGGCGGGGGCCGGCGACACGGACGAATGGGGCCGCTTGAGACGTCCGGTCGAGCGCAAGAAGACGACCTTCGAGTTGCGCCGGGAACGCAACGAGCTCGGAACCGGCACCGAGATGCGGAGGTTCAACGCCGAGAAGCTGATCGCGGGCGGTTGCATCGTCACCCTGGGAACGGACAACTACGCCGGCGTGGCACCGGAATTCGCCCGGTCCCCGAAGCCGATCTGGCAGGAGCCGGGGATCGGGACTCTCCTCGCGATCGAGGGGCTCGTCGAGCTGGGCATGACTCCCGGCGAGGCGATCGTCGCGGCGACCCGAAACGGCGCCATGGCCGCGCAGGGCCTCGACGACTTCGGGACGATCGAACCCGGGAAGCTCGCCGATTTGCTTCTCCTCGACGCTGATCCGCTCTCCGATATCTCGAACGTCAGAAGCCAGTCCCTCGTGATGAAGGAGGGCCGGGTGATCGATGTGTCGTTGCTCCCCACGCGGCCGGTGATGTTCAGGCGGTGACGGGGGAGAAGGACCCCTCGAACTCCGATCCTGGCTCATGCTGAAACTGGTCGCCTTCGACGCGGACGACACGCTGTGGCACAACGAGCGTCTCTTCCTGGATGTTCAGGCTCGGTTTCTCGAGCTGGTGGGACGGCACACCGACTCCGACATCATCGAGCAGCGTCTCCAGGAGACGGAGATCGCGAACCTCGGTCACTACGGATACGGCGTGAAATCGTTCACTCTGTCGATGATCGAGAGCGCCGTCGATCTTACGGGAGGCCGGATCACGGGGGACGAGATTGCCGAGATCCTCCATCTCGGCCGGGAGATGCTCCTCGCCCCGGTGGACCTGCTGGACGGAGCCCGCGAAGTCGTCGACGGCCTGTCACGCACGCACGATCTCATGTTGATCACAAAGGGCGACCTCCTGGATCAGGAGACCAAGGTCGCACGCTCGGGACTCGGAGATTTCTTCAGCCATGTAGAAGTCGTGAGCCGGAAGGACCGGGCGACGTACGAGGCGGTGCTCACGGCACACGGAGTCCGGCCGCCTGAGTTCGCGATGATCGGGAACTCGCTTCGGTCCGACGTCCTCCCGGTCGCGGAAATGGGCGGTCACGCGATCTTTATCCCCTACGAAACGACGTGGGAGCACGAGCACGTGTCGGCCGAGCAGCTCGGCGGTGTCCCGTTCCGCACCGCGGAGACCATCCGTGACGTTCCTCCGCTCCTCTCATCGATCTGATCGCTCGCCTCATTTCGAGCGCTGGAATCAGCGAGCCCGAGGCCCCGGCCTGCTGAAATCGCCCCCACCACCGTTCGAATCCGAACAGCGGGTCCCGAAATCGGACGTGGGACCCGGCTCACATTGACTTGTAAGAACCGCGTAATCCGTTGTATTACAACCATTTACCGGGCCTGACGCCATCTGGTACGCCCCGTGCCTTTGTGCAGATAGCACGTGGGCGCGACACGAACGCCGTCCCGTCCCGTACGACATAGGCAGGACGACTCCCGCGCCAGGCGCGGTTCCTGAAAGAGGCGACAGTGACCGGATCCGACCAGCCGAAGAAGAGAGGACCACGCGAACCGGACATCCTCCCGCGCGGCGAGAGAGAGCGTCCGGGGCGTCGGATCGAGATCGGCGTCGGTGGCGGCGCCGGCATGGACGTCAAGCGCAGCTCGGAGGGCCGCAAGCGCCGCCGCAACATCTGGATCGGTGCCGGCGTGCTGGGGATGGTCGTGATCACGGTGCTGCTGTCGCAGCTCGAGCCGGCCGCCCCATCCGTAGATCGCGACGTCCAACTATTCGGGACGGTCCAGCGCGGGTCGTTCGTGCGAGAGGTACGTGGTCCGGGCACGCTCGTCCCCGAGCAGATGGTCTTCGTCTCGGCGCTCACGGGCGGTCGCGTCGAACAGGTGCTGGTGCAGCCGGGCGAGGCCGTCGTCGACACCACCGTGCTCGTCGTCCTTTCGAATCCCGATGTCGAGCTTGAGTCGCTGCAGGCGCAGCAGCAGCTCACGGCTTCCCGGGCGGGACTTCTCGACCTGGACCGCACCCTGCGGACGTCGATCGTCCAGCAGGAGGCGTCGCTCGCCGCGGCCGAGGCTGAGTTCAACGATGCGGAACGGGAAGCACAGGCGTACGCGGAGCTGGTCACGAATCAGACGGTCTCGAAGAACGAAGCGAGCCGTGCGCAGGAACGACTCGCGACTGCGCGAGTAACGCTCGCGACCGAGGGTACCCGTCTCGAGCTTCTGCGCACGACCATCGACAACCAGCTCGCGATTCAGCAAGAGCTGGTGAGTCGCCTGCAGTCGATCGTGGCCTATCAGGTGAACCGTGTGGCCTCGATGGCCGTGCGCGCCGGTGCGGCCGGGGAGATCCAGGACTTCGACCTCGAAGTAGGTCAATGGGTCATGCCCGGGACGACGCTCACTCGCGTGGCCCAGCCCGGGCAACTCATGGCGGAGCTCAGGATCCCCGAGACCCAGGCGCGCGACGTACAGGTCGGGCAGCCGGCGATCATCGACACGCGAACCGATTCGATCGCCGGGGCCGTCCGGCGTGTGGACCCGAACGTCCAGAACTCCTCCGTGCTCGTGGAGGTGCGGCTGACCGAAGAGCTGCCTCCGGGAGCCCGACCCAGCCTGAGCGTCGACGGAACGATCGAGCTCGAACGCCTCGAGGACGTCCTGTACGTCGCTCGGCCCACGTACGGCCAGGCCAACTCGTCCGTGAGCCTGTTCAAGGTCTCCGAGGACGGGGGCGAGGCCATCCGAGTGCCGGTGAGACTCGGGCGGAGCTCCGTCAACGAGATCGAAGTGCTGGAAGGTCTCCAGGAAGGAGACGTGATCATCCTCTCGGATCTGTCGCGCGTTCAGGACGCCGACCGAATCCGGATCCGCTGAGCACGAGGCTCGGCGAACCATAGCGCCCGGCCGGGAACGCCAGATTCCCAGGTGCCGCGGCCGTCAGACCAGGTGAGAAAATGAGCGAGAACGGTTCGGACCCGAGGCCTCTGATCGAGCTGTCGGGGGTCAAGAAGGTCTTCTTCACGGAGGAAGTCGAGACGCACGCCCTCTCGGACATCCATCTCGAGATTCCGGAAGGCGAGTTCCTCTCGATCGCCGGGCCGTCGGGCTGCGGGAAGTCGACGCTGCTCTCCCTGCTCGGGCTACTCGACACCCCGACCGGCGGCGAGTATCTGCTCGACGGTCAGCCGGTGGCCGAGCTCTCGGCGTCGCACCGGGCACGGATTCGAAACCGCCACATCGGATTCGTCTTCCAGGCGTTCAACCTGATCGGCGATCTGACGGTATACGAGAACGTCGAGCTCCCGCTCACGTACCGCGAGGGCATGTCGGCGAGCGAGCGAAAGGACCGAACTCTCGAGGCGCTCGAGCGCGTCGGGATGTCGCACCGCAGGAACCACTACCCTGCGCAGCTGTCCGGCGGACAGCAGCAGCGCGTGGCGGTCGCCCGGGCGGTGGTCGGGGACCCGCTGATCGTGCTCGCGGACGAGCCCACGGGTAACCTGGACTCGCGGAACGGCGGGGCCGTCATGGACCTCCTCAAGGACCTGCACGAGGACGGCGCGACGATCTGCATGGTGACTCACGACCCGCGCTACGCCGAGTCTTCCGAGCGCACGATCCACCTGTTCGACGGACGTATCGTCGAGGATCAGGAGCACGCCCAGAAGGCCGTGGAAGAGCTTCGCGAGAGCGGTTGGGAGATCGCCTGACAGCCGCCTGAGGCGGCGTCGTCCGCCTGGCTCTCACGGCGCTCGTCTCCTGGCCGTCCCCACTCCGCGCTGCGTGGCTCCACCCCACGTCGTGCCCAGGGAGGAATAACCCTAATGGACGATCTGGTAAGGAACCTTCGGTACTCGCTCCGACAGCTGCGTCGCAGGCCCGGGTTCGCCTCGGTGGTGATCCTCACCCTCGGCATCGGCATCGGCGCCACCACCGCGATCTTCAGCGTCGTCGACGGGGTGCTCCTGCAGCCGCTGCCCTTCGAGGCCCCCTCCGAGCTGGTCATCCTCTGGGGCGATGAGGGTGGCATCGGCACCGGCTCCAGCGGTGCGTCATACCCCGATTTCGTCGACTTCCAGGAACAGGCCGAGTCCTTCGAGTCGCTGGCTGGCTGGACGAACGTGACGTACACCCTGACGGGCCACGGCGGCGATCCGGTTCGGGTACCTCTGACGCGGCTCACCTGGAACGTGCTTCCCACGCTGGGCGTCACGCCGGGCATGGGTCGGAACTTCTTCCCGGAGGAAGACCAGGTCGGCGGACCCGACGTCCTGATGCTCGGGCACGCGTTCTGGCGTGATCGCCTCGGATCTCCCGACGACGTCCTGGGAACCACGATGCTTCTGGATGGGACGCCCTTCGAGGTCGTGGGCGTGATGCCGGAAGGGCTTTCCGTGAGCACCGGCGCGATCTACGCGCCCTATGGCCCACAGTTCGGGGCGGAACCGCGTGGGAACCACCGGATGCTCGCGGTCGCCCGCCTCGCGTCGGGCGTGTCCATGGCCGAAGCGGACGCCGAAGTGAAGACGATCGCCGCTCGTCTCGCGGAGATGTACCCGGAGGACAACACGGACCGCGGCGCCTACCTGCAGAGCTATCTGGACTCCGTCGTCGGGTCGATTCGGCCGACGCTGTGGGCGGTGTTCGGCATGGTCGGGCTCGTGCTGCTGATCGCGTGTGCGAATGTGGCGAACATCCTGCTGACGAGGGCCACGGAGCGCTCGCGCGAGGTGGCGGTGCGGACGGCCCTCGGGGCCGGACGGGGGCACATCGCCCGTCAGCTCCTCTCCGAGAGCCTCGTCCTCACGAGCCTCGGAGGCGCGTTCGGCATTCTCATCGCGTGGGGCGGTCTCCGGCTGCTCACGGCGCTGGCACCCGCTGGAATCCCGCGGCTGGATACCGTGGGGCTGAGCGGGGGCGTCCTGCTCTTCGCCGCCCTCCTGACGGTCGGGACGGGTGTGCTCTTCGGGCTGTTGCCGAGCCTTCAGGCGGCGCGACGGGACCTTCAGCACCGGCTCAAGGATGGGGGCCGGGCGGGCGCGGAACGGGGCGGGACCCGTATCTCACAGGCCGTGGTGGTGTCCGAGGTGGCGCTCGCGATGGTGGCCATCGTCGCCGCCGGGCTGCTCGTGAATTCTTTCCTGCGACTGCAGGGGGTAGATCCGGGGTTCTCGAAGGCCGACGTCCTCGTGGTTCCTCTTTCGCTCCCGGAAGGGAAGTACTTCGGCGATGAGGACCCGTCGGCTCGTGGGGCGATCGCGTTCTACGAGGAGGCCGAGCGACGCATCGAGGCGATCCCGGGAGTCACTACCGTCTCCTCGGCCTACATGCACCCGATGGACGGCGGCTGGGAGTCGAGCTTCGCGATCCTGGGCGTTGTCGATCCGCCCGCCGGAGAACGTCCGGAGGCCCGCCTGCGTCCGGTCACGCCCGGGTACTTCAGCGCCGTCGGGATCCGGCTGATCGAGGGCCGGGACATCTCCGATCGCGACGATGCCGGTGCGCCGGGAGTGGTGGTCGTGAACGAGACGTTCGTGCGCCAGTTCTTCCCGGAGGGAGGCGCGCTCGGGCACGTCGTCCAGCGGGGCCAATGGTGGGCGGACCTGCCCTACGAGTACGAGATCGTGGGTGTCGTCGCCGACGTGAAGGTCGACGGGGTCTCGGCGGAGGTCCCGATGGCGATGTACTTCTCACACCCGCAGTTCCCGTTCACCGACATGAACCTCGTCGTGGCGACCGAGGTCGCGCCTCGCTCCGTGCTATCAGCGGTTCAGGATGCGATCTGGGCCCTCGACGCCCAGCTGCCGATCGAGAACGTGGCGACGCTGTCGGAGCTGCGGTCCGTCGGAGTCGCACCCGAGAGATTCCGCACGATTCTCGTATCGCTGTTCGCGGGCATCGCGTTGGTGCTGTCCGCGATCGGCATCTACGGGGTCCTCTCCTACAGCGTCGCCCGGCGGACGCGCGAAATGGGACTTCGCGTGTCGATGGGGGCCCAGACGGGCGACGTGTTGCGACTGGTCCTGCGTCAGGGGATGGCGCTGACCGGCGCGGGTCTCGTGGCGGGAGTGGTCGTTTCACTCCTCGCGACAGGATGGCTGGCGAGCCTCCTCTTCGAAGTCAGCCCGACGGACCCGATCACATACGTCGCCGTCTCGGCCGTGCTCGCCGTCGTGGCGTTCCTCGCGTGTCTGCTGCCGGCGCTGAGAGCGACGCGTGTCGATCCGATGATCGCGCTGCGCGCCGAATAGCGGCCCCGACCGCGGTACCCACATCCGACCGAGTACTCGAAACCAGGTGCAGGTGATGGACAACCTTCGACAGGACATCCGCTTCGCGTTCCGTTCGCTCCGGCGGAATCCGGGATTCACGGTAATCGCGCTCGCCACGATCGCGCTCGGTATCGGTGTGAACACCTCCATCTTCAGCGTCGTGAACAGCGTTCTTCTGAGTCCGATGCCGTATGCCGATGCGGACCGGCTGCTAACCGTGTGGGAGAACCACGAGCTGAGAGACTGGACTCCCACCGAATGGACCGGGCGCTCGACGTTCGCCGACTGGCGGGAGCGGTCGGAGTCGTTCTCCGACATGGTCGCGGTTACGGGCTGGGGCCCGAACCTCACCGGGCTCGACAGACCGGCGGTGCTTCAGGGGGCACTCGTAAGCCCGGCGTACTTCAGCATGCTCGGCGTCGGGTTGCAGGATGGCCGCGGTTTCACGAGCGACGAAGAGATACCGGGCAACGACAACATCGTCGTGATTGGTCACGACATGTGGCAGGAGCGATTCGGCGGTGCCGCCGACGTGATCGGAACCACGATCACGCTCAACGGAGAGCCGAACGTGATCGTGGGCATCGGACCCGAGGGTTTCCAGGGACCCCTCGTACCGGGAGCGGAGATCTGGAGTGTGCTGCCGATCGACCGCGCGCAGGACGATCGAGGCTCGTATTTCCTCAGGGTGATCGGACGGCTGCGCGACGGCGTCGGGCCGGAAACGGCCCAATCGGACATGGACCGCATCGCGGCCGGGATCGCGATCGAAAGCCCGGCCGATTACGAGGACGTCGGGATCACGCTCGAGCCCCTTCAGACGACGGTCGTCGGATCGATCAAGACCCCACTCCTCGTCCTGCTGGGCGCCGTGGGGCTCGTCCTCCTCATCGCGTGCGCGAACGTCGCCAACCTCCTGCTCGCCCGGGCCTCGGTTCGCGACCGCGAGCTCGCGGTCCGCGCGTCCCTCGGCGCGGGCCGTGGACGGATCATCCGTCAGCTCC
>JAOTZH010000187.1 GCA_029861425.1 Gemmatimonadota bacterium
GGCGCGAGTCTGCTCGCGATCATGTTCGCCCTCGGGTCGGTTACTCCGGTGCACCGCATCGCCCACGCAGTCGTTCCGATGATCGCGAGCTTCCGGGCCCCGGCGATGATGATGAGCGCGGTCGCCGTGTTCGTGTCCTTGCTGGCTGGATTCGGGTGGGAGGCCGCGCTCCGCTCACGCGAGGACGGCGAACTGAACCTCTCGTGGGTGTGGCTGGGATTCCTCGGGCTGCCTCTCGCCCTTCTAGCGCTCGCCGCCGCGGCCAACCCCGGGGGACTCCAGAACTGGGTGCTTCTCTCGTGGTATCCCGCGGGGTGGCCAAGACAACCGACGTCGCAACTCGCGGGGTCGCTGCAGCTGACGGGATGGATCGTCCTGGTCGGTCTGGCGCTGGCCTGGGGGGTCTCGGTAGCTGTCTCGCGCCGGAAGGCCAGCCCGCTCCTGGTGATCGCGCTCCTGGCCTGGACGATATTCGATCTCGGTAGGGTGGGGGGGCGGTACCTCCTCACCGACCCCGCGGCCCCTCACGTGGCCACCGACCCCATCATCGACACGCTCCTCGACGAGGCGGGGCCAGGTGAACGGATCTGGGCGATCCAACTCGAGCCGGACATGTACCGGCCGAACCGGTTCATGTTCTACGGGCTCTCATCGGCGACCGGAAGCCAGAAGTTCGTACTCGATCCGTATGCGCGGCTCGTCGCGCCCGTGCGCATCGACGAAACGCTCCTGCAGATGGGAGGGGTGCTCGCCCCGTTGCTCGACGCGCGCTACCTGATCACCCGCACCGAACAGCCCGAGGGGTCGCTGGACCTGCGGGCGGAAGCGGGTGGGAAGCTCCTGTATCGCCTGACATCCGACGTGCCTCACGCCTTCTTCCCGGCGTCCGTCGAGGCGGTCGGGGACCCGGCCGAGGCCGTCGAACGGACCCGATCGAATACCCGCCCGCTGGACGTCGCCGTCGTCGAGGGCCGCGGGGACCCTCCTGAGGCGGGGGAGGGAGAGGCGACGATCGCTCTCTATGAGCCGGACGCGATCGAGCTGGACGTCGAGGCGCGGCGGGGTGGGCTGCTCGTCGTCAGCGAGATCCACCATCCGGGTTGGCGCGCATCGGTAGACGGGGACGAAGTGCCGATTCTACGAACGAACGCGGCGTTTCGAGGGGTCGAAGTGCCCGCGGGAACACACCGGATCAGGTTCGAATTCCATAGCACCGGGTATTCGCTCGGTCGCTGGCTGAGCCTGCTCGTGTCGATCGGGCTCCTGGCCACGATCGTTCTCCTTACCCTCCGCGAGCGAAGTCAGGTCGAAGCCTCGTGAGCAGGGTCAGGGTGGCCGCGATCGTGTTCGTCGGCGCGACTCTGATCGTCGCGCTGGTCGCCGTCGCGACCGGTTGGGAAAGCTGGGTGGCACTCCGTCAGGAGGCGTCCGGATTCCCCTGGACCGCGAGGCCCCTTCCGCTCGTGCTTGCCCTGACCTCCGGGATCGCCGCATTGCTCGCCACCGGGCGTGTGTGGGCCGCGATGTTCGGGGGGGCGGGAGGACGGTCGAACCCCCGCGAGGCCGTGGCCGCCTGGCTGGGGTCCAACCTCGGGCGCTACATCCCCGGGAAGGTTTGGCAGCTCACCGGCATCACCGCCTGGTTCAACGTCCGCGGGGACTCCGGCGCCGCGGGGTTCGCGACGTCCCTCGCCCTCCAGGCCATCATGCTGGCCACTGGAACGGGTCTCGGACTCGCCCTTGGAGGCGCCGCGGCCATCGAGGGGGTGGATTGGCGGCTCGCCGCGGGCGCGGGCCTGGTGCTGTTGATCCTGCTTCACCCACGGGTGCTGAACGGAGCGATCAGACGCGTGGCGCATCTTCTCCGGGAGGCGCCTCCCGACGCCGCGCTGTCCGGTCGGGCGGTCGTCCTCGCGGCGCTGGCGTCGATCGCGATCTGGGGTCTCTACGGAGTCGGGCTCTCGGCGCTCGTTGCCGGTTTGGCCCCGACGTCGCCGCTCCCTCCACACGTGGGCACGGGGGTCTTTGCGGCGGCGTACGTCGCCGGGTATGTGGTGCTTATCGCGCCCGGCGGTCTCGTCGTACGCGAGGGTGCGCTCACCGTGTTGCTGGTCGCCACCACCGGCATGCCCGCTGGTGCGGCGGCGGCCGTCGCGGTGGCCGCTCGAGTGTGGAGCACGCTCGCCGAGTTGGCGGCTTTCGGTCTGGCCACGCTCGGGCTGCGGAGGGGTGGGGCCGAAGGATAGTTTCGACACATGGCAGAACCTACAGCAGCGGGACCCGCAGCCGGCCCGGCCGGTCGCGGGCTCGTGATCCTTCCTACATACAACGAGATCGAGTCTCTGGAGCGAGTGGTCCGCGGGGTCCTCGATCGGGACGGGCGCCTGTCCGTGCTCGTCGTCGACGATGGCTCTCCCGACGGCACCGGGGATCTCGCGGATCGGCTCGCGGGGGAGAACGATGGGATCCACGTTCTCCATCGAGAGGGGAAGCAGGGTCTCGGATCGGCATACATCGCCGGGTTCCGCTGGGCCCTCGAGCGCGACTACGCGTGGGTGTTCGAGATGGACGCGGACGGCTCGCACGACGCCGATCGCCTCCCGGACATGATCGAGGCCACGAGGACGTACGACGTCGTGGTCGGGTCGCGGTATCTCCGTGGGGTCAACGTCATCAACTGGCCCATGTCGCGACTGCTGCTCAGCTACTACGCGAACCGGTACGCCCGGTGCGTGACCGGGCTTCGTCTGGCGGACTCGACGAGCGGGTTCAAGTGCTTCAAGCGCGAGGTGCTGGCCGCCATCGATCTGACCGCGGTCGGATCTACCGGGTACGCCTTTCAGATCGAGATGAACTTTCGGGCGTGGAAGAAGGGGTTCGCGGTCGGCGAGATCCCGATCGTGTTCGTAGACCGCGAGGCGGGGCAGAGCAAGATGTCCGGTGCGATCGTTCGGGAGGCCGTCTGGCGAGTCTGGGCGCTTCGTTTGAGATCACTGCTGGGGCGCCTGTGAGCGAGGCCGGCACCCGACGGCGGGGCTGGATGCCCGTGCCGTGCGGGGAACCCCGAACGGGAGTGCGGAGTTGACCGAATTCACCTCGCCATACGGACCGCACGGGCCGCGACATCCCAAGCCCGCGCACGACTACGAGTCGGACCGCCGAATCCAGGCCCGGCCCGCGTGGAGGCAGGAACTCTACCGGGTCATCTTCGAGCACCATACGCCCGCCGGGCGGTTCTTCGACATCGCGCTGATCGTGGTGATTCTCGCCTCCGTGGTCGTCGTGATGCTCGAGAGCGTAGAGACCATCACCGCCCGACGAGCGGAAGTCCTTCAGACGGTCGAATGGGTCTTCACCGGCATCTTCACCGTCGAGTACGTCATCCGTCTGATCGCCGCGAGGAGTGCCAGGAGATACGCGTGGAGCTTCTTCGGCGTGATCGACCTCCTGGCGATCTTGCCGACCTTCCTGGGACTGATCGTTACGGGCGGGCAGGCACTCGCGGTGGTCCGGATTCTCCGTGTCCTTCGCGTGTTCCGCGTCTTGAAGCTCGCTCAGTTCATCGGGAGCGAGCAAATCATGCTTCGGGCGCTCCGTCAGAGCGCCTACAAGATCGCGGTCTTTCTCTTCGCGGTGCTCACGATCGTCGTGGTGCTGGGTGCGGCCATGTACGTGATCGAGGGATCGCGGAACGGATTCACGAGCATTCCGCGCGGGGTCTACTGGGCGATCGTCACCGTGACCACCGTCGGGTTCGGAGACATCACGCCCGTCACGACCGTCGGTCAGATGTTGGCCGCGGTCCTCATGATCCTCGGGTACGGGATCATCGCGGTGCCCACCGGGATCGTTACGGCCGAGGCGCTCGCCGGCCCGCTGCGGGCGGCGGTCGCCGATTCGGTGCAACCGCTATCGCGTCGGACGTGTTCTGGGTGTGGAGGAGACGGGCACACGCGCGACGCGGCCTTCTGCAAACACTGCGGAGTCGAGTTGCCCCTGCGGTCATGACGCGGCCGGCGGGCCAACCTGGCTCCGCTCGAGGATCGATGGTGACGTGAAGCGGAGGACTACGATCAGAAAGATCTACCGATGAGTAGACCCGGGGCCGGCGTGACGGGCATGCTCGCGCTCGCGTCGCTGGCCCTTGCAGCCCCGCTCGCCGCACAGAGCACGCAGGAGCGCATTCGGCCCAGCCCGGAGCCGATCGAGCTTCACCGGCTGACCGGCCCGATCACGCTCGACGGGGTGGTGGACGAGCCTGCCTGGGAGGCGATCCCGCCGCTCCAGATGATGATGTATGCCCCGATCTGGGACGGGGAGCCCACGCAGGAGACCGAGATCCGGATCGGATACGACGACACCCACCTCTACATGTCCGGGCGTCTCTACGAGGAGGACTCCAGCCTGATCCGGACGAACACGTTCTACCGCGATCAGTTCAGCGGGGACGATCTCCTCTCCATCCTCATCGACAGCTACAACGACTACGAGACGGCCCTCTGGTTCGTGACCAATCCGGCCGGCGCGCGCTCCGATCGGACGATGTCGAACGACGCCGAGTTCACCGGCGCCGGGATGCCGATGAACTCCGACTGGAACAGTCACTGGGATGTGACCACGCGGACTACGGAGGAGGGGTGGTTCGCCGAGTTCCGAATCCCGTTCTCGACACTGGGGTTCCAGCAGATCGACGACACCGTCACGATGGGGATCATCGTCTATCGCTATTTCGGGCGAAACACGGAGCGGCAGCTGTTCCCCTCGATCTCACAGGAGTGGGGAGGCTTCGGGTTCGGGAAGCCTTCGCAGGCGCAGCGCGTCACTCTGTCGAACGTCACGCCGTCGACGCCGATCTACATGACGCCGTATCTGCTCGGCGGGCTGACGCAGCTCCCGCTGCTGGCGGAGCCGCCTGATGTGACCTCCCCGGAATGGCAGACCGACAACGATCGGACCGGGGAGATCGGTGTCGATTTCAAGTATTCCCCCACGTCGAACATCGCTCTGGATCTGACGGTCAACACCGACTTCGCGCAGGTGGAGGCCGATGACCAGCAGATCAACCTCACGCGCTTTCCGCTCTTCTTCCCCGAGAAGCGGCAGTTCTTCCAGGAGCGCGCCTCCACGTTCGACTTCAGTACTGGTGGCTTCACCGACCGGTTGTTCTTCAGCCGCCAGATCGGTCTCGACCAGGGTGAGATCGTCAGGATTTACGGAGGTGTGAGAGGTGTGGGCCGCGCAGGTGGGATGGACTTCGGCGTCCTCAACATGCAGACGGCGGACCTCGGCGATCGTTCCGGCGAGAACATGGGCGTCGTCCGGCTGAGCCAGAAGGTCTTCAACCCGTACTCGAACGTCGGAGGCATGCTGACGACACGGTTCGGGAGCAACGGCGAGGACAACATCGCCTACGGTCTCGACACGCAGTTGCGCCTCTTCGGCGACGAGTACCTGACGGTGAAGTGGGCGCAGACCTTCGATGAAGCGATAGAGGAGGGAAGCGCCCTCGACGCGGGATTGATCAGGGCGACATGGGATCGGCGCCGCGACCGTGGGCTCTCGTACAACCTTCAGTACGGTCGCGTCGGAACCGACTACCTGCCTCGTCTGGGATTCCAACTGCGAGATGACTTCTCGCTCTACGGGGGACGGATCGCCTGGGGCTGGTTCCCGGGGCCTCGTTCGCCGTTTCAGACTATCACGCTCGCGGCGAATACGAGCCACTACTATCGAAACGAGGACGGCACCGCGGAGACGCGTTCGTATCGACCAGAGTTCTGGCTCGAGTGGAAGACCAACGCGTCGATCCGCGGGAGCGTGAACACCAGCTTCGAGAGCATCCGGCAGTCGTTCTCGGTCGCAGGCATCCCGATTCCCGTCGGCGACTACTGGTTCACGGAGGGGAACATCAATCTCAGCCTCTCCCGGAGTGCGCTCTTTCGCGGCATGGTCGGGCTGTCGGCCGGAACCTTCTACGACGGTACACGCCGCAGCATATCGATCGATCCCGCGTGGAACGTCTCGCGCTACCTCGAGCTGAGCGGAGGCTACGGTGTGAACTGGCTGGACTTCTCGGAGCGTGATCAGCAGGAGACGACGCATCTGGGCCGACTGCGAGGCCAGCTGGCACTGAACGTCCACCTGTCGCTGAACGCGTTCCTCCAGTACAACAGCCTGTCGAAGCAGACGAGTCTCAATGCCCGATTTCGCTATCACTTCCGGGAGGGCACGGACCTCTGGATCGTCTACAACGAGGGGTACAACCACTCTCGTGACGGCGGCGTCGACCCGCGGCTCCCGCTCTCCGCGGGACGAAGCGTCATGGTGAAGTACACCCACACATTCACGTTCTAGGCTCCGGTCGACCCCTGGTTCTGCTTCCGCCGGCAGACCTATTCGTTCCAGAGCGCCTCGACCGTAAACGGACTCCCCAGTTTCGCCCAGAAATCGCCGGAGATGTAGCGACGGTGGCGGTCGAGGGCGGCCAGATCCGCCATGTCCTCCTCGGAGAGTTCCAGCCGTGACCCCTCGAGGTTCTCGGCCAGCCTGTCTGGGTTCACCGTCTTGGGAATGACTGCGGTGCCGCGGGAAATCGCCCAGGCGATCAGCACCTGAGCCACGGTGCCTCCGTGTCGTGCGGCGACTCGTTGTGCCACCGGGTCCGACAGGAGAACGGGCTCGTCATCCTGGCGTAGCCTTTCAGGGCGGTCTGGCGATCCCAGCGGCGAGTAGGCGGTGGCGAGAAGATCGTTCGATCGACAGAATTCCAGCAGGTCGTTCTGCTGGAGGTACGGGTGAAGCTCGACCTGGTCGACCTCGGGGCGGATGCGGCAGTAGCCGAGAATCGCCTCGATCTTGTCGGCGCTGAAGTTGGACACGCCGATATGACGCGTGAGACCGCGGTCGACGGCCTTCTCCATCGCCCCCCACGTCGCGGCAATCGGGATCTCGTCGAGGGACACCATGTCGGCCCCCGTTTCCGGGAAGAGGACGTCCCGGCGCTGTGCCACGGGCCAGTGGATGAGGTAGAGATCCAGGGTCTCCAGACCCAGATCGGCCAGTGTCGACTCGAGGGCCGGGATGACGTCGGGCGGAGCGTGCGCGTTGTTCCAGAGCTTCGACGTGACCCAGACGTCATCCCGATCCACGACTCCCGACCGAACGACCTCCGCGAGGGCCGCACCCACCTCGGGCTCGTTTCCGTAGATCGGGGAACAATCGACGTGCCGGTACCCCATTCGTATCGCGTCCGCGACCGCCCTCTGTACGTCGCCGGGCTCGGACTTCCAGGTCCCCAGTCCGAACAGCGGCATCGAGTCTCCGTTGGCGAACCGGTGACGGATCGAGTCTGACAAGTTCCCTCCTGTGGTTTCTCGACGTTGTCGCCCCTCCGGGATACAATGCGTGGGCCGCGGACGCCAGTCCGCACGGGTCAATTGACGAGGGGCGGGTGGCGTGCAAGGGGATCCGATTCTCCTGTTCATGATTCAGGTCTTCGTCGTGCTCGGTCTCGCCCGGGTCCTCGGCGAGGTGTTCCGTCGCTTCCACCAGCCTCCGCTCGCCGGCGAGATCCTGGCCGGAATCATCCTCGGACAGACCATTCTCGGCCACCTGGCTCCAGGCGTCTTCGGGTGGCTGTTCCCGCACGACGAGCTGCAGGAGGCGATGTTCGGCGTCACGGCCGAGATCGGAATCCTGTTCCTTCTGCTCGTCGTCGGCCTCGAGGTGCACATCGGGTCCGCCTGGCGTATGCGGAAGCAGACGTTCGGTGTCGCCCTCACCGGGGTTCTCGTGCCGCT
>JAOTZH010000291.1 GCA_029861425.1 Gemmatimonadota bacterium
ATCGCCGTGAAGCGACTGCCGCGGCACCGTGAACGTCCGACCGCCGTCATCCGACCAGGAGTAGGCGTTCACCATGTAGACGCGCTGATCGTCGGATGGGTCGACCAGGATCTGCGAGGCATACATCGGCCTCGGATTCCAGTCCCCCATGTACTCCCAGG
Source organism: Gemmatimonadota bacterium (assembly GCA_029861425.1). Taxonomy (GTDB): domain Bacteria; phylum Gemmatimonadota; class Gemmatimonadetes; order Palauibacterales; family Palauibacteraceae; genus Palauibacter. The sequence goes on from JAOTZH010000291.1 coordinate 162, forward strand.
ACTCGCCCCTGTCCCCCGATCTGTAGATCCCGGACAGTCGCTCCTCGTACGCGGTCGAGGCGTTGTATCGGAGGCCCTGCTCCACAGCCGCGTACACGATCCGCGGGTCGGACCGGTAGATGGAGACGCCGATACGCCCGATCGTACCGTCCGGGAGCCCGTTGTCGAGGCCCGCGTTCGTCAGCTTCGTCCAGGTGTCGCCCCCATCGGTGGATTTCCAGAGCGCACTGCCCGGGCCTCCTCCGTGGAACCCCCAGGGTCGTCGCCGCCGCTGATACGTAGCGGCATAGAGGACATCGTGGTCGATCGGGTCCATCTGTATTTCGACGACGCCTGTGTTCTCATCGACCCCGAGCACCTTCTCCCAGGTCGCGCCCGCGTCGTGGGTGCGGTACAGGCCACGCTGCTCGTTCGGCCCCCAGAGGTGACCCATGGCCGCGACGAAGGCCACGTTCCGGTCGGCGGGATGCAGCGTGATCCGGCCGATGTGCTTCGAATCCTCGAGCCCCACGTGAGTCCACGTCTGTCCGCCGTCGTCGGAGCGCCAGACCCCATCTCCCCAGGACGAGGACTGACGGCTCGCCCGCTCGCCCATGCCGAGCCACACCCGCGCCGTGTCCACCGGGTGCACGGCCACATCCCCGATGGAATGCGTGGGCAGGTCGTCGGTCACGGACTCGAACGAGATTCCGCGGTTGGTCGTCTTGTAGAGACCGCCCGTGGACGAGGCGACGTAGAAGACGTCGGGATCTACGTCGAGCACCTCGAGGTCGACGATGCGGCCGCTCATGGTCGAGGGTCCGATGGTTCGGAACTCGATGCGTCCGAGGGCGCCGTCGTCCTGCGCGGTGATCCCCGCGGGCCATCCGAGTAGCGCGAGCCAGAGCGCGGCCGTCACTGTATGGGGGCGCATGGGGTCTCCTTCGACTCTGGAACCGGGCGATTCTTACCGGTGGGCTCTAGTGTCCATCAGAGGTCGAGCATCGTCGGCGATCGAGCCGGGTGCAACCTCGACCACGGTTACGCGGACCTTGGCCGAGTCGCGGAGGGCGCCCGCGAGCGCCTCCGCATCGACGCTCGCGCCTTCGGCCGGTTCGACGGTGATGGTGAGCACGTCGTCCCTCCCGTCGTTGGACACCACGCCCTGGAAACGCCCCACGGTCGGATTCGTGGAGAGGACCGGAACGAGCTGCCGCGGGTGGACGAACATTCCGCGGACCTTTACCCCTTCGCCGACTCTCCCGAGGAAACCCGTCAGCCTCGGGGTGGTTCGCCCGCAGGCGCAGGGACTCCGGTCGAACGCCGACAGGTCTCCGGTGCCGAACCGGACGAGCGGGTACACGAGGTTGGCGCTCGTGACGACCACTTCTCCCGCCTCGCCATCCGCCGCGTCCTGATCGGTTCCAGGGGTTACGACTTCGACGACGATGCGCGGAGAGACATGCCAACCGCACTTCTCCTCGCACTCATACCCGAGCACCCCGGCGTCGGCTGTCCCGTACGCCTGGTATACGTCGATTCCCGCCCCCTCGAGCCTCTCGCGCACTGGCGGAAACAGCGGACCGCCCGTCACCAGCGCCCGGATGAAGGGAGCCTCGCTCTCGGCCTCGGCGGCGCGGTCCACCAGAGTCTCCAGGAACTGAGGCGTGCCCACGTACCCTGAAACTCCCGCGTGTCTCGCGACCTCGACCTGCTCGGCGCTGTTTCCGACTCCGCCCGGGACCACCACGCAGCCCACCGCGCGGAGCCCCGAATCGAGCATGTGTCCACCCGGGGTCAGGTGATACGACAGCGTATTCAGGACCACGTCGCCGGGCCGAAAACCGGCCGCCCACAGGGCCGGTGCCATGCGCCAGAAGTCTTCTTCGCGCCCTTCGGGGTCCGTGATTCCACCCGGGGATCGGTAGATGCGTCGGAGCTCGGCA
>JAOTZH010000188.1 GCA_029861425.1 Gemmatimonadota bacterium
CTGGACGCCGCTCTCTCCGTGTCTTCGACCGCGGGCTCGGGCGTGGGGTCCGGTTCGGCGACCGGGTACGTGACGGGCTACCCGCCACCCGGCTGCGCCCGTCCCGCGGGGCCGGGCATCGCGACGGGCGCGCCGGTCTCGACGGGCGCCATCTCGGTCACCGGCGCGCCGCCCGTGTGGCCACCCCCGGCGGCGGTCACCACAGGCGACAGGACCGGTCTTCGATGGCCGGATCTCTCGAACCGCGCGATTCGCGCACCCGACGCCATCGTTCCGGGGGATCCGTGGCCCACGGCCGGGCCGGCGTGGCCTCACATCCGCTTGACCACCAGCGGCCCGCTCGGGCCGGGGCACTCCGGACAAGGCGTGATCGTGGCAACGGGGGACCTGAACGTCGCGAGCGGCTTCGCGTGGCGGGGCGCGATTCTGGTCGGAGGCTCCCTCCGGCTCTTCGGCGACGCCGATTTGACCGGGGCCGTCTTCGTCGGTCTGGCGGGCGCCGCGGCCGCGGCCGATCTGGGTGACGGTCACGTCAGGATCACCTACGACCCGTGTTCCGCCGACCTGGCCACTGCCTCGCTCGCTCCCTTCCCTGCCGCCCTCCCGGGCACGTGGCGCGGGGACTGGTAGCCTCAGGGGAGCTCCGACACCACGAGGTCGAGCAAGCCCGCGGGGTTGTCCTGATGGAGCCAGTGCCCGCCGTGCAACTCGTGTGCTCTCGTTCGCCCGCCCGCGATACCGCTGATTCGCTCCAGCTCGTGGGCCGATAGGACGTCCGATTCGCTCGCCCGGACGAAATGGATGACGGTCGGATCCGGCGGGGCTTCGACCACGTCCCACAGGTCGCGCCGGAAGAAGTCCGTTAGAAGGCACTCCATGTCATCGAGGTCGAACCGCCAGGTGAATCGACCGTCGACCAACTCGAGGTTGGTCGCCATCCAGAGGGCGACGGGCGCCGCGAGGCCGCTGGCCTCGAGACGGGCGACGGCCTCGGTCCGATCGGCGAAGTCATCCGGCAGGTTTCGAAGCGTCTGGAGCATGCGGAGGGCGCCCCCGCCCGGAGTACGGCGAGAAGGCGTCGAGTCGATCACCCAGATCTGATCTGGCGTCAGCGCGCTGGCCAACATCAACGCGACCTTCCCGCCGAACGAATGCCCCAGCACGGCGTCGACGCTGCCGGGTAGAAGGCCCGACAGCTCGACGAGATCGTGCACGCAGGACGACAGCAGGTGCGGGGGCTCGAACCCCCGCGAGTGGCCGTGCAGGCGAAGGTCGACGAGAATGGCTGCCCAGTCCGGGCGCGCCGACGTCAGCGCTCGCGCGAACGTGGCCCAGTTTCGTCCGGCTCCGTAGATGCCGTGCAGGACGATCATGCGATGAGCGGCGTGCTGGTCGCCGACGTGGATATGGTGAAGCACAGGTGAAGACACAGGCAGCGCCAGGCGAGAGTCGAGCCAATTCGGACGTCCCCACCTTTCGGCCGTTCCCGGGTCTCGGCAACCCGCACGCCCAGACCGTCGGTGCACGTATCCGCAGGGCGCGGCTCCGACCACGGTATCGCCGCGTCCGGATCGACACGGACGACGGGGATTTCCTGGACCTGGACATTCGAGAGCTGGACCGTCCACCCGTGGCCACATGCCTGCTCCTCCACGGACTCGAGGGCTGCGCCGCCTCGGGGTACATGCTGTCCTCGGCGGAGGCCATGGCCGCGCGAGGCGTTCTTCCGGTTTCCCTCAATTTCCGATCCTGCAGCGGCGAGCCGAATCGCACGCTCGGATCCTATCATTCAGGACGGACCGACGATGTACGGCGCGCTCTCGCCTGGATCGACGGCGAGCACCCGGGGCTGCCCAGGGGCGCGGTGGGTTTCTCGTTGGGTGGCAACGCGCTGCTCGTTCACATGGGGAGCGCGGGGCCGGCGGCAGGGCTGGAGGCGGCGGTCGCGACCTCGGTCCCCTATGAGCTCGCGGAATGCGCGGACGAGCTCGGTCGCGGACTCGGCCGCGTGTACGGCCGCTACTTCATGCGGCGTCTGAAATCGAAGCTCGTGGAGAAGGCCCGCCGATTCCCCGCCGACGTTCCGGAGCGCGCGCTTCGATCCACCAGCGTCCGTGAGTTCGACGACACTTTCACGGCCCCGGTCCACGGCTTCCGCGATGCGGACGACTATTACGAGCGGTGCAGCGCGGCTCGGTTCGTGGCCGGCGTCACCGTCCCGACCCTGCTCCTTCAGGCGTCCGACGATCCGCTCGTGCCCGCACGCTCGATCCCCCTCCACCTGATCTCGGCAAACCCGTGCCTGGAGCTCCACATGACGGCGCGCGGCGGCCACGTCGGCTACTACGGTCGGGAGGACCGCGGGAACCGACCCGGGTGGATGGAGGGGCGGCTGGCCGACTATCTGGCACGCCGTCTCGTAGACGTCTAGCGCTGCGTGAGAACACACCGAGCAGGTCGGCCGCCCGGACGGTACCTTGCGCCGATGCCCTCGACACTTCGCTGTCCGTTCTGCCTGACGCTCAACCGAATCGACGTCTCGCGGGCCGTCGACCGACCCCAGTGTGGGAAATGTACGCGGCCGATGCTGCTCGACCGTCCCATCAAGGTCGAGGGCGACGACTTCGAGCGGTTCATCGCCGAATCGGAGGCGCCGGTGCTGGTCGATTTCTACGCCGATTGGTGTGGACCATGTAGGATGATGGCCCCCTTGCTCGACGAGATCGCGAGCGATCTCACGGGCGAACTGATCGTCGCGAAGCTCGACACCGACGCGAGCCCTCAAGTCTCGGGGGCACTCGGGATTCGCGGCATCCCGACCCTGATCCTGTTCCGGGACGGCAGCGAGGCCGGACGGCTCACGGGGGCGGTTCCCAGGCCGGAGATCGAGGAGCTGATCGCGGCGCGGGAAACGGCCGCGTCGGGTCGCAACGATGAGTGACGGAAAGCTGTCCTTAACCTTTGTAGCAGCGCCGGCCGGGGCGTCGGTGGCTGGGGTCGCCGGAGGGTCCGCGACTCGCGGTTGGGAAGCCGGCTCCGCTCGGAGTCGATGAATCACAACGAAGGGTCACAGATGCGTACGATCAGCAGGTTTTCCGCCGTCGCGCTCGCGAGCGTCGCGGTGGCTTTTTCGCCGGCCGATGTGTCGGCCCAGGGATTCGGGGCAGGGGTCGCGGTCGTCGACAATCTGGTTTTCGTCGGCGAGGCGGGCGGGCCTACCTCGACGGGAGTGGTCCACGTCTACAACCGCTCCGGCGGGGACTGGACGATCGCTTCCACGATCGTCCCCGAGGGGGCGGAAGACGGCGGCGGGTTCGGCCGCTCGTTGGCGGTCTCCGGTGACCGCATGATCGTCGGGTCGAGCGGCAACGCCTACGTGTTCGAGAACCGAAACGGCACGTGGACTCAAACCTCTGTCCTCGCAGCCCTTACGGCGCAGGGGCTGACGTTCGGCGGGAACGTCGCGATCCAGGGCGATCGCGCCGTAGTCGCGGCCATGGGCGGCGGACGCCGCCCGGGCGGGGCAGCCGGCCAGGTCTTCGTCTTCGAGCGTAACGCGGACGGGACCTGGGAAGATGCTGGGCTGCTGCAGGCGTCCGGTTCCGAGGGCGGCGACCGACTCGGAACGTCGATTGCGATCCGGGGCGACTACGTCGCTCTCGGCGCTCCGATGGCAACCGCTGGGAATGCTCGCTTCGCCGGGGCCGTCTACATCTTCCACCAGGAGGAGGACGGAAGCTGGTCACAGGTCGGCGACGCCCTGAACGCCCCCGACGCCAGCCAGATCGCGCAGTTCGGGACGTCCGTCTACCCACACGTGACCGAAGGGGACGTCACCCTGTTCGTCTCGGCGCCCGGCGCCGCCGGCTTCTCCGGATCGGTCTACAGCTTCTCCAACGACGGAGATGCCTGGATCCCGGAGCACCGCTTCTTCCCCCCCGTCGCCGAGGTCAACCTCCGGCGCCGCGGTTTCGGGGGCGGCTTCGGAGCGGCGGTCACCATGGTGGGCGACGAGCTCTGGATCGGGTCCACCGACCGCGTGATGCGGTATGCGCGCGATGACGACGGCTGGGACATGCTCGGGTCGATCGCGAGCGAGAGCGCCGGCCAGATCGCCGTCGGCCCGGAGGTCGCCGTGATCGGCGCCCCGAGCAAGGACTACGGCATGGGAAGCGCGTTCATCTTCTCCCGCAGCGGTGACGCCTGGGGCGACGGAGTCGAGGTCTACACCGAGGGGTCGAACTACACCGCGGTCATGGGCGCCGAGGTCACGTGCGACGACGGGATGGCTTCCGAATTCGAGTGCTCGGAGATCGATATCCTCTCCTACGTCCCCGTCGGACAGCTCGGCGCGAACCGCGGCGTTCGTACAAACGACGTTTGGGGCTGGACCGATCCGCAAACGAACCGCGAGTACGCGCTGGTCGGGATGACGGATCAGGCCTCCTTCATCGACATCACCGACGCGAACAACCCACGCTTCGTCGGCCGTCTGATGATGACCGAGGGTGCGAACGGTTCGACGTGGCGCGACATCAAGGTCTACCAGGATCACGCGTTCATCGTCTCCGACGGCGCCGGCGAGCACGGCATGCAGGTGTTCGACCTGACCCGTCTCCGTGATGTCGGCAGCGAGGCCGTCGACTTCGACGTGGACGCGCACTATGACGGGATCGCGTCCGCCCACAACATCGTCATCAACGAGGACACCGGGTTCGCGTACAGCGTCGGTTCCAGTGGTGGCGGCGAAACGTGCGGCGGCGGACTCCACATGATCGACGTCCGGAACCCGACCGAGCCGGCCTTCGCCGGCTGCTTCGCCGACCCGAGCACGGGCCGGTCGAACACCGGGTACTCGCACGACGCCATGTGCGTCGTGTACGGCGGCCCGGACACCGAATACGCGGGCAAGGAGATCTGCTTCGGCTCGAACGAGACCGCAGTCTCGATCGCCGACGTGAGCGACAAGGACAACACGGTGGCGATCTCGACGGCGACGTACCCGCGGGTCGGGTACGCGCACCAGGGGTGGATCACGGAGGACCATCGGTACTTCTATCTCGGTGACGAGCTCGACGAGCTCCAGGAGGCCGGCGGGGACAACCCGTTCCCGGGCACCCGGACCATGATCTGGGACGTGTCCGATCTCGACGATCCGGTCTTCGTCGGCGAGCACTTCGGTGTATCGACGGCGAGCGACCACAACCTCTACATCGTCGACGGGCTGATGTACCAGTCGAACTACAACAGCGGTCTCCGGATCCTCGACGTGAGTGACGCAGAGAACCCCGTGGAAGTCGCGTTCTTCGACACGGTGCCGCATGCGGAGGGACCGTCGATGGGCGGCTCCTGGAGCAACTACCCGTACTTCGCGAGCGGAACGATCATCGTCACCAGTGGTAGCGAGGGTCTGTTCCTGTTGAAGCACCGGAAGGAAGAACTCGTCCCATAAACCCGGACGCGCCCTCGCACGCGGGGCACGACTGACGGGACTGGATCGAACGGGCCCGCTCCACGCGGGGCGGGCCCGTAGCGCGTCGAACCCGGGACGGCCCTCAGCGGCCGACAACACCGAACGGCCTTCGAAGGCCGAGTGAGTTGATATGACCAAGAGCCTGATCGTCGGACTCGCGTTGAGCCTCGCCCCGAGCGGGTCGGCCGGCTGCGCCTCCGCACCTGTCGACAATCACGGTCGCGAAGCCCCACTCGCGATGCCGGCCCTGCCGAGCGCCACCGCTGCCGCCGGCCCCTTCGTCTACATCGCCAACCAGGAGGCCGCGTCGGTTTCGGTCATCGACATGTCGACCCACATGATCTCCCAGATCATCGACCTCGAGGCCATGGGGTTCGGCTCGAACGCGAAGCCGCACGACATCGCCGTGGAGCCCGACGGGTCCTTCTGGTACGTGTCGCTGATCGCGGCGAACCGGGTTCTCAAGTTCGACCGTGACAACGAGATGGTCGCCAATGTCGAGTTCGAGAGACCCGGCCTGCTGGCGCTCCACCCGACCGAGGATTGGTTGTTCGTCGGACGGTCGATGGCCGCCGTCAACCCACCGCAACGGATCGGGCGGATCGATCGCTCGACCATGAAGATGGAGGAGTTCGACGTCTACGTCCCCCGGCCGCACGCGCTCGAGGTCAGCCCGAACGGGAGCACGGTCTACGTCGGCAGCCTGGCGGAGAACACGATCGTCGTGGTCGACGCGGAGTCAGGCGAGGCAGACCTGCTCCGACTCGAGGCTATCCAGCCGCACGTGCTGGTCCAGTTCGCGATCTCGCCGGACGGCTCGACTCTCGTCGCGACCGGGGAGTTGTCGGCCTCGTTGCTGGTCTTCGACATCACCGGCGACATGCCGCGGCTCGTCGACGAGATCGACGTTGGCGCGCGCCCATGGCACCCCACCTACACTCCGGACGGCGGCGAAGTCTGGTTCGGGACGCTCGGGACGGACGCGGTCGCGGTGGTGAGCACGAGCGACTGGTCGGTGAGTTACATCACCGGCGACGGAGTCGCCGAGCCTCATGGGAGCGGGATCTCGCCGGACGGCCGCTACGTTTTCGTCTCGAATCGGAACACGAACGAGGCGTTCCACGCCGAGCGGGACTTCGGGTTCGAGACCCCGACCGCCACCCTCGTCGTGATCGACGCGTCGTCCCGAGAGATCGTCGCAGTCGTCGAGATCCCGCCCTACGGGGCGGGCGTCGGCCTCGCGTCGAGGCCCCGATGAGCCCGCGCGAGATGGAGTCGCCCGGTCCGCGTCTGCCGCGCACGATCCCCGCGCTGGGGCTCGCCGCTGCGGCCCTCGTCGCCGCGTGCTCGTCGAGCGGCGGCCCGGAGGCCCCCGGCGCCGCGTCCGACATGGTGGGCGAGGCGGGAGCGGGCTTTGCCCGCGTCGTCGCGCCCTTCGAGGTACTGCGCGAGGACGGGACGCCCTACGAAATCCCGTTCATGGGCGGCTTCAACGTACCCAGGCCGCAGTGGGCCGACATCGATTCCGACGGAGACCTGGACGTCTTCGTCCAGGAGACCACGGACAAGGTGATGTTCTTCGAACGTGAGAACACGCCGGAGGGGCCCCGCCACACCTATCGGCCGCAGAAGTTCTCCGACCTGCGGGTCGGAGAATGGTTCCGCTTCGTCGACGTCGACGGGGACGGAGACCGTGACCTGCTCGCGGAGTCGCCGTTCAGCTATGTCAGGATGTTCCGTAACATCGGGACGCCCGGAGCGCCGGAGTTCGCCGTTCTGGCCGATACGCTCCGCGATACCCGGGGCGAACCGATCTTTTCCGACCGCCAGAACATCCCGAACGCGAAAGACATCGACTGCGACGATCGACTCGATCTCTTCATCGGTCGTCTGGTGGGCACGGTCACCCGCTATGAGGCGACGGGCGCGATCGGAGCCAACGCGTCCCCGTTCCGGCACATCACGGACAGGTTCGAGGACATCGAGATCGTCGCCGACCCGGCCGCGCAGGGCGGGCTGAACCGGCCACCCTTCGACCGGGACGATGGGCCCTCCGCGGGTCTCTCGCTCGGCGGAGCGGCCGGGCGAAGCGTCCCGATCCATAGCCCCGCGTGGGGCGGGCGCGGCACCCGGCACGGGGCCAACACCATGGCGCTGGCCGACGTCGACAACGACGGCGATGTCGACATGTTCTGGGGCGACTTCTTCGAGGCCGGCCTCCTGTTCATCGAGAACGCCGGGACGTGCGAGGCACCGAACCTTCGCACCGAGCCCCGGCCCTTCCCTCTCGACG
>JAOTZH010000189.1 GCA_029861425.1 Gemmatimonadota bacterium
GTCGCAGCGGTTGTGGATGACGCGGGACGGCGGCGCGACCTGGACGGCGCTCAGCGAAGACCTGACGCGCGCCGACCCTTCGACGCTCGGTCACTCCGGTGGCCCGATCACCGGCGATATGAACGGCCCGGAGGTCTATGCGACGATCTTCGCTGTGGCACCGAGCAAGATCGACGTCGACGTGATCTGGGTCGGTTCCGATGATGGCCTCGTGCACGTCACCCGTGACGGCGGCGAGACCTGGACCGACATCACGCCGCCGGACATGCCCGACTTCGGACGCGTCAGCCAGATCGACGCCTCGGCCTTCGATCTCGGCACCGCCTACGTGTCAGTGCGGCGGCCCCTCCTGAACGACTTGAGCCCCCACATCTGGAAGACGAACGACTTCGGAGCGACGTGGACGAAGATCGTCGACGGAATCCGGACAGACGCATACGTGCACACCGTACGTGAGGATCAGACGCGTCGGGGCCTCATCTACGCCGGTACGCAGCACGGCGTGTATGTGTCGTTCGACGACGGAGGCTGGTGGCAGGAGTTGAACGAGGGTCTCCCCGACGTGCCGATCGCGGATCTGATCGTCGAGGACAACGCGCTCGTGATCGGGACGCACGGACGGAGCTTCTGGGTCCTGGACGAGATCGCGCCGCTGCGCCAGATGACCGCCGATCTCGCATCGACCGAAGCGAAGCTGTTCACACCGGCCCCGGGGATCCGCTCGGGGGGAAACGTCACCCTGAGCTGGTGGCTGGCGGAGGAGCCGTCCTTCGCGCGGCTCGAGATCCTCGATGCGGCGGGTGCAGTCGTGCGCGGGTTCGTCGCGGACACGATGACCGCGGACTCGACGGTCACGCCGGGACCCGAGGCGCGGTACACCCGCGGCCCGGACGTGCCACTCGCGGCCGGACTCAGCGAGCTCTCGTGGGACCTCCGCAGCGAGCCGTTCACGGTCTTCCCCGGCATGATCCTCTGGGGCGTCCGGCGGAGCGCACCCGTACTACCGCCGGGTCGGTACACCGCGCGTCTCACCGCGGACGAGCACACACTCACCGCGCCCGTGGAGATCGTACGGAACCCGTGGCTTCCCGAGGTGACCGAAGCCGACCTCCAGTCGCAGTACGCGTTCTCACGTCAGATCTGGGAGAAGGTGAACGAGGCGAACGAGACCGTTGTCTCGATTCGGAGTGTGAAGGCTCAGCTGGAGGATCGTCTCGCCGCGTCCGATGACAGCCGTCTGGCCTCGGCGGCCGAGACGCTGGAGACGAACGCGTCGGAGGTCGAAGCGAACATCTATCAGGTCCGGAACCGGAGCGGCCAGGATCCCCTCAACTTCCCCATCAAGGTGAACAACCGGCTCGCCAACCTGATGTCGATGGTCGAGCAGGGAGACGGCAGGCCCGGCAACAACATGCCGGAGATCTTCGGGATCCTGGTCGACGAGCTGAAGGGCTACACCGACCGGCTGGCCGAAGTGTGGGCCACGGATCTCGCGACGGTGAACGCCGAGCTCGAGCGGCTGGGGCTCGCCCCGATCGATCCGGCGTGCCGGTCCGACGAGGGGTGCTTGATCGCGTAGGCTCTCGAACCTCGTCTCAGCGGGCGGAGGTCGGAACCGGCGGTGGGTCCCGGGACGCGTCCCAGCGGATGAAGTACCCGACGACCAGGGCCGGGCCCGCGGGGAGGTTTCGGCCGCTCAGGGGGATTCTGCCGCCGACATCGACCGCACCCGGCCCCAGCCTGAACCCGATGGTCGGGAAGATCTGGACCATTCGCCGTCGTGCGTTCTCGACGGGGACCCGATCGATCAGCGGCGTCGCGCCCCACAGACCCTCCAGGGCGAGCTTCCATAGCCAGCGCGCTCCGATATCTCCTCCGGTGGCAGCGTACAGGAGCAGCTCATCCCCGGGGTCTCTCACATCTCCTCTGGCCAGACGCCACCGGTATCCCAACCACCCCATCGCATAGACCGGAGCCGGATGGAACGAGTGGCCGGTCTCGAGAAACAGCTCGAGGTCCACCTGGCCCTCGTTCAGCGGGATGACCTCGGTGTCCTCGGGAAACGCCTCGGCCGGGATCTTGATCCCGCCTCGAACGGCCAGGGGGAACGTCGCGAGACCGACGAGTGAGGGATCGAGCCGCAGAAACAGCCGCAGATCCCCAAACCCCGTTTCACCGCGGTCCGCGGCCGCGTCGTTGTACGTGAGGAAGTGGATCGGCACCTGGACCCAGGTGTCCAGACCGCGCGCGATGCCTGTGGCGGCCGTCACGTAGAGCGATCTCGTGATCGCGTGGCCGCCGGCGAAGAAATCGCGCGTCTCCCCGTCCGGTCCATACTCCTGCGTCGTGTCGTGGTAGTAGATCCGCGAGTCGACCCAGCCCTCCCGGGTGCCCTCGAGCCACTGTCCGCACACCGACCGCGGCGCGGCGAGGCTGGACGACAGGGCGGCGGTCGCCGCGAGGAGGAGGAGACGTCCGGGGCGCCGAGGCAGGCGTCGGATCAGGAATCCCCCCAGATACGGGTGCCGGGCTCGAACGTGCTCCACGCGAACCAGAACGACACGAACGCGTCGGAGATCGGTTCGAGCGCGCTTCCGGCGAGAGGTCCGGAGACAGCCAGTCCATCCAGCCGCCACGTGCTGTTCGTCTCGAGGTCGCGGAATTCCCCGTCCTGCACCTCGAACGTCAGAGCCTGCCCATCGACTTCCGGGCGCAGGGCGACCGCGCTCGCCGCCTGCGAGTCCCACAGAACCAGCGCCGACCGACCGTCGATCGTCTCGTGGGCCGCGACGAGATCGCCGGCGTTCGCCAGCGCGAAAAACGGAAACGCCATGGAGGATCCCGATCCGCCGGGGACGCCCAGGACTCGTTCCTTGACTTGCCGGCGGCGGTCGGGCTCCGGCACCTCGTACAGCGGGGGCGCGTTCGGGTCCTCGTAGAGGTCGTAGGGATAGTCCGTGTAGTCCCTCGTGAACCCGGTCACTCCGGACACGACCCGGGTGTCGGGATGGAGCTCCTTCCACCCCGCCCAGGTGATCTCGATCGACGGAAGCACAAGGAGACTCTGGCCATCGCGTGGGCCGCACCGGGCCCCACGGCTCATCTGTGGCCACAGCGACTCCGTATCGCCGTCCACCATCATCAGGTTGTTGTTGAACAGGAGGCCGGAGACGATGAATCGAGATACGGATCCCATGTCGAACGCGAGGCTCGACCCGGTCAAGGGGCAGTAGGTGACGGCAACCCGCCCGCCCGACCCCATCGTGAAGTTGATGATCTCGTGGGCCCACAGGATGTTGTGCGGGACAGCGATCCAGTCCCCCTGGAGCCGGAGACCGATCACACGATCCGAGTCCGCCAGGTAGCCGGTGTCGGGGTGCCCCGCGTCGACCATCAACGGGTTGGTTAGATCGGGAATCTGCCCTCGATCCACGCCACCGCTGAAGATCTGGTCGAGCGGGATACTGCACTGGATCTGGTTCGATGGAGGCGGACGGGTGCTCGGGCCACCGCTACCGGTGGGGTCCGCCGAGCAGCCCAGCAGGATCAACCCGCTGAGACCGGCGGCACCACGGCTTGCGGCGACACGTCGAGACCTGATCACTCGTTGCGTCCTCGCTCGGTGTCGGACAGTGGTTAGGGGGCGCACACGAACCGTAACAACTCGTCGACGGGCGAGGTTCCCTGACGGCGTGGGCAACCGGCCCCTGAGCCGTATCTTGTATTCATGAGCGACAAGAAGACCGACAAGAAGAAGGTCCGACTCCGGGACGTGCGCGAGGAGGCGCGCGACCTGATCATCGCTCAGAAGGGACCGCTCGGTCTCGGCCTCGTGCTGATGGTCATCGGCCGCCTTGCGGGATTCGTGCTGCCCGCGAGCTCGAAATTCGTCATCGACGACGTGATCGGGGATGGACGGGCGGACTTGCTCGTGCCGATCGCGGTGGCCGCCGGCGTCGCGACCCTCGTGCAGGCCGCCTCGTCGTTCGGTCTGGCGAAGATCGTGAGCGTCGCGGCGCAGCGTGCCATCCGGGACATGCGCACCTCGGTCCAGGCGCATGTGATGCGGCTCCCGGTGTCGTACTTCGACGAGACCAAGAGCGGCACCCTCATCACGCGGATCATGAACGACGCGGAGGGCATCCGGAACCTGGTCGGCACCGGCATCATCCATCTGGTCGGTGGCCTGACGACGGCCGTGCTCGCCCTGGGGGTGCTGCTCTGGCTCAACTGGGCCATGACCATCGGTGCCATCGCCCTTTTGCTGGCATTCGCCGTCATGATCGGATGGTCGATGAAGAAGCTGCGGCCGATCTTCCGCGAGCGCTGGGAGATCCACTCGCAGGTAACGGGACGCCTGGGTGAGGCGCTGGGAGGCGTGCGGCTGCTGAAGGTCTACGTGGCCGAGGAGCGCGAGCGGGGGATCTTCCACGAGGGCGTCGACCGTCTGTTCCAGACCATCGCACGCACCATTACCGGAACCTCCGCGGTGTCGGCCTTCTCGACGGTCGTGGTCGGCACGATCAGCGTGCTCATCATGATCGTGGGCGGCCGCGCGATCATAGCGGGGACCATGACGCTCGGCGATCTCGTCATGTACATCTTCTTCGTCGGTCTCATGGTCGCCCCGCTCGTCCAGATCGCCAACATCGGGACACAGCTCAGTGAGGCGTTCGCCGGTCTCGACCGGATCCGCGAGATCCGGAGTATGCCGACCGAGGACGCGGAGGATGCGGCGCGCGAGCCGGCCGCCGAGCTCGCAGGCGAGGTCGCGTTCGAAGGGGTCGATTTCGAGTACGAGGCGGACACGCCTGTCTTGAAAGACGTGTCGTTCCACGCGCCGGCCGGCACGACGACGGCGCTCGTCGGTCCGAGCGGGGCGGGGAAGAGCACCCTCATCAACCTGGTGATGGCGTTCGCCCGCCCGAAGAGCGGACGCATCCTCGTGGATGGGCACGATCTGGACACCCTGCGACTGCGGGACTATCGCCGGCAGCTGGGCGTGGTGATGCAGGACAACTTCCTGTTCGACGGGACGGTCAGCGAGAACATCGCGTTCGCGGACCCCGATGCCTCCGAGGAGGAGATCAAGGCCGCGGCCCGAGTCGCGCACTGCGACGAGTTCATAGAACGCTTCGAAGATCAGTACGACACTGTCGTGGGGGAGCGGGGGGTCAAGCTTTCGGGCGGCCAGCGCCAGCGGGTCGCGATCGCACGGGCGATCCTCGCCGACCCCCGCGTCCTGATCCTCGACGAGGCCACGTCGAGCCTGGACAGCGAGAGCGAGGCCCTGATCCGCGACGGGCTGCGCAGTCTGCGCGAGGGACGCACCACCTTCGTCATCGCGCACCGGCTCTCCACGATCCAGAGCGCGGACCAGATCCTCGTCCTCGACGGCGGGCGCGTGGTCGAGCGGGGCACGCACGGCGAGTTGGTGGCCAACGAGGCCGGGTTGTATCGGCGGCTCTACGAGAAACAACGACTGCTCGTCGAAGACGCCTACGTGAACCCGGGCGAGGACCCCATCCCGGAGTCCGAGCGGCCGAGCGCGGAGCAGGACGAGGACCAGGCGATCGCCTCGATGTCCAGGCGTCTCTGAGGAACCTCGCGGTTCACGGACCGAGGCCCCCGGCCGGGAACCTCCAACCCCACTCGTGGCACTAAGAGAACAGGAGGCTTCATCACGCCGGACGCCCGGCGTGAGCATCGAGGAGGCGATTGTGAGCAAGAAGATCGTGGTTTTGGGGGGCAACTTCGGCGGGATGACCAGCGCGTTCGAGCTCAAGCGAAAGCTCGGAGACGACGCGCAGATTCATGTGATCTCGAAACAGCGGGACTTCGTCTATATCCCGTCGCTCATCTGGGTCCCGTTCGGCCGGCGCAAGCTGGAGGACATCACGTTCTCGGCAGAGGACACGTTCCGCCGCGGAGGCATCGAGTTCACCCTCGACGAGGCCACGCGCATCGACCCCGAGACGAATCGACTGTTCGGGAAATCAGGCGACACACACGACTACGACTTCCTGATCATCACCACGGGGGCGGAGCTCGTGTGGGACGCCATCCCGGGACTGGGTCCCAAGGCCCATTCCCACTCGATCTTTACTCCGCCCGACGCGGAAGCGACGTACGAGGCGTTTCAGGACTTCGTACAGGACCCCGGCCCCGCGGTGATCGGAGCCGTGCCCGGTGCGAGCTGCATGGGGGCGGGATACGAGTATCTGTTCAACTTCGATCGGCATGTGCGGAAGGAGGGCGTCCGGAAGAAGGTGCCGATCACCTGGATCACGCCCGAGCCGACACTGGGACACTTCGGGATCGGCGGCATCAAGGGCGGGGCCGGAATGCTCAAGGCCTTTCTCAAGATGCAGGGGATCGACTATCGGGTGAACGCCGCGATCGAAGAGGTGACGGAAGACGAGGTAGTGCTCTCCGACGGCGAGCGCATCCCGGCAAAGTGGAAGATGCTCGTGCCGCCCTTCCGCGGGGCGAAGGTAGTGCGCGAGACCGACGGCCTGGGTGATGAGAAGGGCTTCATCCCCACGAGCGACTCGTATCAGCACCGCGACTTCCCGAACATCTTCGCCGCGGGGCTAGCGGTTCAGGTCGAGAATCCCTTCCTGGGATCGGTCCCATTCGGGGTCCCGAAGACCGGGTATCCGACCGACGAGATGGCCAAGACCGCCGTCACGAACATCAAGAAGATTCTCGACGGGCAGACGAACCTCGCGTGCGAGAAGTTTGGCGGCATTCCCGGCGTTTGCGTGATGGACGCGGGAAACAAGGAGGTCATCATCCTGACCAACAGCCTCTTCCCGCCCCGGAAGTTCGCCATGATGCTGCCGAACGTGTTCGGCGACTGGATGAAAGTCCTGGTAGAGAAGATGCTGATCATGAAGTACCGACACGGCTGGTCGTTCCTGCCCTGAGGCGGTAGGCGGACGCCGGCGCCGGTTTGCGTGGTCTCATCGGACGGCCTGCGTCACATTGCATGCCCGCTCACCCGGAACAGTGGTCGAAACGTGCATGCCTGAAGCCGAGCGTATCACCCACCTCCTGCGAGCCGTCAGCGAGGGCGATGAGGAATCGATGGACCGGCTCTTCGAGGCGGTCTACGAGGACCTTAAGCGGCGTGCCCAGTTCCAGCTCGCCGGGTCGTCCCCCACGCTCGACACGACTGCGCTCGTCCACGAGGCCTACGTCAAGCTCACACGTAGCTCGCAGACTGAGTGGCATGACGGAAAGCACTTCTTCCGCGTGGCCGCGCGTGCCATGCGTCAGATCCTCATTGACCGGGCCCGGCGCCACCTGTCTCAGAAACGAGGCGCCGGAGCCGTCCGGGTGAACCTGGACGACGTCCAGCTCGGGACCGCCAGTCCGGACGCGGCGGCGGAAACGCTGATGGCCCTCGATGACGCGCTTTCTCGTTTGGCTGAACAGAGCTCGCGATTGTCGCAGGTGGTGGAGCTCCGCTTCTTTGGAGGGCTCTCGGTCGAAGAGACGGCATCGGCCCTCGAGGTCTCCGACCGGACCGTGAAGCGGGACTGGCGCCTCGCCCGCGCTTTCCTCCATGAGGCCCTGTCCCAGGACGAAGCCACTTCGTGAACGCACCCACGCCGCCACCCCGGGACCTGGAGCGCTGGGCGCGCATCGAGGCGCTCTTTCACGAGGCCTCGGAACTCACCGAGACCGAG
>JAOTZH010000190.1 GCA_029861425.1 Gemmatimonadota bacterium
GAACCAGACGGGAGTCCTCTCGACGGCTTCGCGCCGCAGCGCGCGCAGAATCAAGTCGTTCATGGATCGCATCTACCCGTGCGGCCCGCGGCGCGCAATTCGGGTCCCGGGGGTCACTGGCCGCCGCCTCGCCGGCGACGTTACTTGGTCGACCGAAACCCGAGTCCATCATCCAGGGGAACGACATGTGCCGAGGGATCAGCATTGCCCGTCCGCTACGCCGCCCGCTCCTTGCGGCGTTGACCGTCGGATTCGTCGCGGGAACGCCGGTCCTCGCAGCCCAATCGGCGAGCGAGCAGGGAACGGACTACGATGTCATCCTCGTCGGTGGCCGCGTCCTGGACGGAACGGGGAACCCCTGGTTCCGCGCGGACGTGGGGATTCGGGGAGACCGGATCGCCGCGGTCGGCGACCTTTCGGCCGCACGGGCCGGGCGCGTCGTGGAGCTCGACGGACGGACGATCGTCCCCGGATTCATCGACATTCATTCGCACGCGGATGAGGGACTCGGCGCCCGGGGCGGGGCGGGGAGCGAGGGTGCCCGCCGCAGGGCGGCACCGAATCTCGTCAGTCAGGGCGTGACGACGGTCGTCGTCAACCAGGACGGCCGGTCCGCCTGGCCGATCGCCGACCAGCGGGCGCGGTATGAAGACCTCGGCATCGGACCGAACGCCGCCCTGATGATCGGACACGGTACCGTGCGGGGCCTGGCGATGGGGAACGACTTCCGTCGCCCCGCGACCGACGCCGAGGTCGGGAGGATGCGCGAGCTCGTCCGGCAGGGAATGGCGGAGGGCGCCTACGGTCTGAGCGCCGGTCTGGAGTACGTACCCGGTCGCTGGAGCGAGACGTCAGAGGTGATCGAGGTCGTGGAGGAGGCCGGTGCGGCGAACGGCATCTACGTCGTCCATGAACGAAGCTCGGGCATGACGCCGATGTGGTTTTGGCCCAGCGTAGACGATCCCGGGCCGCCGACGATGATCGACACGATCCTCGAGGACATCGAAGTCGCGGAGACCACTGGAACGACGACGGTCGCGACGCATATCAAGGCGCGCGGGTCGGACTTCTGGGGGGCGAGTCGTGTGATGATCCAGCTGATCGACCGGGCTCGGGACCGTGGCGTCCCGATCTGGGCGGACGCGTACCCCTACAACACCACGGGGAGTGACGGCGGTACCGTCCTGATCCCCTCGTGGTTCTTCGAGCAGGCCCGCCGGGAGGAACGGCCGGCCGGCACTCAGCCGGACTTCGGATCCGCCCTCGAGGATGCGCTGCGCGACGTCGAGCTGGCGGAACGCATCAGGACCGATATCGACCACGAGATCGGGCGGCGGGGCGGAGCCGAGAACCTCATGATCATGGATCATCCGGACCCGGATGCGGTCGGGAAGACGCTCGCTGAGCTCGCCGCGCTCAACGGTACCGAACTCGTCGAGATGGCGATCCGCCTGCAGCTGGAGGGCGACCGGTCCCGCCCGGGTGGGGCGCGGGTCCGTGGGTTTTCGCTTTCGGAGCTGGACGTGGGCGCGTTCGCCGGGAAGGAATGGCTGGTGACCGCTTCCGACGCGGGCATCGCCATGCCGGGCGACCGCCCGGTCCACGCCCGCTACTACGGGACCTTCCCGCGGAAGATCCGGCGGTACGCGATCGAGCAGGGTGCCCTGTCCGTTCAAGACGCCGTGCGCTCGGCGACGACGCTGCCCGCGCAGATCATGGGGATAAGGGACCGTGGTGCGATTCGCGAGGGAATGATCGCCGACATCGCGGTTCTCGATCTCGACCGGTTGGAGGACACGGCGACGTTCTTCGAGCCGCATTCATACGCGACTGGTGTGGATTACGTGCTCGTGAACGGGGAGTTCGTCGTCGAGGGGGGGGAACTCACGTATGCGCTTCCGGGTCGCATCCTTACGCCGGCCGAGTCGCCGAGGGGGGCGAGAACGGGTCCGGGAAGCTGAATCGAATAGCCTTTCCGGACCGGCGGAGGTCACCGGGTGGGGGGCATTCCCGCCTGTTCCACGTCTTGGCGCGTTGTGCAAATCGGTCAGCCAGTGTGCAAGAAGTAGCGGGTTCCTCCGAACGATTCCGGCAGCGGCGGGACAGCTAAGCCGTTGGCTCGCAGGGGGTTGGAAGAGGGCCAGGGGTCGGGTATTCCGGTGAACGCTTCTTGCACGAAGCGGGTGAAATCTAGCCAACATTTCACCGCACCGGGGAGCCACGAGGTCCGATGTTCAACGGAAAGAGAGATTCGGACGGGACGCGGATCAAAGACCTGCTAACGGAGCTCCGCAGTCTGGCGCTTCAGAATCCAGGTGACCCGCAACTTCGCAGTCATTTGTCGCGAGGCCTGTTCAGCGCGCTCACCAACGTGACGGAGGGCGACGAGCGGGGCGAACGCGATCGCATCCTCCAGGAGCTTCGCGATCTCGCGGGCCAGCACCCCGAGGATGACGTGGTGCGCAGCAATCTCTCTCGCGCGTTATTCAACACCCTGAACGTCGCCCACCTGGCGGACGATCTGGGAGGCCGTGACGCGGCGCTGCAGGAGCTTCGTTCGCTTTCGGCCGAGAACCCGCAGGACGAGACCGTGCAGGAGCACCTCGCAAAGGCGCTCTTCAACTCGATCAACTACGCCAAAGCGGACGACGACCGTGCCGGTCGCGACGCGTTGCTCGAAGAGCTCCGGGGCGTGCACGAGGGGGCAGGCGACCAGCCCGCGACCCGGCTGCGGCTCGCGAAAGCGCTCTTCAACTGTGTCAGTCACGCGGTGGACGAGGGAGATCTCGGACGGGCGCGCGAACTGGCGGGGGAGCTCCGCTCGCTGGGTAGCCACCACGCGGACGATTCGGAAGTCCGCGATCGTCTGTCCAAGGCCCTGGCGACGCTTCTGCATGCCACGTGCATGTCGGAGGATCCCGAGGGTGCGGACGGGTTGCTCGCGGAGTTGAGGGAGATGGCCGGAGCTAACCCGGAGCAGCTGGTGCTTCGAGAGAGCCTGGCCATGGGACTGTCGGATACGCTTCAGCTCATGGGTGAGCAGGGTGACCCCGACCGGCGAGCCGGTCTTCTCAACGAGCTTCGCGACCTCGCGACGGATCATCCGGACGCCGAGGGCATTCGTGCACGACTCGCGTCCGGCATCGCGAACGAACTCAGCATGGCGGCACACCAGAACTGATCCGAAGGTAGCTTCACGCAGCGGCGCACCGGGCCGCGTCCGGTCTCGGCCGGGCGCGGCCGCGTCGTTTTCGGGGACGTCCGCGCGGGGTCACCCCCGGACGCGAATCTGTAGCAAGCATCCGCAAATACGTTCTGCCCCGGAAACAGTCCCGGAATCGCCCGCCGGGGTCCTGGAATCCCTAATCGAAGCCCCGGTAACCTCTTGCGACGACGTCCGATCCGGGGCGATTGCGGGGTACGGCGCTTGCTTCCCCAGGGCGTGTCCGGGACGCCGCTCCTCTCTTCGGTGTCACCGGTCGGGACCGGGAAGGCCCCGCGCGTTCTAGCGAGATGAAGACCCAGGGCGGATCCCACTGCCTTTACCGGTTCGAGGCCCGCAGGCACCTCACCGGCTGGGAGCTAGGGCGTGCGGGTCTTCTCGTCTGTTCGGCTCTCGAACGCCCGCGTCTCCCCCACGGTCCGCCGCTCCGGCTCGTCTGGCTGCTTGGCTCACGTCGCCGGAACCGTTCTCTTGCTCTCGTGTTGCATGACTGTTCCGCGATGAGGCAAGAAGGAGTCACCGGTGATAGGACGCACCAGGCGGCGAGCCGCCGAGACAGCGACGTTCATGGCGGTCTTAGCGATCGGCTGCGGAGCCGGAGAAGCGGCGGACGCCGAGATCGGCGGCGCGGTAGCTGACCGCGATCCTGTCCCCGCGACGACGTTCGCTACTCTCGAGGGGGGGACGGCGTCGTTGCCCGAGATGGAGGGTAGGGTTCTCGTCGTGAACTTCTGGGGCACCTGGTGTGTGCCTTGCCGCCGGGAGATCCCTGAGCTCGTCGAGCTTCATGCCGCATACGCGGACCAGGATGTAGAGATCATCGGGATCGCGGTCGAGTCGGGAGACGCTGAGGAGATCAGGACCTTCCTGGCTCGCTACGGCGCCGAGTATCACATCTGGACGACGGACATGGCCACGGCGCTCGCGGACTTCCAGGCGGTGGGGTACCCGTTCACGATTCTCGTAGATCGGGACGGCGGAATCGCGAGCACCTATTACGGCCCGCAGACGCTCGAATTACTGTCTGCCGAGGTGGACGCGCTCCTGAACTAGCCCGCCGCCGCGGCCGCCGGCTTCAGAGGCGCTGGCTCCGGTAGAGCCTGGCGTAGAGGCCGCCGGCCGTGGCCAGTTCGTCGTGGGTACCCTGCTCGACGATCCGGCCCGCGTCCAGCACCAGCAGGCGATCGGCCCTCTGCACCGTGCGCAGCCGGTGTGCGATGATCACCGTCGTGCGGCCGACCGCCACCCGCTCCAGCGCCTTCTCGACCAGGGTCTCGCTCTCGGCGTCCAGACCGCTGGTCGCTTCATCGAGGATCAGCACCTCGGGCTCCTTCAACAGCACGCGGGCGATCGCGATGCGTTGTCGCTGCCCACCCGACAGGCGGACGCCACGCTGGCCGACGACCGTCTCGTATCCCGCCGGCAGCCTGACGATGAACTCTTCCGCGTGCGCCGCGCGCGCCGCCTCGACGACCTCTTCGTGGGTCGCCTCCGATCTCCCGTAGGCGATGTTCTCCTGGATCGTGCCGGCGAAGAGGGGGTGGTCCTGCGGGACGATGCCGATGCGTCGGCGAAGCTCCGACACGGAGACGCCTCGCACATCGACGCCGTGCACGCGGATCGTCCCCTCGGTCGGATCCCAGAAACGCGGGACCAACGAGGCGAACGTCGTCTTCCCGGCGCCGCTCGGACCCACGAGCGCCACCACCTCGCCGGGCTCGATCACGACGTCGATCTCTCTCAGCGCCCATGGCTCCTCGTCGCCGTAGCGGAACGAGACGCCGGCGAACTCTATGCGCGGCGGGCCATCGGCGTCGAGGGCCGCCGGGTGCTCGGGATCCCGGATCGTCGGTTCATCGTCGAGGATCTCGAAGACGCGCTTGGCCGCGCCCTGAGCCTCCTGGTAGCTACTCCAGAGCGACGCCAGGGCCGTGATCGCGGCCGCGAGCTGGAAGGCGTACAGCAGGAACGAGACGAGCTGGCCGGCAGTGATCACACCCGCGACCACGAGTCGGCCTCCCTGCCAGAGGACGAGGACGATGCCGCCGAACGCGACGACGGTCAGCACGCCGAAGAGCCAAGCCCGCACGAGCGCGCGGACGATCGCCGAATCGAGGGCCTGTTCGATACGCTCGGTGTAGCGGCTGCTCTCCCAGTCCTCGCGGACGAAGCTCTGGACGATCTCGACCTGACCGAACGCCTCGTCGGCGACGCCATGCGCGTCGGCCAGACTGTCCTGCACCTCGGTGCTTCGACGTCGCAGTACGCGGCCCAGAGCGAAACCGGTCAGGACGACCAGCGGCGCGACGGCGAGCGTTGTGAGCATCAACTGCCAATGAAGAAACGTCAGGAGCGTCAGGGATCCGACGAGATACAGGATCTGTCGCGCCAATTCGGCCATCTGGTAGCCCATCACCGACTGGATCGTCGTGCAGTCGGATGCGAGCCGCGAGGTGAGTTCTCCGCTCGTTCTCAGAGAGTGGAACCCCGGCGAAAACGTCAGGAGGTGCGCGAAGAGATCGGTCCGCAGCCGCGCGACTACGCGTTCTCCGGTGGCCCCTAACCAGTAGGTCTCCCAGAAGTTGAGGACGCCCTGGATGGTGAACAGCCCCAGCAGCCAGAGCGCGATCCGGCCGAGCCGCTCGGCGCTCCGCTCCACGAAGGCGGCGTCCATCAGGTAGCGGACCACGAGCGGAAAGGCGAGACCGATGCCGGTCGCGAACAGCAGGCAAATCGTCGCACCGATGAGGGGTCCGCGATGGGGTCGGAGGCGGGGGACGAGTCGCCTCACGGCAAACAGGGAGAACTTGGGCTCCGAGTCCGTCATTCGGCGGTTTCGACTCCCGGTTGGCGCCTCATACGACCGGCTCTATCTTGCGCGCCCCGATCGGTGGGTCGGGCGGCCGGAACGTTGCATTCGGCGACTCCGGGCGCAACGAGGAGGGCTATCCAAAGAGGGAGCACACGACTTGACGACCCGTTCCGACGGCTGGAGGCGGCTGGTAGGCGCCGCGTTCGTGGTCACGTATCTCCTGATCGTTCTTGGAGGCTTCGTTCGCATCTCGGGCAGTGGAATGGGGTGTGGCGACGACTGGCCTCTCTGCAACGGCCGATTGATCCCTTCGCTCGAGGACCCGGCGACGCTCATCGAGTGGGGTCATCGGATCGTTGCGGCGCTGGTATCCACGTTTGTCGCGATCCTCGCGATCTGGGCTTTCGTCAAGCGCGGGAGCGCGGAATGGACCGGACGATTCCGCACGAGTCTGTGGGTCGTCGCGCTCCTGGCGGTTCAGGTGATGCTCGGCGCCGTCACGGTATGGCTGGAGCTCCCTCCCTGGTCCGTCATCATTCACCTCGGAACCGCGATGGCACTTCTCGGCCTGCTTCTCCTGGCCGCCATGGGAGCGTCCGACGCGGGGACGCGGGTTTCGTTCGCCGGATCCGCGGGCAGCGTGGCCCGGATGGGGGCCTGGGTGACCGCGCTCGCGGCGGTGGCGATCCTTCTCGGCGCCCTGGTGGCCAATCTCGGAGCGGCCCCGGCGTGCCAGGGATTTCCTCTATGCAACGGCAGTGTGATGCCGGGTGGAGACTGGAGAGCGCACCTGCACTGGACGCATCGTCTGGTCGCCTATGTCACCGTGCTGGGCGCGATCGCGCTTCCGTTCATGGCCCGTGGAAGGGCGAAGGGGACTGCGTGGCTAGCCGCCGGGTTGGCCGCAGCGCAGCTGTTCGTCGCGGCCGTAATGGTGATCCGGGTTCTCCCGACGAGCTGGCGTGCGATGCATGTCGCCCTGGGCGCGGCCGTCTTTGCCGCGCTCCTGGCGCACACCCTCATCGCGGCGCGTCAGACCGATTCGAGCAGCGCCACATGACCGAGCCCGCCGGCTGCGCAGACGCTGATGACCGCGCGCTCTCCTGACGGCAGATCGGCGAGCTCGCGCACCGTCTGAGAGAGGATCCGAGCGCCGGTCGCGCCGAACGGGTGCCCGAGCGAGATGCTGCCGCCGTTCGGGTTGATCGACTGTCGCGGGAAGGGGCCAAGCTCGTGCTCGACTCCCGACCGGTCCGAGACCCACTCCGGGTTCTCGAGGGCCTCGATCGTCGACAGGACCTGGGCCGAGAAGGCCTCGTGGATCTCCCAGAGAGCGATGTCGGCGAGTCCGAGGCCATGTCGGGCCAGCAACCGGGCGATCGCGATTGCGGGCGCGATCAAGAGTCCGTCTCGACCCGGGTCGATCGCGGCCTGCTCCCAGTCGATGAGACGCGCGCGCGGGAGATGGTCCGGGAGTGCCGACGCGCCCGCGTTGTCCGCCACCCAGCATGCGGCCGCCCCATCGGTCAGCGGCGAGGAGCTGGCCGCCGTGATCGTGCCGTCCCTCGAGAAT
>JAOTZH010000191.1 GCA_029861425.1 Gemmatimonadota bacterium
CGTGTACGAGTCGCGAAAGAGCGCGATCCTCGTCTATCCAGATCCGTCGGACCACCCAAAAGAGCTCTTCATCTTCGAGATCCGGAACGGAGACTATCGATTCCCGAGCGGTCGCCGGGTCCTGTTCGACCGCAGCCTGCATCGCAACTTCGCGGGCGGGCTGTTGGCGTATCACGTGAACTCCGACAACTCACCCAGCGCTCCGCTCGTGGACATGGAGGGCGAGTCGCCCAAGTCGGCGCCGGGACAGGAGCCGGGGAAGATCCGGGCGATTCCGGGAAGGCTCGCCCTTACTGACACAAATCTCTACGACCACTCGGGCACCGGGATGCGAGTCCATGTCGGGCCGGTCGGAGCTAACGGTGCCAGAGACATTCGACTGTGGTGGGCGCGGGTCGGAGACAGTGGCAATCAAGGGGCGCGGTTTTCGGGGGACCAGACGGAGCTTGCTTCGGCTCGGCTTGACCAAGACCACCTCGTGACCGTAGCGGTGGACGGCGCATCTCACGGAGTACGCGTCTGGAGGCCGGAGGACGACGGGTCCGTACGACGGGCCGACTTTCGGAACAAGCGCGTGAGTCCGGCCCCTGCCAACCGCGGGGTCGCGATCGCCGCCGGTGAGTTCGGGGGTGGCCGCCGCTTCTTCATCACGGTGCAGAACCAGTCGAACCGAGTCCTCCACCACGCGTGGTCGATTCGCCGGGGCCGCCAACCGGCCATCGACCCTCTGGGGAAGTTCCGTAGCAGCCTCCCCGGCGGGCGGTCACCGAAGGTGGTTCACATCACTCGCAGCCTTTTCGTCTCCGCCGGCCTGAATGCGAACGGAGACGTCACGCTTCAGAGCTGGCGATGGTCGCCCGACTTGGTGCAGGACCAGAGCCAACCACCGACGCTGTCCGAGCTTGTGGTGGCTAGCTTCGACGAGTTCGACCTCAGTACCCTGGCCTGGGTGCGACGAAGGGGTCGGCGGCGCGTCTTGCTTTTCGTCGGACGTCGTCGGACGAATGGAAAGCTCAGGATATTCACGTTCCGCGTGAACACCAGCACGGGCAGGCTCACCCGGGGGGCACGTCTCGATGCCGGCGAGGCTTCTGACGTTCACGTCCGCTCGCTCTCGACGAGCCGCGCGGTGGTCAGCTGTTGCCTACCCAACAACCGGGTTCGCCTGATCATCCTGGACGTGGAAGACGATGGCGCGACGGTGACCCGCGTCGCGGACACGAAAGGCCACGAGCACCTGAAGACGACTCGCCACCACTCGCTCACGACGAGTTCCAGCCGCGTGATCGTGGGCAGTCGCAACCGTCAGGACGATCGGCTTCGTGTAGCTCTGTGGAGGGTGCTGAACGACGGCGCGGTGGAATGGGTCACGGACAGCGGGAACCTGGCCGCGGAAGTGGGCGCAGTGGATATCTCGGCGCAGTTCGGCCGGCGCCACCGGGCGATCACGCACGTGACGACCGCCGGAGGCCGGCAGAAGTTGATCGCCTGGGACGTCAACAACCTCCCGCCGGACGTCTTCTGAAGAAACTCTCCGCGGCGAGCAGAACGCCGAGAGCGAGGAGGAACACTGCGACGGCGATCAACCGCACGTTCACCTTGCTCACTTTCCATATGTCGGTCTTGGCCACCGAACAGGCCGTGACCGGCACGCTCGCCACCGGCGGAGTCTGTGGCTCAACCGAGCGCCGCAGGCGCAAGCTCGAGGAGTTGCACGCGACCCGAATCCGCCCGGGCCCACGCTGAAGAAAGCTCTCCATGACGCGCCTCCCGGGCCGCCGCGCCCCCCGGGGCCGGCGAAGAGCTCCGGTTCCCCCAGCCGGGGCACAGGTGGTTTTCGAGAAGTACCTTCTGTCGAAGATGCGGGAAGGTCACGGGCAGCACCCCTGAGCGAAGATCTTCCGGTCAATCTGCCGAAGGAGGGAACTCGAGATGCTCGCGGAGAGTCACTTCTATTTTCACAAAGCCGCCGATGTGATCGGCCTGGATGACAAGGTTCGGACGATCCTCCTGACGCCCCGACGGAGCGTGAAGGTGGAGGTCGTCATCGAAGGGGAAGACGGTGAGCTGCAGACCTACAACGGCTTTCGTGTCCAGCACAACATGGCCCGAGGCCCGATGAAAGGGGGACTGCGCTACCACCCGGCGATGGACGAGGACCACGCCGTGGCGTTGGCCAACCTCATGACCTGGAAGACAGCGGTGGTGGACGTTCCCTACGGTGGAGCCAAGGGCGGTATCGATTGCGATCCCCGCCATATGTCCGAGCGGGATCTCTTCCAGGTCACCACGTTCTTTGTGGAGCAGCTGAAGGAGATCATCGGGCCGACGACCGACATTCCGGCGCCAGATGTCAACACGAACGCCAAGGTCATGGGCTGGATCATGCACGAGTACTCCAAGTACGCGGGCTTCTCGCCCGCCGTCGTGACCGGCAAACCACTCGACCTGTTCGGTTCAGAGGGGCGCGACGCCGCCACCGGCCGCGGGCTCGTGCATGTCCTGGGGGCCGCGCTGGAAGAGCAGAAGAAGAGCTTCGAAGATGTGACCGTGGCGGTGCAGGGCTTCGGCAACGTCGGCAGCAATGCCGCCCTGTTGATCGCCGAGCAGGGAGCCAGGGTCGTGGCCGCGGCAGATTCTACCGGCGGAGTCTCGAATGACGGGGGCCTGGATGTTCCGGCACTCCACGCCTGGAAGAACGAGCACGGACGAGTCGACGGGTTCCCCGGCGGCGAGGCATTCGAGAATACCGAGATTATCGGCTGGGATGCGGACGTGCTGGTGCCAGCGGCCCTCGAGAACGCCATCACGGAGGACAACGCGTCCGACGTCAAGGCGAGCCTCATCGTCGAGGGCGCGAACGCGCCCACGACCCCGGGAGCCGATCAGATCCTCAACGACCGGGGCGTCGCGATCATTCCGGATATTCTCGCCAACGCCGGCGGGGTCACCGTGAGCTACTTCGAATGGGCTCAGAACATCCAGCAGTTCAGGTGGGACGAGGCGCGTGTCAACCGGGAGCTGGACAAGAAGATGAGCCAGGCGTACCGATCGGTGCGCGAAGTCGCGACCGAGCACGACATCGATTTGCGGACCGCGGCGTTCGTGCTCGCCATCCGACGCGTCGGCCGCGCGGCCCTGGCCCGCGTCCATTACAGGACCGAGTTCCCGTTCTAGTCTCCAGCCCTTGGGGGATCAGCCGCCAGGGTCGGGCCACCCCGTGCACGCGGATGTGTGTGGTGGCGAACCGGCGGATAGGCGTGAGGTGCGCTACTGCTCGCCGCTAGCGGTAGAAGAGGTCCACCAGCGACATGGGGATGATCGGCAGGTAGGTCACCAGGAGCAGCACGAAGAGCAGCACGGCGATGAACCGCACGTTCACCTTGCTCACTTCCCAGATGTCGGCTTTGGCCACCGAGCACGCCGTGACCAGCACGCTCGCCACCGGCGGAGTCTGCTGGCCGATCCCCAGGTTCAGCGTGACGATCAGTCCGAAGTGCACCGGGTCGATGCCGGCCGCGCGCACGAGCGGCATGACGATCGGCACGACGAGGATGATCGCCGCGGCCGAGTGCAGGAACAGGCCGATCGCCAGGAAGAACACGTTCAGAAGCGCCAGGATGGCCCAGCGGCTCGTGGTCATCTCCATGATGCCGGCCGCCACCCGCTGCGGTACCTGAAGCTCGGTGAGGAAGTCGCCGAGGAGCGCCGAGGCGGCGACCAGCAGCATCACCACCGCGGTCTGGATCCCGCCCTCCAGCATCGCGTCCTTGAGTTGTGCCAGGTCGAGCTCACGGTAGACGAGTCCACCGATCACGAGCGATGCGAGGACCGCCAGGCCGGCCCCCTCGGTTGCGGTGACCCAGCCCGTGAAGATCCCGCCAAGGATGATGACCGGCAGCAGGAGCGCCCACCCGGCCTCGAGGAACGTCTGCCACACGCGCTTGAGCTGAAACGCGTCCTCGACCGGGAAGTCGTGTCGTCTCGCATACAACCAGGCGATCAGCATCATGAGCAGGCCGCCGAGGACCCCGGGGATGATCCCGGCCACGAACAGCTCGACGATCGACGCTTCCGCCATGACCCCGTACAGGATCATGGGGATCGAGGGGGGGATGATCACGGCGAGGGTGGCAGCCGACGACATGACGGCCGCCGCGAACGGCGTCGAGTAGCCCCGCTTCTTCATGGCCGGGATGAGGATCGAGCCCAATGCGGCCACGTCCGCGACGGCGGACCCTGAGATTTCGGCGAAGAACAGCGACGCCGAGATGCTCACCATCGCCAGCCCACCCCGGATGAACCCGACGAGCGCGGACGCGAACGCGATCAGCCGGCGCGAGATCCCGGTCGCGTTCATGATCGCGCCTGCCAGAATGAACAGCGGGATTGCGATGAGCGGGAAGGATGTCGCCCCGTCGAACATCACGAGTCCGACGTTGGGGAGGACGGCCGCCCCGGACGTGAGGATCATCGCGACGACGGCTACGATCCCCAGCGCGACCGCGATCGGCACGCTGAGCGTCACGAGGACGAGTAGCCCGACGAACATCAGCAGGAGGATCATGTTGGCTCGTGCACCTCGGCCTCGTCATCCTCCCGCAGGCCGTCGGGGATGCTCACGAGCTCCGCGAGGATGAACAGCACCGCGCCGATGGGGATCACGGACTGGGCCAGGCGGGCCGGCACCCACGGGAGGCTGACGAGCGAGTCGCCACCGATGACGGCGAGGACCTGCATTCCCGCCCACGCCACGACGACGAAGAAGGCCAGGACGAGCGCCTCCGCCGTCCAGAACATGACGAGGCGAGGCGTCCCGCTAAGCGCCTGGAGTACGGTGGGCACTCCGATGTGCGCCCGGCGCAGGGCCGCCAGCGCGGCGCCGTAGTAGGTAAGCCAGGCCAGCAGGATCGCGGCGACCTCGTCGTACCAGACCAGGGCCGCACCGAACTTCCGGAACCCGACGCCGAGTAGCACGATCAGCGCCAGCGACGCCATCAGGACCAGGGTCGACGTCTCGAGAAACGCCTCGAGGACCCGCGCCGCCCCCCTTCGACGGCCGATCGGCCGCGCGGCTGCTTCGCTCAGCGGTCCGCCGTCGCCCGGGCCTTCGAGATCAGCGCGTCGCCCCCGTCGACGGTGGCGGCGAACTCGTCGTACACCGACTGGCTGGCGGCGAGAAAGGCGTCGTGGTCGGCCTCGTTCACGACGATCCCGGCCGCCTGCATGTCGGCGAGGTACTCCTCCTCGAGCCGGACCGCCGTCTCGTAGACGTAGTCCTGCATCTCCCGGGCGGTCTCCGCGACGACCGTCTGCACCTCGGCCGGCATGCGGTCCCACCGGTTCACCCCGACGACGAAGAACGCGGGGGTATACACGTGGGCCGTGAGCGAAAGGTACTTCTGGACCTCGTGCAGACGACCGCTGTGGATCTGGGCGAACGGGTTCTCCTGTCCGTCCATGACGCCGGTCTGGAGCGCCATGAACACCTCGGAGTAGGCCATCGGCGTCGGGTTGGCCCCCAGCGCCTGAAACAGCTTCACGCGCCAGACGCCGCGCGGTGTCCGCAGCTTGATGCCCTCGAGGTCCGCCGGGGACGCGATCGGGCGCTCATTGTTGGTGATGTGGCGGAACCCGTTCTCCCACACCGCGAGGATGCGGTAGCCGTCCGCCTCGGCGATCGGGACGAGATCCGGCCACACCACCGCCTCCTCGATCCGCTTCATGTGTTCGCGGTCATCGACGATATAAGGCATCTCGAACAGCCCGAACTCGTCGATCATCGAGGACATGACCGTGGACGGCAGCGCGATGTCGACGGTGCCGAGCTTGATCTTCTGGAGCAGCGTCTCGTCGCCCCCGAGCTGGCTCGACCCGAACGTGGCGACCGTCACCGATCCGCCCGAGCGCTCTTCGACCCGTCGCGCGAACTCGACGGCCGCGAGATCGAACAGCGAGCCCGGCGCCCCTACGTGCCCCAGCTTGAGCTCGATCGATCCGTCGTCCGCCGCGGGCCCGCAGGAGACGACCGTGGTGGCGAGGGCGATCGCGACGACCCGCAGGGCGGCCGCGCACGGGCGCGAAGCGGCTCCCCGGCCCCGGCTCACGCGGCGTTTCATTTCGACTCCGAGGTCTCGAGAAGGACATCCATGGCGACCTCCACGCCGCTCTCCTGAACAGGCACACCCGAAGCCCGAAGCCCCATCTCCACGCCGGCGAGCGTGCCCGCGAGCATCAGGGCGTTGAAGTCCCCAAGATGGCCGATCCGGAACACGCGGTCTTTCAGGGGTCCGAGCCCCCCGCCGAGCACGAGATCGAACCGGCGCAGGCATTCGGCCCGGAACGCGTCGCCCCCCGCACTGCCCGGCATCATCAGCGTCGTCCCCGAGTTCGAGAACGCGGAGGCGTCCGCGCAGTAGTTCTCCAGTCCCCACGCCGCCGCGGCGCGTCGGGTTGCCGCGGCGAACCGAGCATGACGCGCGAACACTCCGCCGAGTCCCTCCTCGCGTACCATCGCCAGCGCCTCGACGAGCCCGAACAGGAGGCCCGTCGGGGGGGTCGACGGGAAGAACCCGACCTCGTTCATCGCCCGCATGTCGCTCCAGTCCCAATAGGCGCGTGGTGATGCGGCGGCCGCGTTCGCTTCGAGAGCCCGCTCGCTCACCGCGCAGAAGCCCAGGCCTGGCGGGAGCATGAGCCCCTTCTGCGATCCGCACACGGTCACGTCGACTCCCCA
The DNA here is from genome assembly GCA_029861425.1 of Gemmatimonadota bacterium. Classification (GTDB taxonomy): domain Bacteria; phylum Gemmatimonadota; class Gemmatimonadetes; order Palauibacterales; family Palauibacteraceae; genus Palauibacter. Next base: position 6,737 of record JAOTZH010000191.1, read on the forward strand.
TGCATCGTGCTTGAACTCCGTGGCGCCGAGCGAGGAGACGGTGTCGACCATCAGCAGCGTGTCGTGCCCCGTGGAGTCGATCGCGGCCCGCACCGCCGGGATGTCGCTCGTGACCCCGGTCGAGGTCTCGTTGTGCACGACGAGGACCGCCCGGATCTCCCGGCTCGCGTCCCCTTCCAGTCGCTCGGCGATCAGGGCGTCATCGACGGACTGCCGCCAGTCGGCGTCGATCACCTGGACGGCGAACCCGAGGTCGTGCGCCATCTGTCCCCATTTTCGCGCGAAGAAGCCGTTGTCGTAGAGAAGCACACCATCACCGGGCGAGAGCGTGTTCACGAGCGCCGACTCCCAGCAGCCCGTCGCGGATGAGGGGAAGACCATGACTCCCGCCTCCGCGTCGAAGACCTCGCGCAGACCCGCGAAGATCCCGGACATCATCTCGGCGAACTCCGGTCCCCGGTGGTCGATCAGCGGGCGGTCCATCGCCCGAAGGATCCGGTCGGGGACGTTTGTGGGTCCTGGCAGCTGCAGGAGCTGACGGCCACTCGAATGGGACAAGGCGCGCTCGCGTCTGAGGTGTTACTGGTGATCGACGGGCTACACAGGCTAGCGTGTGGCCTAGCATTGGAGCCCCTCGCGCCGCGCGCAATCCCGCGGCGCTCGCGACCATCGACCCGCCCGACGGACCGGAGATGTGCCCATCGCCGAAACCCAGGTAGCCGAGGCCTCCCGGTCCTCGCTCGAGCAGCGTCTCTCCGGGGCGCTCGAGGGGGACGTCCGATTCGATCGGTTCACGCGCGGACTGTATAGCACCGACGCGTCCATCTATCGCATCGAGCCGCTGGGCGTCGTACTCCCCCG
>JAOTZH010000030.1 GCA_029861425.1 Gemmatimonadota bacterium
CGGGGGTTGCCGTGACCTGAACGGGCGGGCCGTCATCGACGTCCCAACGAAAGATGTCCGTCTGCCCGTCGCTCTGCGCGGTGTAGAGCAAGGAGCGCGAATCCGGGGTGAAGCTCGGCTGGTTATCGTAGCCCTGCCGATCCGTAACGTTCCGCCAGCCTGAGAACGAAACGGCGCCGCCGGCGACGGACACCTCGGCGACGAAGATGTCGGTGTCGGGAGACTGCGCCTCGACCGGTTGAACGGCCGGCGCCGCCACCACCAGCGCGAACAGCGCCAGGAGGAGCGCGAACAGCGAAAGGCTGCGAACTTGGGTCGAGTACATCGATGCTCTCCTGGCTCGGTGAAAAGTGGAACATGAGGTTGACGCACGAGCATGGCTCCGACAAGCGCCGGGTACTCCGGCACCCCGTTGGTGAAGAAGCTCGGGATCAAGCCCGGGTCTCGGATCGAGCTCTGGAACGAGCCCGACGACTACTGGGAGCTTCTGGGCGATCTGCCGTCCGAAGCGCGGAGGGCGGACGCGGACGAGGTCGGCGTCGAGTTCAGCCACGTGTTCGCGACCACCGCGAGCGAACTCCGCGCCGGTCTGGACGCCGCGCGCTCCAGGATGGCGCGCGGCGGCATGGTCTGGCTCTCCTGGCCGAAGAAGTCGTCGGGAGTGGAGACGGAACTCGACGGCAACGTCGTTCGGCAGCTCGGGCTCGAGACCGGACTCGTCGACATCAAGGTGTGCGCGGTCGACGACACGTGGTCGGGGCTCAAGTTCGTGATCCGGGTCGCAGATCGCGCATAATGCACGCTCCGACCAGGGGGCCGGGATGACGGGTGGTCGTACGACGCGTTCCAAGAGGCTGTGTGGCATGAACTTCGGTGGCCGGGTGATGGCAGGATGAGATCGGCAGGGAGGTTGCGGTCTTCGCTCCCGAACCTCGACCACGAGTCCCGCATGTCTGCCGTCACATCTACGCCTGGAGCATCTCGCGCCGCGAGCGTCGTCTCGACGACCGCGCTCGCCTGTTCGTTGCTGCTGGGCTGTGGCGGATCGGTCGAAGAGTCCGGGACCACCTCGGCGGGCTTCGGGCATCGGCCGCTCGTCCAGCCATCCACCAGGTTGGTGTTGAAGCCGGAGGAAACCCTCTCCGATTTCCTGTTGCGGGGGGGGCTCTCCGCGCCGGACGCCCGTAGGGTCATCGATATCGCACGACCGTTCGGTGATTGGACGGCACCCGATCCGGGAGTGGAAGCCCGGTTTCACCGGTGGCCGGGAGAGCCGCCGGAACGAATCCACCTCAAGATCGACCCGGACCGCACACTGTCGCTCGACCTTGTCGGTGCAGTGTGGCAGGTCGCAGTCGACAGCGTCCCCGTGGTCATGGATACGGTCGTGGTGTCCGGGGTCCTGGAATCGAGCCTGTACGCGGCTCATCTCGCGGGAGATGCGGAGGAGCTCTCCGTGGCCGAGAAAGCGGCCCTGGTGGGACAGCTGGCGGACGTGTTCGCGTGGCAGATCGACTTCTACCGTGATCCGCGCCCCGGGGACGCATTCCGGATCGCCCTCGAGCGCGTCGTGCGGCCCGATGGTTCGCTCCGCGGATCGACCGTGCTGGCGGCTGAATACTCGGGGCCCGGCGAGCTACTGCAGGCCTTTCGCTTCTCTCCGTCCAACGAGTCCGGCTCGCTGTACTTCGACGAAGGGGGGAGCGCGTTGCGCGGGGCTTTCCTCAGGGCGCCGCTGGATCTCGTCCGCGTGACGAGCCGGTTCTCCGGAGGGCGGTATCACCCGGTGCTGAGGTCGTACCGGTCGCATGCCGGGGTCGACTACGGAGCACCGTCTGGCACGCCCGTGCGCGCAACAGGGGACGGGCGAGTGGTGAAGGCGGGGTGGGCCGGCGACCTCGGGCTCATGGTGGAGCTCGACCACGGTCGAGGGATTCGAACCCGTTACGCGCACCTCAGTGGCATTTCGGACGACGTGGCCGCCGGCCGGACGGTGACCCAGCGCGATATCATCGGGGTGGTCGGCTCGACTGGGCTGTCCACCGCTTCCCATCTCCATTACGAATTCCGCCGAAACGGGCGCGCCGTCGACCCCACTTCCGTCGACCTCCCCGTCGAGCGCCCGATCGACCCCCTCGACGAGGAGCGATTCGCCGACCTCAGCGGGGAAGCCCGGTCGGTCCTCGGTCGAGCGTTCTGGCCCGCTCCGGTCCCGGGGAGTCCGTACCCCTCTGGCACCGCGACATCCGCGCGGTAGCTTCAGTCGCGGTACGGTGCGGGCAACTCCGCGCCAGGTCCCGAATCGCTAATCCCCGGAGGTCCGATGCGAGCGCGTTTTGCCCTCGTGCCCCTGGCACTTTTCGCCCTCTCGTCCGTCGCGCTATCGCCGCGACTCGCCCCGGACGGCCCCGCGCTGCTGGCGGGAGAACTCCCGGTCCCGACGACGGAACGGCTCCAGGTCGACGGACTGCTGCAGCCGGTGGAGATTCTGAAGGACCTCTGGGGGATCTCCCACATCTACGCCGAGACCGAGCACGACCTCTTTTTTGCGCAGGGCTATAGCGCCGCGCGAGATCGACTCTTCCAGTTCGAGGTTTGGCGGAGACAGGCGACCGGGACGGTGTCCGAGATCCTCGGCCCGAGCGAGATCGAGCGCGATCGCGGAGCGCGGCTCTTCCAGTTCAGGGGTGATCTCGAGGCCGAGCTGAATCACTACCACCCGCGCGGCGCGCAGATCATCCCCGCTTTCGTCGACGGAGTGAACGCGTACATCGCCGAGACCCGTCGGGACCCGTCCCTGCTGCCGATCGAGTTCGAGATGCTCGGGATCACGCCTGGCGACTGGACGCCCGGGGTCGTCATTTCGCGGCATCAGGGACTTCTCGGAAATATCACCCAGGAGCTCGGTTTGGGCATCGCGGTCCAGGCGATCGGCGCCGAGAAGGTAAAGGAGCTCTCGTACTTCCATCCCGGTGAACCGGACATCGATCTCGATCCGGCGATCGACGGCTCTCTGCTCCGAAGCGAGATCCTCGACGTCTACAACGCGTTTCGCGGCCGGATCCAGTTTCGCCCCGAACACGTCGCTCCAGAGTATCGGCGCAGTGGCTCGGTCGGCGGGCTCGGGGCCCTGTCGATGCCGGGAGTCAACGAGCCGTTCGGTCCCCTGGAGCGGTCGGCGATCGGGAGCAACAACTGGGTCGTGGACGGTTCGAGGACTCTCAGCGGCAACCCGATCATGGCGAACGACCCTCACCGGGTGCAGGCGGCCCCATCCCTCCGCTACCTGGTCCACCTCGTGGGCCCGGGCTGGGACGTCATCGGTGGGGGCGAGCCCGTGCTCCCCGGCGTGTCGATCGGGCACAACGAATACGGCGCCTGGGGGCTCACGGTCTTTTCGACGGACGCGGAGGACCTCTACGTCTACGAGACTGACCCGGCTGACCCGAACCGCTACCGGTACGACGGCGGGTGGGAGGAGATGAGGACGATCGAGGATCGAATCCCCATGAAAGACGGCGGGGAGGCGGAGGTCGTCCACAAATACACGCGCCACGGCCCGGTCGTCTTCGAGGATCCGGACAACGACCTCGCGTACGCGGTTCGCGCGGGCTGGATGGAAATCGGCGGGGCCCCCTATCTCGCGAGCCTCCGAATGGACCAGGCGCGGACGTGGGAGGAATTCCGGGAGGCGTGCAACTACAGCAACATCCCCGGCGAGAACATGATCTGGGCGGATGTCGACGGGAATATCGGGTGGCAGGCGGTCGGCATCGCGCCGATCCGTCGGAACTGGACGGGGCTGGTCCCCGTCCCCGGTGACGGCCGGTATGAGTGGGACGGGTATCTCGAGATCAAGCACAAGCCCCACGTGCTCAACCCCGACAAGGGCTTCTGGGTGACCGCGAACGAGAATCTCGTGCCGCCGGGCTACGAGCACCGGGACGCGGTCGGATGGGCCTGGAGCGACCCGTTCCGCTCGGCGCGGATCGGGGAGGTGCTGAGCACGGGGCGCCGATTCACGCTTGCCGAGATGATGCAGCTTCAGACGGACTACGTATCGCTGCCGGCCCGGTCCCTGGTTCCGATGCTGCGCGGACTCGATTGGCCGCCTTCGGCGCTCACCGTCCATCGCGATGAACTGCTCGACTGGGACTACGATCTTCGGCCTGAGTCGCGAGAGGCCGCGATCTACGTCGCGTGGGAGCGAGAGATCATGCGCGGGATCGTGGCGCTCGCGGTTCCGCCCGAGGCCAGGCAGACTCTCGGTTTCATCTCCATGAAGAAGATCATCGACTGGCTGGCGGCTCCGCCCGTGTGGTTCGGTGCCCTCGCGTCGGAGGCGCCGGGAGCGGGGCCGGACGCGAACGATCCGATTGCGGGTCGTGACGAGTTCCTCAGGCAGACGTTCTTCGCCGGGTTGGAGGACCTCGTCCGTCGTTTCGGACAGGATGCCGCGCAGTGGCGCTACGGCGATGAGCGTTTCAAACACGTCCTTCTTCGGCATCCGCTGTCCGGTGCGGTGAACGACGAAACCCGCGAGCTGCTCGAGGTGGGTCCAGCCGTGCGTGGCGGGAACGGGTTCACCGTCGGTCAGACCGGGTTCGGGGACAACCAGACGTCGGGCGCATCGTTCCGTTTGATCACCGAGGCCGGCGACTGGGACGCCGCGGTCTTCGCCAACACCCCGGGGCAGGGCGGCGATCCGATGCACCCGATGTACCGGAACCTGTTCGGCGGATGGGCGCGAGACGGGTTCTTCCCCCTCTACTACACGCGGGACAAGGTCGAAGCGGTGCTCGCCGAGCGGATCGATCTCGACCCGAGTCGCTAGAGGTACGATCGCACCGTATTGAGCGGCCAACCCGCCAGGCCAACGAGCGCAGGGGAACCCGAATACGTTGTGATCGTGGGCGGCGACGACTAGTTTCACGCGCTCGAAAATCGACGGTCGCGCGTCAGGTCGCTCGCGACCGTATTTGCTGATGGGGAGACACATGAAGACCGGGATCCATCCCACATACGAACCCGCCAAGATCACCTGCGCCTGCGGTAGAGAGACGGAGACGCGGAGCACGGTCGGCGAGATTCACGTCGAGATTTGCTCGCACTGTCATCCGTTCTTCACCGGACGACAGAAGCTCGTCGACACGGCGGGTCGGGTCGAGCGCTTCAAGGCGAAGTACGGCAGTGCCGCCTCGGGGGCGAGCGTGGAGCCCGCAGAGGCGGCCCAGAACGTCGACGAGGCCCCCGAAGAGCCCGTTGTGGAAGCCGTCGAGGAAGTGGCCGAAGAAGCGGAAGTGGTTGCTGAAGCCGTCGAGGAAGTGGCCGAAGAAGCGGAAGTGGTTGCTGAAGCCGTCGAGGAAGCGGCCGAAGAAGCGGCGGTGGAAGTAGCCGAGGAAGCGGCAGAGGCGACCGAGGACGACGGCGAGTCGAAAGAAGAGGAGTCGGCCTAGCCGGGTTCCCTGCGTGCGGAGGCACGGGGAATCACCCTCCATCCGGGCAGACTCATGACAGAGACGAGCTACATGATTGCGCGGCTCCGCGAAGCGGTGGCGCGTCAGGAGGAGCTGGCTCGCCTGATGGCCGAGCCCGAGGTCCTCGCGGATCTCGAGCGTCTCAAGAACGTCGCCCGTGAACACTCCGATGTCGGGCCACTGGCGGAGGCGGCCCGGGCCCACCTCAAGCTGCTGGATGATCTCGAGCAAGCCCGGGACGTAGCCGAGTCCTCCGGTGACGACCCCGAGATGGCCGAGTTGGCGCGGGCCGAGGTGGCCGAGCTCGAAGGTCAGCAGGTGGAGGCCGAGGGCTCGCTACGACACCTGCTCGTCCCAAAGGACCCGCTCGACAACCGCCCGGCTGTGGTGGAGATCCGAGCCGGCACGGGGGGTGATGAGGCAGCCCTCTTCGCCGCAGACCTCTACCGCATGTACTCGCGGTACGCTTCGGAGTCCGGCTGGACGATCGAGCTGATCAACTCGAACGAGGGAACGCTCGGCGGGCTGAAGGAGATCGTCTTCACAGTGCGGGGCACCGAGGCCTACGGCCGCCTTCGCTACGAGTCGGGCGTCCACCGCGTCCAGCGCGTACCGGAGACCGAGAGCCAGGGACGCATCCACACGTCCGCGGCCACCGTCGCCGTGCTACCGGAAGCGGAGGAGGTGGACATCGATGTCGACGCCAACGACCTGAAGATCGATGTGTTCCGGTCATCCGGGCCGGGCGGACAATCCGTTAACACCACCGACTCGGCGGTCCGGATCACGCATGTTCCGACCGGTCTCGTGGTATCCTGCCAGGACGAGAAGTCGCAACACAAGAACAAGGCGAAGGCACTCAAGGTGCTCCGGAGCCGGTTGCTCGATCGGAAGGTGGCCGAGCAGGAGTCCGCGCGAGCGAGGGAGCGGCGCACCCAGGTGGGTACCGGCGACCGGTCCGCGAAGATCCGCACGTACAACTTCCCTCAGAATCGGGTGACCGATCACCGGATCGGGCTTACGACGCACCGTCTCGATGCGATCCTCGACGGCGACCTCGGAGAGGTCGTGGAGGCGCTGCGCATGGCCGGGATCGAGGAGCGAATCGCGGCAGGCGGCGATGGAGAGTCCTGAGCGGGAGTCTCCTGGCCCCGGCAGTCGACGTCCGTACGGACCCACCCGGAGCGAGATCGTCGAGGGGATCGCGACGGAATTGGCCGCCGCCGGTGTGGAGTCGGCTCGGCTGGAGGCGGAGAGGCTCGTATCGGGCATACTCGGGATCACCCGAGGAGAGCTCGCGACGGCGGGCGGCGAGAGGGTGAATCCGGACGAGGCGCTCGGTGTCGCCCGCGCCGTCTCTCGACGACTCGACGGCGAACCGCTGCAGCATGTCGAGGGGTCGGTCGACTTTCGCACGCTGGTCCTCGTCTCCGACGGCCGTGCGCTGATCCCGCGCCCCGAAACCGAGCAGTTGGTGGATGTGATCTCCGAGTGGGTGGCGCGTGACGGCCCCTTCGAGCGTGTCCTGGAAATCGGGGTCGGCTCGGCCGCCATCGCGCTGTCGCTTTTGTCCGAGGGACTCGCCGTCCGGGCCTTGGGAGTGGACGTCTCCGGAGAAGCGCTCGCTCAGGCCGCGGAGAACGCCGAGCGCGTGGGCGTACCCGGGCTGGAGCTCAGGAGCTGCGGGCCCGAGATCTGGCCCGATCTAGCTGGCGAGTCCCCCTTCGATCTGGTGGTGTCGAACCCGCCGTACGTCGCGTCGGCGGATGTCCCCCACCTCGACGTAGAGGTCCGCCTGCACGAGCCGCGGGTGGCGCTCGACGGTGGTCCGGACGGACTAGAGGTCGTTCGAGCCGTGCTCGCCGGAGTCCCCGCGGCGCTCGCGCCCGGCGGGCGAGTGCTGCTGGAGATCGGGTCGGATCAGGGTGCCAGAGTCGCCAGGCTGCTGGCGGGAGAATCGCTCCTCGAGGTCCCGCGGATCCGCACGGATCTGGCCGGCCGTGACCGATTCGTAACGGCTCGAAGAGCGAGCTGAACGGTCGCGCGAATGGTCGCGTCCCCAGGTGTCTCGGGTTATACTGCCCGCCGCCAAAAACCCCGCTCGCAAGCCCCTGCCAGGTTGACCCGGGGGGCCCGCACGCTCCGCCGCGAGGCGGCCACGCGCAGATCCGACAGGGACCCGATGGATACCCAGGACCGCATCTTCGAAAAGGCCGAGGAACTTGGGCGAGCGATCTCCCAGACTCCGGAATACGCTTATCTCCAGTCAGCCCATCGAGAGATCGGGGACGATCGCGAGGCAACGGAGATGCTGAACAAGCTGAGGGACCTGCAGGAGTCACTCATTGAGCTGGTAGGCCGTGGCGAGCAACCCACCGAGGAGCAGGAGCAGGAGTTTGGGGATCTTCAAGAGCTGATCCAGACCAGCAGCCGATATCAGGCGCTGATCTCCTCCCAGGCGAACTTCGACAAGCTGATGGAGAAGGTCCACAGGCGAATCGGCGAGGGCATTCGGAAGGGCGAAGAAAGCAGGATCATCCTTCCCTCATGAGCGTCGTCTGAATGAACATGCGTGACCTGGCGGAGAAGGGTCTCCGCGTCACGTTCGAGCCCGTCATGGGTTTTCTGACGCGAAAGCGCGTCCACCCGAACCTCATCAGCACGCTCGGCTTCGTGATTACGTGCAGCTCGGGCTACTTCTTCCACCAGCACCGGGTGAGCACGGCCGGGTTTCTGATCCTCATCGGCGGCCTGTTCGACCTGTTCGATGGCACCGTCGCGAGGCGTACCGGGCTCGCCTCATCGTTCGGCGCGTTTTACGACTCGACGCTGGACCGACTGTCGGAGATCGTCGTCTACCTGGGTCTGCTCTCCCTCTACAACGACTATCGGCTGGAGCTCGGCGATGTCGGGATGATCTACTGGATCGTCCTCGCGATGGCCGGCTCCCTCATGATCAGCTACACGAGAGCGCGGGCGGAGGGCCTCGGAATCGATTGCTACGTCGGCCTCATGCAGCGACCCGAGCGAGTGATTCTCATCGGATTCGCTGCCCTGATCTTCGGGGAGACCGAGATGCTGGGCCAGCAAGGCCTCGTGCTGAAGGTGGTGATCATCCTGCTGGCCGTCCTCACGAACCTCACCGCGATTCAGCGCATCCTGTGGGTGTATCGCGAGACTCGCCCCGACGGTGAGCCCGGGCCGCGCGCGAGCCTGGGCGGCAAGAAGGGGGGCGGCGCGCCTACCTCTGCCGAAGAAGGCGATGCCGAACCGGAAGCCCTACACAAATGAAAACGGAGTGAACTGATACCGTGACCGAACATAGATCGCCGGACCAGATCGTCCCCGCCGAGGGGAAGCTCGGGGTGCTCCTGGTGGGCCTCGGGGCGGTCTCCACGACATTCATCGCGGGCGTCGAGGCGGCACGCCGTGGCCTCAATCAGCCGATTGGCTCGTTGACCCAGATGAACACGATCCGGCTCGGGAAGCGCACGGATGAGCGGACCCCTCTGATCAAGGACTTCGTCCCTCTGGCCGATCTCGACGACCTGGTCTTTGGCGCGTGGGATCCGATCCCGGACAACGCATACCAGTCCGCCAAGGTCTGTGGCGTCCTACGAGCGGAGGACATCGATCCGCTCGAAGAGTTCATGAGCACGATCGACCCCATGCCGGCCGTGTTCGACCCGCACTACGTCAAGAAGCTCGACGGGCCGAACGTGAAGACCGCCGGAACGAAACGGGATCTCGCGGATCAGCTCCGGCAGGACATTCGGAGTTTCAAGGAGTCCAACGGTTGTGACCGTCTCGTCATGGTCTGGGCAGCTTCGACCGAGATCTTCATGAGTCCCCAGCCGGTTCACGCCACGCTGGAGTCGTTCGAGCAGGCGATGGAGAACAACGACGAGGCGATCGCTCCGTCGATGCTGTACGCCTGGGCGGCGATCCAGGAAGGCGTTCCGTTTGCAAACGGCGCTCCGAACCTCACCTGCGACATCCCGGCGTTGCTGAGCCTCGCCTCCGAGAAGGGCGTCGCGATCGGCGGGAAGGACTTCAAGACCGGCCAGACGCTCATGAAGACCATCCTGGCCCCCGGCCTCAAGGCGAGGATGCTCGGGCTAAGTGGGTGGTTCTCCACGAACATCCTCGGAAACCGCGATGGCGAGGTGCTCGACGATCCGGAGAGCTTCAAGACCAAGGAAGAGTCGAAGCTCGGGGCGCTCGAGTACATCCTGCAGCCGGAGATGTATCCGGACCTCTATGGCGACATGTACCACAAGGTGCGGATCAATTACTACCCGCCGCGTGGGGACAACAAGGAGGGCTGGGACAACATCGACATCTTCGGGTGGATGGGGTATGGCATGCAAATCAAGATCGACTTCCTGTGTCGTGACTCGATCCTGGCCGCTCCCATCGTCCTGGATCTGGCGCTCTTCCTGGATCTTTCCGCGCGCGCGGGACTCTCGGGTGTTCAGGAGTGGCTCTCCTTCTACTTCAAGGCTCCCCAGACCGCGCCCGATCTGTATCCGGAGCATGACATCTTCATCCAGCACTGGAAGCTCAAGAACACGCTTCGCTGGATAGCTGGAGAGGAGCAGATCACCCACCTCGGCGTCGAGTATTACGACTGAGTTGACTGCCCCCTTCATCGTCTTCGAGGGGCCCGAAGGGGCGGGGAAGTCCGGGCAGGTCGCCCGGCTGGCCGAGAGGCTGCGGTCAGACGGGCGTTCGGTCGTCGTAACGAGGGAGCCGGGAGGCACGCCGATCGGAGAACGGATCCGCGACCACCTCCTGAGGCCGGGCCTCGAGGTCCCTCCGGTGACCGAGTTGCTCCTTTTCGGTGCTCAACGCTCGGCACACGTCGAGCTCGTGGTGCGGCCGGCTCTCGCGCGGGGGGACATCGTCCTCTCGGACCGCTATGCGCTCTCCACCCTGATCTATCAGGGGGTCGCGAGAGGGTTGGACGTGGAGATGATCCGGAGCACGACCGCGATCGCCACGGGCGGACTCGAACCGGATCTGTACTTGATCCTGGATGTCGATCCTGAAGTCGGCAGGTCTCGGCAGGTGTCGAGCGGAGCGGCTCCGGACCGGATCGAGCGGGAGGATCTCGCGTTCATGGAACGGGTGCGGGCGGGGTACCGTGACTACGCGGCGGCGAACGCACATGCCGAGCTCGTGGATGCGAGCGCCACCCCGGACACCGTAGCAGCCGCCATTCTGACGGTCGTGACCGCTCGAATCCCGGAGTGGGGCTCCTCCGGGCAGTGAAACTTTCGCCCAAGGCGCGGGGTTACGAGATTGTGAGACCGGTCGGACGCGTACCGGTCCGAAAAATGCCGCTCAGCGAAGTGCGCGGGTGAAGCGGTCGGGAGTGAATGGGCGAGCCGCCGCGCGGCTTCGCGACATGGAGGTGGAATGAAAGCCGAGCGATCTTGGACGACGGCACTGGTGGTCGGAGTCATCACGCTGACGAGTGGCGGGTGGCTGATGAACCAGGGGGTGCCCGGGGGCGTTGCGGAGAGTCGGCGGCTTCTCGAGGAGGTCCACCACCTCATCGCGGATCAGTTCGTGGACGAGGTCGCTCCCGAGGACCTCTACAAGATGGCGATCGACGGTCTTCTGAAGGAGCTCGGCGATCCCCACACGAACTTCCTCGATCCCGACGAGTGGGAAAACGTCCGCTACACCACCACCGGCAACTACGGGGGCCTCGGGGTCCGGATCGATGACAAAGACGGATGGATCACGGTCGTGTCGGTGCTTCCCAACACGCCGGCGCAGCGCCAGGGTCTCGTCGTAGGCGATCGCATCATCCAGGTTGAGGGCGAAAGCGCCGAGGGCTGGACGCCCGACAAGGCGATCCAGGTTCTCCGGGGCCCGAAGGGCGCGCCGGTCGACATCCTGATTGCCCGCGTCGGGGCCGAGAGACCGCTGGCCTACACGATCGTCCGTGACGAGATTCAGGTTGTGCAAGCCCAGGCGTTCATGCTCGACGACGGGATCGGCTTCGTGAACTTGAGGGGCTTCACGAGACAGGCTCAGGAGGAACTCGTCGAAGGGGTCGACCGGTTGATCGAGGAGGGCGCCACCTCGCTCATTTTCGATCTTCGGACCAACCCGGGCGGGCTGCTCGAAGAGGGGATCCAGGTCACCGATCTGTTCCTCGATCGCGGAGACGAGGTCGTCGAGACCCGCTCCCGGCTCGCCAACCAGAACTACACCTACCGTGCGCCTTCGGGTGAGAAGTACGAGGGTCTGCCCGTGGTGGTGCTGGTCAACCAGTGGTCGGCCAGCGCTTCAGAGATCGTGGCCGGTGCGTTGCAGGACCACGATCGCGCGGTCGTCCTGGGTGTCACCTCGTTCGGAAAGGGGTCGGTTCAGACGCTCTACCGTCTCTCCGGCGACAATCACATGAAGGTCACGACGGCGCGCTGGTATACGCCGGCCGGACGGTCCATCCAGAAGGAGTTCGATCGCGAGGCCGCCATGCGGAGCGTCACCGCGTCCGCCGTATCCATCAGCGGGGAGCCGGTCGAGATCCACGATGAGGCGGTGGAGCGTGAAGAGTACACGACCGCTGGCGGACGAGTCGTATATGGCGGCGGGGGCATCGCTCCCGATCTCGTCGTGCGCGTGGATACGCTGACGACGCCTGAGCAGGAAATGCGCCGCGTCGCGATGCGAAACGGTGTGGTCGTCCGAGACGCGGCCTTCCGGTGGGCTGTCGAGTACGTGGAGTCCGGCGGTGCGATTTCGGACGGTTTCGAGCCGACCGAAGCGATGCGGGACGGTGTGTTCGCGGAGCTCGAAGCCGGCGACGCCGGCGTGTCTCGCGAGCTGTTCGAGGATTCGCGCCGCTACATCGACTGGCTGATTGCCGGCGAGCTGAGTGGGGTGGCGCTGGGCGAGATTGCCCAAATGAAACGACGCGCTCTGGATGATGCACAGGTTGCCGCAGCGGTCGAGCTGCTGCGTGAAGCCGGCTCGCCAGCCGAGCTGATCAGGCTGGCGACGGCGACCGCGGAGGCGCGGGCCGCCCTTGCGGACACCGAAGGCGAGAACTAGGGATTTCGGGCGGGCAAGGGCGCCACCCGCCTGATTCCATCGACAGGATGACCATATGAGTCGCAGAATCGTACGACCCTCAGTGATCGCGGCTGCGGTCCTGTGCGGCGTGACCCTGTCCGCCTGCGCATCTGCCGGAAGTCGCTCGGGAAGCTATACCCGCCTGATCGTGAGCGGCGAGCAGATTCGCCAGGATGGATACGCGACCGCGTACGAAGCCCTCACCCACCATCGTGAACTGGTGATCTTCGAGGATCGGATCGCCTTCGAAGGTGGCGATGATCGTTCGGGGCGGGGTCGCGACGCGTTGACCTACACGGTTCCCATGCTCGTAGTGAACGGCAACTTCAATTTGAACGACGCCATCACGACCCTACGCGGAATCCGGGCCAGCGACGTCGTTCAAATCCGTCTCTATTACGCCAGCATGGTGCCGCCCGAGTACCGTCGACCGGGGGCGGAGGGCGGGGTCATCGAGGTGATTACGATCTAGGGATGGTGAGACCGGCCTTTTACCCTCCGGGGCCTCGCGCCCCGGGGGGTTTTTTTCATTTCGGAGCGCCGAGAGGATGCGGGCGGTGAAGCCGCACGAACGCCTCATCTACTTCGGTCGGCTGCCCGAACCCGGTCTCACGAAGACGAGGCTCCAGCCGCGGGTCGGCCCCGAGGGCGCCGCCCGGCTCTACCAGTCATTCCTGGACGACCTCGTAGCCCGCGATGTGGGCGTCTCCGACCGTGAGCTCTGGGTGCCCGACCGCCCGGGTGCCCGGTCTACGCTCGGGAGCAGGTACCCGGACCTTGGCGTTCGCCTTCAGCCCGGGGGGGACCTGGGCGCCCGGCTCGCAGCGGCATTCTCGGCCGCGTTCGATGATGGCGTGGACTACGCGGTCATCGTCGGGAGCGATCACCCGACCCTGCCGGCCGACTACCTGCGGCGTGCCTTCCGCGCGCTACGAGGGGCTCATCTGGTACTCGGGCCGACGGGCGACGGGGGGTACTATGCGGTCGGTCTTCGACGCTATTGTTGGCCACGCGCGCGGGGGCTCTTCGCCGAGGCCCCATGGTCGGAGCCACGGCTGCTGGAGTGGACACGGGAGCGCGCTGTCGAACTGGACCTGTGCCATGTCGAGCTTCCCGCATGGTATGATGTCGATACACCCGAGGACCTCTCTCTATTGCGGAACGATGTGCAGGCGGGCTCTGCCACAGCCCGGACGCTGGTCGAGATCATTCCCGAAGACGACACGGAGCACGGACACAGGTGACACCGATCAAAGTCTGGCTCGAGCGCGCCGGGGCAGTCGAATCCTCGCACGTGGTCCACGTCGTTGTGACGGGCGGAGAGGAAGTGGATCGCATATGGGGGGACGGCGATCTGGAGGCCTTCTGGCGTTCTTCCATGAAACCGTTCCAGGCGCTGCCGCTCGTGGAGGATGGGGTGTTCGCGGAGCTGAGCCTGGGAGACTCGGAGCTGGCGATCGCGTGCGCCTCTCATGATGCCACGCAGGAGCACGTCGCCGCGGCCACACGCATTCTCGAGGCGGCCGGTGCGGTGGAGGACGACCTGGCCTGCGGTCCGCACCGTCCCTACGACGACGCGGCGGCTCGGGATCTCGATGTAGCGGGCGTCCTGCCCGGCCGCCTTCACAACAACTGCTCCGGCAAGCATGCCGGAATGATCGCCTGGGCACGCAACGCGGGCGTGAACGCGAACGGCTATCACCAATACGCGCACCCGGTTCAGCAGCGCATCCGCCGGGCGCTGACCGACTGGTTGGACGGAGACCCGGAGGCGCGGGTGTGGGGTATCGACGGGTGCGGCGTGCCCACGCCCCGGATGTCGCTCGCGGAGATGGCGGGGGCCTATGCCCGCTTCGGTGCCTCCGATGCCCCCGGGGCGTCACGAATTGCGAGCGCGATGACGGCGAACCCGATCATGGTGTCCGGAGCGTCGGCGCTCTCGAGTTCGTTGATGACCGTGACAGGGGGACGCTTGCTGGCGAAGGAGGGTGCGGAGGGGGTGTTCTGTGTTGCGGAGCCGGGGAGGACCTGGGGCGCGGCGTTCAAGGTCACGGACGGAGCCATGCGAGCCATGGGACCCGCGGTGGTAGAGGTACTGTCCCGGATCGGTACGCTGGCCACGGCGGAGGTGGAGGCACTCGGACGGTTCTCGACCGTCACCGTTTCGAACACCCGCGAGGAGCCGGTGGCGTGTCTCCGGGTCGCGCCCGGATCGTGAATGCGATCGCGGACGGTCTGGGCGTCGAGGCCCTCTCTCTCGTGCGTCTTTCGGCGAAGCTTGGCGGCGGTCGTGAAGACTGGGCGGCGTGCCTCCGCGAGGCGCGAGCCGGCGCTACGGACGTCGCGATCGAGGAGATCATCCTCCAGTCCTACCTGTTCGTCGGGTTTCCGAGGGTGCTGAACGTGCTGGGTACCTGGCGGCAGATCGTCGAACCCCCCACCGCCTCCGCCGATCCCGGTCTCGAGAGTCGACGAAAAGGGGGAGAGGCGCTCTGCCGGCGCATCTACGGCCCCGCGTACGAACGGCTGCGAGCTCACGTCGCGGCGCTCAACCCGGACCTCGACCGCTGGATGATCGAGGAGGGCTACGGGAAGACGCTTTCGCGCCCGTCCCTGGGGCCGATCCTTCGAGAGCTGTGCGTGGTGGCTCTTCTCGCTACGGCCGGCCACGAGCCACAGCTGCGTTCGCACCTTCGAGGAGCGCTGAACGTGGGGGCCGCTGCAGCCCACGTCGCGGAAGCCCTGGAGATCGGACTCGCCGAGGCCGACCGACCGGCCGTGGCCCGCCCCGATCCGGTCGTGCTTCGTGAAGCCTGGGCCGAAGTCCGAGTGAAGGCGAGGGTGGACTGATGTTCGTCGATCTCGCTACGGTCAGAGTGACGGGTGGTGCCGGGGGTGCGGGCGCGTCCGCCTTTCGACGGGAGATTGGGGTTCCGCGAGGCGGACCGGCCGGTGGAAACGGCGGGCGAGGCGGAGATGTGGTTCTCGTCGCCGATCCGACCCTCGACACCCTTCTCGACTTCTCCTACCGCGAGCATTACAAGGCAGGGCGAGCCGGCCATGGAGAAGGGAAGAAGCGCGAGGGCGCGGACGGGAAGGATCTCGTGCTTCCAGTCCCCCTGGGGACGGTGGTGAAGGACGCGGACTCGGGCGAGCGAGTCGGCGAGCTGCTCGAGGAGGGGGATCGACTCGTGGTCGCGAAGGGGGGGCGCGGTGGGCGGGGCAACGCGAGCTTCGCGTCACCCACGAACCAGGCGCCGCGGAACTGGGAGCCGGGGGAATGGGGCGAAGAGCGTCGGGTCACCCTGGAGCTGAAGCTTATCGCCGACGTGGGGCTGGTCGGGGAGCCCAACGCCGGCAAGTCCACTCTTCTCTCGAGGGTCACGGCTGCGACCCCGAAGGTCGCGGACTATCCGTTCACGACGCTGAAGCCCAACCTGGGCGTGGTCGACGTCGGCGACGGACGGTCTTTCGTGGTCGCCGACATCCCGGGCCTCATCGAAGGCGCGCACGAAGGTCGAGGTCTAGGCGCCCAGTTCCTCAGGCACATCGAGCGCACGAGGACGCTCGCCGTACTCGTACCGTTCGGTGACCCGGATCCGCAGGGGTCTTACGATCTGCTTCGACGCGAGCTCGTGTCACACGACCTCGCGCTCGGCTCTCTCCCGCACTGCGTCATTCGTACGAAAGCCGATCTGACGCCGGCCGGCGAGCGGGACGGCAACCTGGACGCGCCCGAGGCCTGGGGGCAGCTGGCGATATCCTCGGTCACCGGAGAGGGGTTGGCGGAGGCGATCGAGGCGCTCTGGGCGGCCGTTCGGGATGAGAAGGCGCGGGCCGCCGAGGGGACACCGGACCCGTTCGAGGGAGTCGAGGAGTGGCGGCCCTGAGGGGTCCCCGCGACCGCGAGGTCGAGGCGTTTGCGACCCTGCTGACGGTAGACGGTCTGGGCCCGGCCCGTATACGACGTCTGTGGGAGACACACGGGTCCGGCAAACGAGCTCTCGACTCTCTCGATGACACTCCGGACTCTCGGTCGGCTTTGTGCGCGCTGGCACAAGCCGCGCGATTGGGAGTGCGAACGGTCCCACTCGGGGCGCCCGACTACCCGGCGGCCTTCTACGACCTGACCGACCCGCCGCCCGTGCTCTACGTCAGGGGCTCCGGCTGGCCGGATCCCACCCGTTCGGTCGCCGTGGTCGGGACGCGTCGGGCCTCCCCATACGGGAGAAGGATCGCCAGGCGACTGTCACGCGATCTCGCGCGGTGGGGCTGGACGGTCGTGAGCGGGATGGCGGCCGGGATCGATGCGGCGGCGCACGAGGCGGCGCTGGATGCGTCCGGTCCCACGATGGGGGTGCTGGGAACCGGACACGCGCACGAGTACCCGTGGTCCAACCGCCCGCTCTACGCGCGCATGAAGCGAAGAGGGTGGCTGGTGAGCGAGCTCGAGCCGTCCGCGGGCCCCCGACGAACGACATTCCCGACTCGGAACCGACTCATCGCCGCGGCATCCCGCGCCCTGATCGTCGTGGAGGCCGGGGACAGGAGTGGGGCGCTGGGTACTGCCCGGCGTGCCCTGGCCCTCGGACGAGAGGTGCTCGCCGTGCCGGCCCGCATCGGTGACCGGACCGGGGTGGGAACTTTGCGGCTGCTCAGAGACGGAGCTGGCCTGGTGACCGACGTTCGCGACGTCTTCGACGCGCTTGGGTGGATTCACGATCTCGAGCCTCCCCCGGAGCGCCGCTCGAAGACGGGCGAGGGGACTGGTAGTGACGGGTGGCTTCTCTCCGCCCTCGGCGGCGAAGAGAGGACGGTCGATGAGGTCGCGACGGTCTGCGGTAGATCGATCGGAGACACGGTCGCTGCGCTGGGCCGCCTCGAGGTCGACGGACGGGTCGGCCGTTCGGCGGACGGGACGTTCTTCCGCACGGACGGTTCGCAGTCGGACGGCTGGGGCGGCGAGGACCGGGGTGCCGGCGGCGTCTGACGGCGGGTCGAACGCGGCCCGGCCGCTCGTTTCGTTGGCGGCAGCCCAAGGGTTCGCTTCGCCGCGGGCGCTCTACATCCACTATCCGTTCTGCGTGCACCGGTGTCACTACTGCGACTTCTCGGTGAAGAGATCCTCGGACCCTCCGTTCGAAGAGTGGCTGGCCGCGCTCGAGACGGATCTGACCTGGTGGTTCGCCGTGACCGGCTGGCCGCGCCGCTTGCCGCTGGATTCCATCTTCGTTGGCGGGGGAACGCCTTCCCTTGTGCCCGAATCTGGACCGGCGGCGCTGGCGGCGGTCCTGAGCGAGCGCTTCGTCCTGGACGGCTTGCTCGAGTGGACGGTGGAGTCGAACCCAGTGTCGCTGACCGAGAGGGTGGCCGAGGCGTGGAGGGTCGCCGGGGCCACCCGCCTGAGTGTCGGTGTCCAGGCATTCGACGACCTGACTCTCCGCTGGCTGGGGCGGCTCCACGATCGCGAGACGGCCGAGCAGGCGCTACGAATCGCGGGAGCCGCGGGGTTTGAGCGACTCAGCGTAGACCTGCTCTTCGGCTTGCCAGGAGAGGTGGAGCGTTCCCTCGATCGTGAGATCGACCAGTTGCTCGAGCACGACGTCGATCACGTCAGCGCCTATGGTCTCACTGTCGAGCCGCGGACGCCGCTTGCCCGGTGGGTGGAACTCGGTCGTGTGACGCCCGCCGGAGGGGAGGCGTACGAGACCGAGTATCGGACGATTTCAGGGCGGTTGATCGACGCGGGGTTCGGACACTACGAAGTCTCCAACTTCGCTCGCCCCGGCCAGGAGTGTCGTCACAACTGGTACTACTGGAACAGATCGCCCTATCTTGGCCTCGGCCCGTCTTCGCACGGGTTCTTCCCGCCCCTCAGAGTCTGGAACACGTTCAGGTGGGACCGGTATCGTAAGGTCCTCGAAGCCGGCGCTGGCCCGGTGGAGAGCTGGGAGAAGCTGGATGAGGCAGACGTGGCGCTGGAACGGCTATGGCTCGGGCTCCGTACGCGAAAGGGCATCGAGGCCGACGATGCTACTTGGCGTGATGCGGTGGGACGCCGTCTGCCGGAGTGGATCGATCAGGGCTGGGTACGGCTGGAGGCTGGCCGCGTGATGGCGACGACGGACGGCTGGCTTCGGCTGGACGAGCTCGTCACTGAAATCGGGGGCGGCGTCAGGGAGGCGCCGCTCATAGAGGGAGGACACAAAAACTGACTGGTCCCGGGTCTGAGCGGGTGACGATTCCGGCTCTCAACGAGCGGGAGACAGCCGTATTGGCAGCCGTAATCGATTCCTTCGTGCGGACGGCCTCTCCGGCCGGGTCGCGCCGCATCGGGAAGGAATACGGACTGGGTGTCTCGGCGGCGACCATCCGCAATACGATGGCGGATCTGGAGTCGAAGGGATTCCTGTCGCACCCGCACACGTCCGCCGGTCGCATGCCAACCGACCTTGCGTATCGGTACTACGTCGACGGACTCATGGAGGCCGGGCAGCCAGGCGCAGCGGAAAAGGCCAAGATCGAGAAGGAGTTCGCGGGACTCGAGGTCGTCGCGGTCGAGGAGTTGATCGCCCGGGCCGCACGAGTCATCGGTGCTCTCACCGGCGAGCTCGGGCTCGCCGTCGGACCGACGCTGGCGTCCGCCACCCTCGAACGCCTCGAGCTCGTGCCGGTGTCCTCCGAGAAGGCGCTCCTGGTGCTCACGGTCGAGTCGGGCGTGGTCCGTACCGTATATATCGACCTCTTCTCCTCGGTGCCGCGGGCCACCCTCGAGGCGGTGTCTCGCGCGCTCAATGAGCGTCTCTCCGGAAGCACGCTGGCCGAAATCCGGGAGACCATGGCCGATCGGTTGCGGGACCTGCGGTTCGGGGACCAGAGCGCGGACGAGCTGGTGAATATCTTCGTCGAGAGTGGCCCGGACGTGTTCGAATGGGCGCTCGAGGAGCGCCATGTGCACCTGGGGAGCGCGGCGGTACTCGCTGAGCAGCCGGAGTTCACCACCGGCGAACGCCTGCGCGAGCTGATCCAGCTCACGGAGCGGCGCGAGCTCCTCGCGAGTGTCCTCGGTGATCGGCAGGGCGCCGGTACGCAGATCACGATCGGCGGTGAGAACGGGAAGCCCGAGTTCGATGACCTCACCATCGTCACCGCGAACTACGCGGTCGGGAGCTTGCAGGGTACACTGGGAGTGATCGGGCCGACCAGGATGCCCTACGAGAAGGTCGTGTCGATCGTGGATTGGACGTCCGGTTTGTTGACGCGTCTCGCTCGAGCTTGATCGAGCGTCATCGATAGAGGGGAAATGGGACGGGACTACTACGAGCTGCTCGACGTCTCCAGGGACGCCGATGCGGAGCAGATAAAGAAGGCGTACCGGAAGGTCGCGATGCGGTACCACCCGGACCGCAACGACGAGGCCGACGCCGAGGATCGCTTCAAGGAGGTGACCGAGGCGTACGAGATCCTGAAGGATCCGGGCCGACGCGACCTGTACGACCGGTATGGCGAGGCCGGCGTCCGGCGCGGCGCCGGAGGCGAGCCGCCGTTCGGCGGGTTCGGGAGCTTCGCAGATGCCGTCGAGGTCTTCATGCGCGAGTTCGGATCGGGCGGCTTCGGTGAGTTTTTCGCCGGCGGGCGCGCGAGACCCGGACCCCGGAAGGGCTCGACTTTGAAGGTCTCGGTGATGACAACCCTCGAGGAGGCCGCGACCGGGAGTACGAGGAAGCTTCGGGTGTCCGTCATGGATCGCTGCAAGCGTTGCGGCGGAGCGGGCGCCGAGCCGGGCTCGGGTGTCGTCGAGTGCGCTACGTGCAGCGGCGTCGGGGAGATCCGTGAGGTCCAGCGTTCGATGCTCGGCCAGTTCGTGTCGGTCCGGCCCTGCCACGTATGCGGCGGCCGAGGGCAGCAGATCCAGGACCCATGTCGCGATTGCAACGCCACGGGGCGCGTGAAGGACGACCGCACCGTGGAGATCGAGATCCCCGCTGGCATTTCGTCAGAGGACTATCTCAAGCTGAAGGGGCGGGGAAACGCGGGGCCGCAGGGCGGACCGCCGGGCGACCTCATCGTGGCGGTCGCGATCGAACCGCACGAGCGTTTCGAAAGACGAGGTGACGACTTGATCCTCGATGCTCCCGTCACGTTCTCGCAGGCGGCGACCGGTGCGGACATCGAGGTGCCGACAATTATGGGCGAGGCACGCCTCTCCATTCCGGCCGGAATTCAGTCGGGGCAGGTGCTTCGACTGAGAGGCCAGGGCATGCCCCGCCTGCGCGACGCCGGTCGCGGCGATCAGCTCGTTCGCGTCCACGTGTGGACACCGACGGAACTCAGTCGCGAACAGCGCGAGGCCTTCGAGTCTCTGGCCTCGATCGAGGACGCGCCGCCGGAGCCGCGTCGTGGCGAGGACCCCAGTTTCTGGGACAGGGTGAAGGCGGCGTTCACCGCCTGACCGCCGCGCGGCCGTGGTGGGTCCTTCTTCAGGTGGCGCCGGACCCGAGCGCGTCTGCTCCGATGATCCAGGTTGCCCGGCCGGCAAGTCGTCCCGGAACCTCGTCTACCGAGCCACCCGACAGGGCGGCCTCGACCGCACGCGCCTTGGTCGCACCCTGTACGAGGACGATGCACAACCGGGCGTTCGAGATCATGGGTGGGGTGATCGTCACGCGGCGGGTCGGTTCGGTGGGGGCCCGCGCCACGACGACTCGCCGGTCGATCTCACGCAGGGAGGGCTCGCCCGGAAACAGCGATGCTGTGTGCCCGTCGACACCCAGGCCGAGAAGCAGGAGATCGAACCGATCGGGGAGCGCCACCTCGTAACGGCGCGCGGCCGCCTCGAGGGCGTCGTTGTCGATGGAGGACCCGTCCGGCGATACGTCCGACTCGGAGATGATCCCGTGCACACGGTCTCTCGGCAGCCCGGCGATGTCGGAGAGCGCGGATCGGATCAGACGGAGGTTGCTCTCTTCATGATCGGGCGGGACTGCCCGCTCATCCGCCAGGTAGACCTCGATCCGGTCCCAATCGGGAAGTGGGGAGAGGGCCAGTAGCTGGTACACCGGCTCGGGTGTACCGCCCCCGGACAGCCCGACTCGCATGGGGGCTTCCTGAGTCCACGAGGCAAGCTTCCTGGCGATGAACGCGGCCGCCGTGGCCGCGAAGGATTCGGGTCGGACGACGATCTGGATGCCGCCGCCCGCCCGTGACTTCGTCAGGCCGTCACCCGGCGACGAGCGATCCCAGCCGTTGCTCAAGACTCTCCAGGAGCCGGTCGAAGGGGACGACGAATTTCTCGATGCCTTCGCTGAGGAGGGTGTCTGTGATGTCGTCGAAGTCGATGCCGACTGCGCCGAGTCTCGCCATCGTCGCCGAGGCCTCGTCCATGCCGTCGGCGACCGTGTCTGCCACGACGCCGTGGTCCAGGAACGCATCGATCGTCGACTCGGGCATCGTGTTGATCGTGAGATCTCCGATGAGCGGCTCGACATACTTCACGTCGTCATATGCCGGGTTCTTGGTGCTGGTGCTCGCCCACAGCATTCGCTGCGGTCGCGCTCCGGCGGCGGCAAGCCGACCCCATCGATCGCCGGCCAGCCGACGTTGGAAGCTCTGGTACGCGAGCTTCGCGTTGGCCACCGCGGCCTGGCCCAGCAGGTCGCGAATCTCGTCGGCCCGCTCCGGGTGTGCGTCCGCTAGCGACTCCAGCCGTGAATCCGTCAGCGAGTCGATACGGCTGAGGAAGAACGACGCCACGGAAGCGACGTCATCGACCCTCCGGCCGGCGTCGAGCCTCTGCTCGAGCCCCTCGACGTACGCCTCCGCAATCGCGTCATAGGCAGCGATCGAGAAGAGAAGCGTGACGTTCACGCTTACGCCTTCGAAGACTGCCTGTCGGATCGCCGGGACCCCTTGGGGCGTCCCCGGGATCTTGACCAGGAGATTGGAACGGTCCACGTCCGCCGCGAGCCGCACGGCGTCGGAGAGGGTGCCCTCACTGTCGCTCGCGAGATGGGGCGAGACCTCGAGCGAGACGTAGCCGTCGAGGCCCTCAGACTCGACCCAGACCGGCCGAAGAATGTCGCAGGCCGCCTGAACGTCTGCCACGACCAGACGCTCGTACGCGTCTACGACGGACAGCCCCGCCGCCCCGAACGCGGCGATGCTTTCGTCGTACTCCTCGCCCTCGGTAATCGCCTTGTGGAAGATCGCGGGGTTCGAAGTCACACCCCGCAAGCCCTCTTCGGCCACGCGACGAGCGAGCTCGCCGTTTCCGATCATGTCGCGAGAGAGATTGTCGAGCCAGAAGCTCTGACCGCGGTTCCAAAGCTCTTGGAGGGCGTTCATTCGGGTTTCCTCGAAAGTGGGTTGATGCCGGCTCAGTCCGACGGGGATCTCATGTAGCGGGCCTCGACGGCCCTGACCTTGTCGAGCCTTCGCTCGAAGCGCTCTTCGGGGTGATAGGTGGCGCCGAGAAACGATGCGACGACCTCCCGTGCGACCTCGATCCCGATCACCCGCTCGCCCATGCAGAGCACGTTCATGTCGTCGTGCTCGACGCCCTGGTGCGCCGAATAGGTCTCGTGACAAACACCCGCCCGAACGCCCGGCACCTTGTTCGCGGTGACGCAGACCCCGACGGCCGACCCGCAGACCAGGATGCCTCGATCCACGTCACCGCCTGCGACCCTCTCGGCGACGGCCGCCGCGAAATCGGGGTAATCGACCGATTCCGGACCGTGCGTCCCGAGGTCGGTCACGTCGTAGCCCCGGTCCCGAAGCTCCGCAGCCAACCGGTCCTTGTAACTGTACCCCGCGTGGTCCGCGCCGATCGCGATCCGTAATGTCACTTGTCTCGACCGAGGACGGTCCGGGTCGCACGCACGAGATTCTCCGTGGTGAGCCCGTAGTCACGGTAGTTGTCCGCCTGGGACCC
Organism: Gemmatimonadota bacterium; assembly: GCA_029861425.1. Classification (GTDB taxonomy): domain Bacteria; phylum Gemmatimonadota; class Gemmatimonadetes; order Palauibacterales; family Palauibacteraceae; genus Palauibacter. Next base: position 23,503 of record JAOTZH010000030.1, read on the forward strand.
TGACTGGCCGAACCGGTCGACGCCGAGGGCGGCCCCATCGCGTCCGACCCACTCGGACCAGCCCAACGTGGATCCGGCCTCGATGGCGACTGCGGGAACGTCCCGTGGGAAGACGGAGTCGCGGTACGTCGCGTCCTGTTCGCGAAACAGGTCCCAGGACGGGAACGAGACGACCCGTGCGTCGATCCCGTCGGAAGCCAGCTCGTCCCGTGCCTCGAGCGCGATCTGGACCTCCGAGCCGGAAGACACCAGGACCACGTCCGGAGCCCCCCCGTTCTCCCGGGCGAGCACGTATGCGCCCCGGCGGAGCTCTTCGGCGGCACCCATGCCCGTCCGGTCGAGGATCGGCACGCCCTGTCGAGTGAGAACGAGGATCGTAGGTCCATTGGATCGCTCGAGGGCGACCTGCCAGGCCACGGCCGTCTCGTTGGCGTCGGCCGGGCGAATCATGTTGATCCCGGGCATCGCCCGGAACGACGCGAGGTGTTCGACCGGCTGATGGGTCGGCCCGTCGGCCCCGAGTCCGATCGAATCATGCGTCATCACGAAGATCACGGGCTGGTGCATGAGCGAGGCGAGACGGATCGCCGGGCGAGCGTAGTCGGTAAAGATGAAGAAGGTCGCGGCGTACGGCCTGAGACCGCCGTGAAGCGCGATCCCGTTGCTGATCGCGCACATCGCGTGCTCGCGGACGCCCCACCGGAGGTTCCGCCCTTCCGGCGTCCTCGCAGCGAAGTCGGGACTCCCCGCGATCAAAGTCTTGTTGGACCCGGAGAGATCCGCGCTTCCGCCGACGAGGGACTCGACGTTTGCCGCGAGCGCCCCCAGGACCTTCCCCGAAGCGGCGCGAGTCGCGATCGAGCCGTCGGCCGGGTCGAACGCCGGAAGACCTTCGTCCCAGCCCTCCGGAAGCTCCCCGGCGATCCACTGCTCCAGTGCCGCAGCCGCCTCCTGGTGCTCCGCCCGGTAATGCTGGAATCGCTCCTTCCAGTCGGCGACGTGCTCACGCCCCGCGGCGACACGCGTGGCCATGTGCTCCGCCACCTGCTCGGGAACCATGAACCTCGCGTCTTCGGGCCACCCGTAGGACCGCTTCGCGAGGGTGATCTCGTCGTCACCGAGCGGCTCGCCGTGGGCCGACGCCGTGTCCTGTTTGTTCGGGGCGCCAAACCCGATGTGCGTCTGGACGATGATGAGGGAGGGGCGATCCTCGACCGCGGTCGCGGCCGCGATGGCCGCGTCGACGGTGGCGACATCGTTCGCCGTGTCCCCGATGTTCTGGACGTGCCAGCCCATGGACTCGAAGCGGCCCTGGACGTCCTCCGTGAAGGTGATCGAGGTGTCGCCGTCGATCGTGATCTTGTTGTCGTCGTAGATCCAGGTGAGCTTGCCGAGTCCGAGGTGGCCGGCCATGGACGCCGCCTCGTACGAAATCCCCTCCATCAGATCGCCGTCGCCGCAGATCACCCACGTGCGGTGGTCGATGATCTCGTGGCCTGGACGGTTGAAGACGGCGGCGAGATGGGCTTCCGCGGCGGCCATGCCGACGGAATTCGCCACCCCCTGACCGAGCGGCCCGGTGGTAGTCTCGATTCCCGGGGTCATCCCGACCTCCGGATGACCCGGCGTGATGCTCCCGGCTTGACGGAACGTCTCAATCTGGTCGATCGGGAGGTCGTATCCCGTCAGGTGCAGCATCGAGTATTGGAGAATCGAGGCATGCCCCGCCGACAGCACGAATCGATCGCGGTCGAACCAGTCGGGGTCGGAAGGGCTGTACCGCATCTGATGCATCCAGAGGCTGTACGCGATGGGCGCCAGAGCCATGGCGGTCCCGGGGTGGCCCGATCCCGCCTGCTGTACGGCATCCATGGCGAGCGTCCGCACCGTGTCGATCGAGAGCGTCTCGAGGGAGGGCTCCGTGATGGTCAACTCTGCGGTCTCGGGCTCGTCGCGCGTCATCGTTCCGTCGTTCAAGTCATCCTCGGTGCCGTGGGTTGTCGTCTCGTCTGTCGAGGGATCAGTCACCGACGTCGGCCGGGGCTTCGTCCGCGTTGGGGAGCGCCTCGACCACGCGGTTCGTGGCGTGCAGGATTGCTCGGGCGACCGCCAGCACCGGGTCTTCCGTGATGGGGACACATCCGATCAGCTTTCGAGGGCGTCCGCCCACCGTCCGGACACAGGCCAGGATCACGGCGGAGTCGAATGCGAGCACCCGCTTGGCGCCGACGAGCGCGAATCGCTCGGGTGCGCCGAGCAGCTCGTGAATGGCGGCGAGGGTCGTCTCGGCAGCGCAGCGCAGAAGGACGATCTCCTCTCCGATCGCGTCCTGACGGGCCTCCGCCGTGCGTCCGCCTCGCTCGATGGCCACCTGAACCATCGATTTCCAACCGCGGTCTCGCGAGATCTCCGCCGTGATGACACGTGGACGACCGTGGTACTGGTGGGTCGAGGTTGCGTCGGATGTCGGGGTTTCGGGTCCTTCAGAGGGGGCATCGGCGCCGTCGTCGCCAACGTCGGGATTTGCGGATGGACTCTGCTCCGGTGTCGTCATCCCCTCACAGTCCCAGGGTCGAATCTGTTGTCGAAAATCGGGTGCGGCCGGTCCCGAGGAGCGCTGGTCAGCGGGTCGTGGTCGAACATAGAGCGGACGGGCGCCCCGGAAAACCCTGAGCGCATCGAGAGAGGGGTGCGTCGACGTAGCGGCTCCTCTGCAAGGCGAGATACGTTGCGAAATGACGAAAGATCGGTCCGGTCTCGCGGACGCCGAGGGAGGCGTCGCCACGCTCTTCGCCCCGGATATGGAGGCGCTGGAGGAGGGCGACGCTGTGCCGCTGGATGGCGACGAGCTCATGCACGTCAGGTCGCTGCGGCTGCGTCCCGGGGACGGTGTCCAGCTCACCGACGGGCGTGGTGGGCGCTGGGCGGGACGCGTCGCCGCACTGGAGCGTCGCTCCGCCAGCATCACTCTCGGGACAGCCATGCGGTCCGCGCCGGACTACGCTCTGGATTTGTGGGCCCCGGTGGGTCACAAGGACCGCTCCCTCTGGCTCGTCGAGAAGGCGGTCGAGATCGGGGTCCGAACGATATGCTTCGTGGAGTTCGCCGGATCGCGGTCCGTCGCGGACGCCGGACGATCGGACGCCTTTTCGGAGCGGGCCCGGCGTCGAGCCATCGCGGCCCTGAAGCAGTGCGGCGGAAGTCGGCTGCCCGTCATCTCGATCGGCCGGGGGCTCGCGGAATGTCTGGAGGCCTTGGACGAAGACCGCGTCCGTTGGCTCGTGGACCTGCGTGGATCTCCGGTGGCGGGCGTGGCGCGTGAGACCGGTCGGGGGCCGCTGACCGTGGCATATTGGGGCCGGAGGGTGGCCTGATGGAAGAGGAGCGGAGGTCCCTCCTGGACGGCGGGTTCGATGCCGTCTCACTGGGTCCGAGGACACTCCGCTTCGAAACGGCGGCCGCATACGGTCTGTCGGTCGAGGTCTCGATGCTGGAGTCTCGTCGGACCCACGACGAAGAGAGTCACGGTGTCGCCGAACAGTAGACGAGAATCGAGAATGCAATGAATCACGACCCCGAGTGCCTCTTCTGTCGGATCGCGGCCGGCGAGATCCCCGC
>JAOTZH010000192.1 GCA_029861425.1 Gemmatimonadota bacterium
GCGACCTCGGGCCCGACCCCGGGAGCGGATCTCTCCCGCGGGGTTCGATACATGGTCGGCTCCGCGTTCTTTTTCAGCCTGATGAGTCTCTTCGTGAAGCTCGTCGGGCAAACGCTCCCCTCTCAGGAGATCGTCCTCTTTCGCGGTGTCGTGACACTTGCGATCAGCTACGTCGGCCTGCGGTTGATCGGGGTGAACCCGGCCGGAGACCGCACTCGCCTCCTCGCGCTCCGAGGCGTGCTCGGCTTCCTGGCGGTCAGCGCTTTCTTCTACGGGGTGATCCACCTTCCGCTCGCCGAAGCGACGGTAATCCACTACACGAACCCGGTCTTCACGACCCTCATCGCCGCCGTCTTCCTTTCCGAACCGATCCGGTCGCGGGACGCCGGCTGTCTCGTCACGTCGCTGGTCGGCGTGCTGCTGATCACTCGTCCCGGTTTCCTGTTCGGGGGGGCTTCGGCGACGCTCGACCCGCTCGGCGTCGCGGCCGCGGTCGCGGGCGCAATCCTCGCGGCGGGGGCGTATGTGGTGATTCGAGGGCTGGCGGAGAGCGAGCACGAGCTCGTGATCGTCCTGTGGTTTGGGGTCATCGGAACGCTCGGGGCGATCCCCGGAGCGACCCTCGCTTTCGAGATGCCGGTCGGATGGGTGTGGGGAGGGCTTCTGGGAGTGGGACTCACCACGCATATCGCCCAGCTCCTGCTGACTCGAGGCCTGGCGATCGTCCCGGCCGGACGGGCCATGACCGTGAGCTACATCCAGATCGTGTTCGCGACCCTGTGGGGCATCCTGTTCTTCGAGGAGCGGCCCGATGCCTGGCTGGTCGTCGGCACGGGGCTGATCATCGCCAGCACGCTCGCGCTCCGCCGACACGCACCGACCCCGACCGAGGTGGAGGCCGCGGCGTGAAGGACACCCGACCCCTCGTTGCACGGTGACGGAGCCCGGGCTGGCCGCGGGACTGGCGCGGGCACGCGCGCTTCTCGCGGAGGCCGAGCGCGTCCTGGTGTTGACGGGGGCCGGCATCAGCGCGGATTCCGGGGTGCCGACTTTCAGGGGACCGGGCGGACTGTGGAAGGACTTCCGGCCAGAGGACCTGGCAACGCCCGAGGCCTTCGAGCGCGATCCGAGACTCGTCTGGGAGTGGTACGGGTGGCGGCGCGAGGTCGTGTCCGGGTGTCGGCCGAACGCCGCACACGTGTCGCTCGCCAGATGGCAGGCCCGCGCCCCGGGGCGAATACGGATCGCGACACAGAACGTGGACGGTCTTCACAGTCTCGCCGCCGTGGAGGGTTCGACCGATGGCACGACTGACCCTTCGGCCGACCTCGCGGAGGTGCACGGGACCCTGTTCGGCTCTCGATGCAACGGATGCGGGCTCCGTTTCACCGACCGTGCGACGGTCGACGCGACGGCGATCGGCACGCTACCCGCCTGCGCGTCATGCGACAGCCTGCTCAGGCCTGACGTCGTGTGGTACGGCGAGGCCCTGGACCCCGCGGTGATCGAGCTGGCGTTCCGATGGGCCGCTGAGGCGGACGCCTGTCTCGTGATCGGAACGAGCGCCCTGGTCCACCCGGCCGCGAGCCTGCCCTCGGTGACTCGCGAGAACGGGGGATCGATCGTCGAGGTCAATCCGGAGGCGACGCCCCTCACCGCCCACGCGACCGTCTCGCTACGTGGCGGGGCGGCCGCGACCGTGCCCTCGATCGTACCGCTGCCTCGGACAACCCCGATTACCGCAGATAGTCCGTGAGCTCGCCGAGCTCGTGCTCCCAGCCCATGACGTTCTGACCGCGGGCCTCCGTCGACAGAAAGCCGGACTCGTGGAGGTGCAGAAGCGTGCCGCCGGTCTCACTCGGTTCGAGCCGCCACTCGACCCTCGTCGTCGGTCCGTCTTCTAGTGGCGTCTCCGATTCGCGAGCCCAACGCCATACGATTCGTGTCCTGGGCTCGTAGGCCTCCATGCGGATCGCGTAGCGGCCGTGATTGTCCCACACCAGCCAGCCCTCTCCGCCGGGAGCGGGCGTAAAGCCCTCGACGCTCTCCGGAAACCAGGAGGCCAGCTCGGCCGGATCGGTCAACGCTTCCCAGACCCGCTCCGGTGAAGCCGCGAAGGTCATCGTCTTCTCGATCGCGGCGACCGCGTTCGTCTCTTCTGTCATGTGTCTTCTCCAAGGTGTTGCCCGAGCCGCTCCAGACGCCGATCCCATGCGGCGGCGTACGGGGCGAGCCAGCCCTCGACCTCACGGAGCGGATCCGCCCGTAGTTCGTGGACGCGGTGCCGCCCTTCCCTGCGCACTCTCACGAGACCCGCCGCGACCAACGCGTCGAGGTGCTTCGTGACCGCCTGCCGCGTCATCGCGAAGGGCGCCGCCAGCTCAGACAGCGTGGCGGGACCCTCCCGGAGTCGTTCGAGGAGATCGCGTCGAGTGGGGTCGGCGACGGCTTCGAATACATCCATGAGACTATATGCAACTTATAGGTTGCATATGTCAAGCGCACGCCGCCCTACCACGTGTGAAGTGCGAAGAGGGGGAGGAGGCGACGCCCGCGCTGCCGTCAGACTCCGTCCAGCCACTCCTGGATCAGGCGACGCGCGATCGAGACCCGCGAGGGCAGGCGCAGCCCGATCTCGCGACGTCGCGCGAAATCGTCCCGGTGGAACCAGCGGGCGTCCTCGAGCTCATCTCCATCGGGACGCAGCTCCCCGCCCATGCGCACGGCGTGAAACCCGAGCATGAGCGAGGAGGGAAACGGCCACGGCTGCGATGAGCGGTACCGCACCTCACCGACGTCGATGCCGGACTCCTCCCGGACTTCACGGACGACGGCCTCGGAAAGGCTCTCTCCTGGCTCAACGAAGCCGGCGAGCGTCGAATAGACGCCCTCCGGCCAGATGTCCTTCCTGCCGAGCAGGCATCGGTCGCCGTCCTCGACGAGCACGATGATCGCCGGGTCGGTCCTCGGAAAATGCTGGGTCTCGCAGAGCTCGTTCGAGCATCGACGTACGTGGCCGCCATCCGTCGGGTGGGTCTCGTGTCCACACCTGCCGCAGAACCGGTGTCGGATGCTCCAGGTGGTCACCGCCCGCGCGTAGGCGAGAAGCGCCCCCTCCGACTGCCTCAGGAGGGCGCCCACGCGGTGGAGGTCGAGGAACTCCCCGAGCGTCGGGAACGGGTCGGGGGGAGCCTCGCCGTCTCCGATCACGCGCGCCGCGAAGATCGGCTTGTCGGCGTCCAGACCCAGGAAGAGCCACTCCTTCTCGCCCTCCACGTAGCCCCGCGCGGCCCGCGGCGACAGGAACACCGGATCGTACCCCTGGCCGTCATCCTCGAGAGACGAGAGGAGGCTGCGCGAGCGCCAGACCGGAACGACTCTGGCCTCGGGGTGACTGCGGCTATCCGCCACCCAGTCGGGGTCCGCTCGACGGACCGTGGCGCGGTCGATGGCACCGCCGGCGAAGTGGTTCGGCCCGTGGCCCCGCGTCTCGCCTCCCGATACGATCTCGACATCCGACATGGAACCAAAGGTATCAGGATCCGATGCTGCTGACCTTCGACTGCTACGGCACCCTCATCGACTGGGAGACCGGTATCCGGGACGCCGTGCATGCGGCGTATCCGGCGAGCCGCGCGATGGACGACGCTGTGCTCGGCTCCGAATTCCACGCGATTCAGAACCGACTGAAGACGGATGCATACCGCGCGTACCGCTCACTGCTCGCGGAAGTAACGAGCGAGCTAGCGGCGGCGCACGGCTGGGACGGCTCCCCCGCCCTCGCGGCCTCCGTGCCCGAATCGGTGCCTTCCTGGCGCCCATTCGCGGACACCAATCGCGCCCTCGTCAGGCTGCGATCGGCCGGGATGGGGCTCGGCATCCTCTCCAACATCGACGACGATCTGCTCGCCGGCACGCTGGAGCATCTCGAGGTCGAGTTCGATCACCTCGGAACCGCGGCCAGGCTTCGGAGCTACAAGCCCGCGTCCGCGCACTTCGAGCTGGGAGAGCTCTGGGCCGAGTCGGATGGAGGGCGCTGGCTCCATGTGGCGCAGAGCCTCTTTCACGACATCGTTCCCGCGACTCGACTGGGCGTGGACTCCGTATGGGTGAACCGACAGGCCGAGAGGCTCTCGTCCGAGGCCCGACCGGTCTACGAGGCGCCGGACCTCGAGAGCGCAGCGGAGTGGATCCTCTCGCTGGACCCGGCGCCCCAGCGCTAACCCCTGCCGGCTTACTCCCGGAGCGCCGCCGTCCGGAAGAGCATGTCCGACGACTGGAGGAGCTTGAGCTCGAGACGCGGGGACAGGCTCGCACCCGAGAGGAAGCCGCGCACGGCCTCCGCAGCTTCGGGCGACGAATGTCCGCCGAGGGTCGCGTCGAGCCAGCGCTTGGGGAAGAAGATGTCGCCGGTCCTCTGGATCTCTTCGAGCATCTCCAGGCTGGGCAGCAGGTAATCCCGGGACTCCTCGGCTCGCAGCGGATGATGCAGCCACCCGAGCGCCCCGAGCACCCAGCGCTCCCGCTCGCGGTTCGCCGGGTCGGCCAGCGTTGCGAAGAAGGCGTCCCGAACCGTGCGATCCGCGGATAGCGCCGGGCGCACGAACTCGAACTCCGCGAGCCGGTCGGCGTTTTCGATCCGACCGGCCTGCCGGTCGAGAATCGCCTCCGAATCGCCGACTTCACGAACCGCGAGAGTCTGGGCGAGCCTCGTCAGGTCACGCTCCGCGAGCGGAAGCCCTGGAACGCCCCCGCCGGCGCGCCAGATCGATTCGAGCCGTCGAATCGCACCGGGCGACTGCGCGATCCTGGAGTACGCGTTGAAGAAGCTGGCCTTGAGCGAGGTCGTCTCGGCGGATTCGAGTCTCGACCACAGCAGGTCCTCGAGCTCGGGGCCGACGGCCCCGCGGCCCTCGGCGTCGATGAACCGCCAGTAGACCGCCCCCACATCGCCGAGCATGCGAGACAGCAGCAGCTCCTCCGATTCGAGCTCGAGCGCCACCGTCGCCATGGCGGTCCATTCCGCGGGAGTCACGGCCGCCTCCAGGAGCTCGTCCCAGAGCGTCAGCCACGCGACCGCCCTTGGAATCGCTTCGCCGATAGCCGGCAGGTGATCCAGGAGCCACGCGCGCGACCGGTCGGTCTGTGGGAAATACCCGTATCCGACCCCATTCCCGTTTGGCAGGACCGCATCGAACGGGGAGCCGGGCGCGACTCTGACATTCGGGTCGCCTCCCCCGAGCTGCACCGGGGCCGGCGATCCCGCACGCCGGACGGCGGACGCGTCGTCCAGGCCTCCGACCCAGGGTGTAAGCGACTGCATCCACTCGAGCCCGCGATCCCGCGGGTCCGCCTCCGTGAACGCGATGCGCGCCTCCTCGGGCCCGGCGGTGATCCGGGTGGTGATGGTCGGCCGTCCCGGCTGCTCGACCCATGCTTCGCTCCACGCCTCGAGGTCCAGAGGCGAGATGCCGTCCAGGATCTCGATCAGATCGAGCCAGGTGGCGTTACCGAAGGCGTGGTTGGCGAGATACTCGCGCAGACCGTCCCGGAACACCTCCTCTCCGACGAGCAACTCGAGCTGGCGCATGGCGATCGGAGCCTTCTGATAGATGATCGCCCCGTAAAGCGTGCCCGCTTCGTTGAGGTTTTCCAGTGGCTGCCGAATCGGATTCGCACCGGATGTTCGGTCGACGGCGTACGCCGATGGGTAGTGGGACAGGAGAAAGCGCAGATCGTGGTCGAGCTCGGGGAAGCTCGGGTTCACGATCTTGGCCGCCATGAAGTTGGCGAACACCTCTTTCATCCAGACGTCGTCGAACCACTGCATCGTGACGAGGTCTCCGAACCACATGTGGGCCGTCTCGTGCGAGATCACGCCCGCGCGACCCAACCGTTGGCCCTGTGTCGCCGACTCGTCCAGGAACATCGAGGACGCGTTGTAGAAGATCGCGCCGGGGTGTTCCATCCCCCCGTATTGGAAGGACGGAACGGCGACGAAGTCGAACTTCCCGAAGGGGTAGTCGATCGCCGTGTACTCCTCGAGCCAGCCGAGGGCCGCAGCGTGCAGGTCGAATATCGCGTCGAGATTCCGATCGACTTTCGCGCGGTCGTTCTCTCGATGAAAGAGCCGCATGGTACGACCGCCCCGGACCGCCTCCTCGATCTCGAAGAGCCCGGCCGCGAAGGCGAACAGGTAGGTCGAGATCGGTTCGGTCTGTTGGAACCGATACACGACACGGTCCCCCTCCCCCACGCGTGTCACTCCCGAGACCTCGAGCTCCGCCCCGTTCGCGACGGCGACCCAGGTGCCCGGGAGGTCGAGGGTGAGCGAAAAACGCGCCTTCAGGTCGGGCTGGTCGAACACGGGGAAGGCCCATCGCGCCCTGTCGGGCACGAACAACGTGTACAGGAACTCGTCCGTCCGGTTGAGCGAGCCGTCGCCCGCCACGAAGGACACACGGAGGATGTTCGACCCCTTCCGGAGCGCGGCGCGCGGAATCAGCAGGTGCTCGTTCACCGGGGCTAGGTCGAGGGGCTCTCCGTTCGCGTCCACGTCGCGGACCTGCTCCGGCGACGCCGCGAAGTCGAGCGCGAGGGGCCCACGACCATCCCACTCGAACATGATCTGGGCTTCACCGAGGATTGGCTCGTCGCGCGCTTCCGGCACGACGAACTGCAACTGGTAGGAAAGATCGGTGATGCCCGCCGCGCGCTCGACCGCGACATCGAGAGGAACACCCGGGTCGGGCGGCAGGCCGGGGGGCGCTTCGGCACACCCGATCACCAGGGGAACGATCATGAGCCACCGGATCCTTGCCACGTCGAGCTGTCCCTACTCTTCGGAGTCGTCGGACACGAGGACTCCATGGGTGAACGAGTACAGTTCCTTCCACAGATCCTCGTGCGCGAAGATGTCGTTGTGCCCGGCCCCTTGCACGAGGACCCAGCGTTTCGGCTCGATCGCGGCCTCGAAGACTCTCTCGGCCTCACCCGGGGGAATGACACGGTCCTCCGAGGCCACCCCGATCAGCACCGGTGCTCGAACCCGTCCGATTCGCTTGAGGGTGTCGAACCGCGTCTGATCCCATTCGAGATACCACGACGGAAGCCACTTGATGCGGTGACGGGCCAGCGCGGGAGTACTAGAGAAGACGCCCAGCAGGACCAGCCCGGCGACCCGTCGTTGCATGGCCAGATCGCAGGCGACTGCGCTCCCCAGGGAGTTCCCAATCAAGAACAGGCGGCGCGGATCCACTCCTCGTTCGTCGACGAGCCACGCGTAGGCGGCACGCGCGTCCGAGTAGAGCCCTTCCTCCGAAGCCTTCCCTTCGCTCAACCCATAGCCCCGATAGTCTGGCAGGAGGACATCGAGACCCATGCCGGACAGAGCCGCCGCCACGGTCCCACGATCCCCGAGGTGCCCCGCGTTCCCGTGAAAATAGACCGCCGCGCCGGAAGCCTGAGCCGAGTTCGCGGCCGGGAACCACCAGCCGTGGAGCAACGGTCCGTCGCCCAGCGGCATCC
>JAOTZH010000193.1 GCA_029861425.1 Gemmatimonadota bacterium
CATCCGCATGCCGCATCCGTACGGAGGGGGCGGACGTCGTGGCGGAGGCGACTACGGCGGCGGGCTGTCGAGCTACTGGGGCGTCTTCGAGGACAACGATCCGGAGGACGGCCGTCTGATGCTGATCGTGAACCGCGACAACGACATCGGCGACTACATGGAATGGTCCGACCGCGGTTTCGTGCCGATCGCTCTTTCCAACGAGGCCTACAAGCTGGCGGTCAATTACGTGGTGTACGCGTTCACTCACTGATTCGAAGATCGACCACTCGCACCCCCGTCTGAGTAGCGCGCAGCGGGAACGGAAGAGGAAGAAATGGAAGCTCAGCCCGAGGAAGGCATCGTCCAGGACTCCGAGTCCGGCGACGTGAACGACGGTCGCGACGAGGCGGATGCCGTCGCGACCGCGCCACCCCCGAGCCCGGCGGAAGACGACGCCGACATGGCCGATCGCCTTCGGCAGTCCGGCGAGGGGATCCGTCTCGAGCTCAAGAAGGTGATCATCGGTCAGGACGACGTCGTCGAGCAGGTGCTTCTCTCGCTGTTCGCCGGGGGCAACAGCCTCATCGTGGGCGTGCCTGGTCTGGCCAAGACGCTGCTGATTCAAACGCTCGCGGATGTGCTCGATCTGGATTTCAACCGGATCCAGTTCACTCCCGACCTGATGCCGTCAGACATCACCGGGACCGACATCATTCAGGAGGACCCGGAAACGGGCCGCCGGCACCTGACCTTCATGCAGGGTCCGCTCTTCGCGAACATCGTGCTGGCCGACGAGATCAATCGGACGCCGCCAAAGACACAGGCAGCCCTGCTCGAGGCCATGCAGGAGAAGCAGGTCACGATCCAGGGGCGCACCTACGATCTTCCGAGGCCGTTCTTCGTCCTGGCGACCCAGAACCCCATCGAGCTCGAAGGGACCTACCCGCTCCCCGAGGCGCAGCTCGACCGGTTCATGTTCCACATCAACATCGACCACCTGCCGGAAGACGACGAGCTGGAGGTCGTCAAGACGACGACGGCCCTCGCCGGCGAGTCCCCCGAGGCGGTCATCACCGCAGACGACATCGTCGAGTTCCAACAGCTCGTTCGGAAGGTGCCGATGCCCGAGCCGGTCGCGCGGTACGCCGTCCAGCTGGCCCGGAGGACGAGACCCGGCCGCCCTGACACGCCCGACTATATCAAGAACTACGTCGCCTATGGGGCGAGCGTCCGGGCCGCCCAGTACCTCGTGCTCGGTGGCAAGGCGCGCGCGTTGCTCCGCGGGGAAGTCACCGTGTCGTTCGATGACGTCCGGGCACTGGCCTCTCCCGTGTTCCGGCACCGCATCCTCACGAACTTCCATGCCGAATCGGAACGCGTGACGACGGACGACCTCATCGAAAAGCTCCTCGACGAGGTGAAGCCGCCGTCGTCGGGGATGTGACGGCGGACCGCAGGAGGTAAAGGACCGTGCGCGCGAAGATCGTCTCGAAAGCCGTCCCGGGGACGCAGTTCCTCGATCCGACGGTGTTGACCCGCATCGGGAATCTGGAGCTGCTCGCCAGCTCCGTCGTGGAGGGGTTCATCGCCGGGATGCACTCGTCTCCCTTCCTCGGTCTGTCACTCGACTTCGCGGCGCACCGCGAGTACATGCCCGGCGACGACATCCGGAACGTCGACTGGAAGGTCTACGCGCGAACGGATCGATTCTACATCAAGGAGTATGAGGCCGAGACGAACGCGAACGTCTTCTTCGCGCTCGACTCGTCACGCTCGATGTCCTACGGCTCGCAGGGCATCACCAAGCTGGAGTACGCGAAGTATCTCACGGCGTGTCTGGCCTACCTCTCGGCCAGTCAGCGCGACCGGGTGGGTGCCGCCGTTTTCGGGGAGACCCTCGGCGACTATGTGCGACCCTCGGTCCGTAACCGCCGGCTGGTGTTGGCGGCGCTCGATCGAGCGGAGGCGACCGAGGCGGGCGACCTCGTGAAGCCGCTCACTCAGATCGCCGAGAGCCTCGTCCGGAAGGGCATCGTGGTGCTGATCTCGGATCTGTACGCCGATCCGCGAGAGGTCATCAAGTCTCTCGGGGCGCTCAGGACCAAGGGACACGATGTGATCGTTTTCCAGATCCTCGACCCAGCCGAAGTGGACTTCCCGTTCGACGCTCCCCGCTCCTTCGAAGACCTGGAGACCGGCGAACGCCTGCCGGTGACCCCGGACGACATGAGGGATGAGTACATGTCGCTGCTCGAGGGGCACGTCGGCGAGCTGTCGAAGCTCCTCGTCGATCATCGAATCGACCATGAGCTGGTCGTTACGTCGACGCCGCTCGACGCCGCGCTCTTCCAGTACCTCTCCTACCGCGGGCGCCGCCTGAAGGGCAAGTCCTGATGTCGTTTCTGACCCCTCTGTTTTGGGCCGGTCTCGGGCTGCTGGCGGTCCCGATCATCATCCATCTGACGCAGCGTCAGCGGAGCGAGGTGACGGCTTTCCCGTCGCTCATGTTCCTGCGGAAGATCCCGTTCAAGACGTCGAACCGGCGCCGAATCCGGCACCCGCTGTTGTTCGCCCTTCGCTGTCTGGCCATTGCGCTGATGGTTGCCGCCTTCGCCCGGCCGTTCGTGGCGGGTCCCGGGGCGGTCGCCGGCGACTCGGCTCGGGACGTAGTCATCCTGATCGACAATTCCGCAAGCTTGAGATACGACGGTCGGTGGGACGCCGCGCTCGATGAGGCACGATCCATCGCCGGGGGGCTGGCGGAGGGCGACAGGGCCGCGCTGGTGACCTTCAACGAGCGGGCGGCGGAGGAGATGTCGCTCACCGGCGATCTCCTCACCCTGGGTTCCGCGATCGACCGGCTCGAGCCGACGGACCTCGGCACCCGCATCGAGGCGGGTCTACAGCTCGCTGGACGCATCCTCGACCAGAGCGAGCGTGCGGATCGCGAAGTCGTGTTGATCACCGACTTCCAGCGAACCGGGTGGGAGGACCAGGGTCGGTCCCGGCTCCCCGACGGGGTGTCGCTCACGCCGGTCAGCCTGGCCGGCGACGGCGACGCGAATCTGGTCGTGGCCGACGCCCGGTTCTCGGGAGGGGAGGGCGGTCGGTTCAGGATCGTCGCCCGGGTGGCGAACATGGGCGACGAGCCGGTGCAGGACCTCCCGGTCTCGCTCGAGCTGAGCGGACGCGCGGTGGCGACGAGACCGCTGGACATCGGGCCCCGCGGCGCCGCGACCGTATCCTTCGACGACGTGCCGCTCCCCGAGGGCCAGATCCGTGGACGGGTGTCGATCCCGGGAGATGCGCTCGCCCTGGACGACGAGCTCCGTTTCATGGCGACGGCAGAGCCGGGACTGGAGGTGCTCATCCTCGAGGGCACCCGAGGCCGCACCGACCGGAGCCTGTTCGTCGAGCGCGCGCTCGCGATCGGCGATGAGCCGCGGGTGCGCCCGGTCCGCCGGCCCGCGACACAACTCGATCCGGCGTGGCTCGTCACGGCATCGGCGATCGTCCTGAACGATGCGAACGTTTCCGACGGGGGACGGGCCACCCTGCTGGCCGAGTGGGTCGAGGCCGGAGGAGCGCTCTTCGTCGCGCTAGGCGCCAATTCCGATCCGGGGCAGTGGGCCGCACCGGCGGCCGCCCTGCTCGGCGGGCAAGCCGGACGCGTGGAGGATCGCACAAGCACCGGAGGGGTCCGCGTTTCGTCGCTCGACTACGATCATCCGATTTTCGAGGTGTTTTCGACGCCTCGAAGCGGCGATTTCTCCGAAGCCCGCTTCTTCCGTTTCCGGGCCTTCGAGCCGGGCGACGACGCCCGGGTCCTGGCGCGGTTCGAGGCCGGAGAGCCGGCGCTTGTCGAGCACGTCGTGGGCGAGGGCAGGGTCCTCGTGTGGATGTCCACGCTGGACCGGTTCTGGAACGACCTGGCTCTCCAGCCCGTCTTTCTCCCGTTCATCCACCGCTCGCTCATGCATGCGACGCGGTATCGCGAGCCGCAGCGCTGGGTGTCCGCGGGCGATCTCGTGGAACTCGGGACGCTGGTGGGCGGCGGATCCGCCGCGGGCGCGGAGCAGGCGCTCACGAAGGAATGGGTGCTCGTGACGCCCGAGGGAGATCGGGCGCCGGTCGAGATTGCGGACGGACCCACGTGGATCGAGTTCGACCAGACCGGGTTCTACCAGGTAGAGGAGCTCGGCGCCTCCGATGAGCCGCTGACGGTCGCCGTGAACGCCGCTCTCCCGGAGTCGGACCTCGCTCCGGTGGCGCCCGAGCGGATCCTGAGCTCCGTCGTCGGCGCGGGCGCCGGACAGCCCCCCACGGATGGCGGGGCCGTGCCGGCGGAGGACGAGCCGGCGCGGCGGGAACTGTGGTGGTTCCTGTTGCTCGCAGCGGCCCTGGTGCTGGTGGCCGAAAGCGTCATTGCCAACCGGTGGACGCGTCGGCGTCCGACCTCCGGGCTTGCGCGGTCGACGTGAACGAGGTGATGTCAGGAAGCGAAGCCCGGCGCGGCCGGGACAACGGCTGGAGGATGTGATGCGACGGAGAGCGGGATCCAGGGACACCGGCAAAGAGCTGCTTCACATCGTCCGAGATGTGCGCAGACGCTGGCGGACCCGGCAGATCATGCAAGGCGGAGCGATCGTTCTCGCGGCCGGCTTCGTGGTCTTCTTCGCGTCTACGTGGGGCATCGACCGGCTCCGCTTCGAGGACACGGCGGTGCTCGTCTTCAGGATCGTCCTGTGGGCTTCGGTCCTCGGCCTCGTGGGCTGGTTCCTCGTCAGGCCGCTTCTCCGTCGCGTCGACGATCAGCAGGTCGCGCTGTATCTGGAGGAGCATGAGCCGTCGCTTCGCTCGGCCTTTATCTCCGCCGTCGAGAAGGCACGTGCCGGCGAGAGCTCCGGCGGACTCGATCGCCGGCTTCTCAGCGTCGCGATGGATCGGGCCCGCCGGGTGGAGCGCGGACACCGGGTGGAACGAGCCCGGCTCCGGCGCTCGTCCGCGTGGTTCGCGGGGGTCGCTTCCGCCGTCGTCCTCACCCTGATTCTGGGACCGGGGTTCCAGGGCACGGCGGGATCGCTTCTCGTCGGCCCCTGGAAGACGGCGGACGCGGCGAACCCCTACGCGCTCTCGGTCGATCCGGGCGACATCCTGATCGCGCGCGGATCGGACCAGCGCATCATCGCCTATCCCCAGGGTTTCGAGACGGCCGACGTCGAGATCGCGGTCCGGCGAGGCGACGCGGAGGTGTGGGACCGGTACTCGATGACGCCGAACGAAGACGGGACGGCGTTCGAGATCCTGCTCTTCGACCTCGACGAGCCGGCGGACTATTCGATCGAGTCCGAGGGCGTGCGCTCCGGCGTCTTCCGGATCGATGTCGCCGACCTCCCGTACGTGGACCGCATCGACCTCGAATACACGTTCCCGGCTTACACCGGGCTCAGCCCGCGCCAGGTCGAGGACGGTGGGGACATCGCCGCCATCCGGGGGACCCAGGTCACCCTGCACATCGCGCCGACGTTGGCCACCCCGGGTGCACATCTGGTCTTCGAGGAGGATGCCGAGGCCGGAGTCCCGCTCGAGTCGACGAGCGAGGGCTTCGTCGGGACCATCACTGTCGGCGAAGAGACGTTCTACCGGATCGAGCTCGAAGGGCCGGATGGGCGCTACGTCGTGGCGTCTCCCGAGTACCTCGTCGAGCCGCTCGACGACCAGCCGCCCGCCGTGACGATCACGGAGCCGGGGCGCGACCGGACCGCCAGCACGATCGAGGAGATCTACGTCGAGGTCGAGGCCGAAGATGATTTCGGGGTCGGCGTCGTCGAGCTCGTCTATTCCGTGAACGGCGGCGAATCGCAGACGATCTCCATGCACCGAACGGGTCGTGGCGGCTCGAGCCAGGTGTCCGGTGGACACACCTTCTTCCTCGAGGAATACGGGCTGGCTCCGGGCGACGTCGTTTCCTACTACGCGAGGGCCACGGATCTGGCTCCCGGAGGCGGTCGCGAGGAGACCTCCGACATCTACTTCCTCGAGATCCGTCCGTTCGACCGCGATTTCCGACAGGCGGAGCAGGGCGGTGGCGGGGGCGGTGGCGGCGCCGAGGGGATGAACGGGGAGCTCTCCGAACAGCAGCGCCAGATTGTCGCGGCGACCTTCCGCCTGATCCAGGACGGAGACGAGTTCGAAGCCGATGAGATGTCCGAGAATCTCGCGACCCTGACGCTTCTGCAGGGCCGCCTGCGCGAGCAGGTCGAGACGCTCGTCGCGAACATGCAATCGCGCGGCGTCGTGCAGGATCCGACGTTCCAGGCCGTCTTCGAGGAGCTTCCGCAGGCGGTGACGGCGATGCGCGAGGCGGAGCTGCAACTCGGCGAGCGGGAGCTCGACGAGGCGCTCTCGCCCGAACAGCGTGCGTTGCAGCATCTCCAGCGGGCCGAGGCGGCGTTCCGCGAGATCCAGGTGCAGATGGGACAGCAGCAGGGCGGCGGAGGCGGTGGCGGAGGAGGGGGAGCCCAGGCAGAAGAGCTCGCCGACCTGTTCGAGCTGGAGATGGACAAGCTCAGAAACCAGTACGAACAGGTGCAGCGCGGCGATCAGCAGCAGACCGATCAGCAGGTGGACGAGGCCCTCCAGAAGCTCGAAGAGCTCGCGCGCCGCCAGCAACAGATGAACGAACGGGCCGCGGCCATGCAGCGCGGCGCCGGCGGCGGGGGCGGGGGTCAGGACCAGCTGATCGAGGAGACCGAGGAGCTGGCGAGAGAGCTCGACCGGTTGTCCCGTGAGGACCAGCGGCCGGAGCTCCGCGAGTCGGCGCGGCGGCTTCGTGAAGCGGCAAACCGGATGAGGCAGGCGCAGTCGCAAGGCCGTCAGGGCCAGGGGCAGGCACAGGCCTCCGACGCGCTCGACCGTCTTCGCGAGGCGAGGCGGCTGTTGGAGAACCGCCAAAGCGCCTCGTCCCAGCGGGAGGTAGACGACGCGTTGCAGAGAGCCGAGCGGATCGTCGATCGCCAGCGCGAGCTCGCTGATGACGTCTCGAACGCGGCCGAGGACGGCAGCCCCGATGAGCTGCGGGATCTCCGTGACCGAAAGGACGAGCTGGCGCAGGAGGTAGATGCGCTCGAGCAGGACCTCGACCGGGTGGCCCGTGAGTCCCGGCGCGAGCAGCCCGAGGCGGCCAGGTCGCTTCAGGAGGCGGCGGAGACGATTCGCGAGAGTCGTCTGCGGGACAAGCTGCTCTTCTCGAAGGGCGTGCTGGGGTCGAGGTCCGCGGACTACGCGAACAACTTCGAACAGCAGATCACGTCCGATACCGAAGCGGTGCGTGACCGCGTAGCGGAGGCGAGTCAGGCGTTCAGCGAGTCCGATCCGAGACGCCTGGGCGAGCAGCTCGACGAGACCCGAGATCTCGTTCGCGGTCTCGAGTCCCTGCGGGAGCGGATCGAGCAGCGACAGGAGGGCCAGGCCGGCGGTGAGCAGGGCGAAGGCGGCCAACAGGGCGAGGGCCAGCAGGGCGAAGGCGG
>JAOTZH010000194.1 GCA_029861425.1 Gemmatimonadota bacterium
CCCAACCGTTCATACACCGTCTCGGTGACCCGCCTCATATCCAGCACGAATGTACCGGCCGGCATGTAGAAGTCCGGCATGGTGGGTGGGTCGATCGCGTGTACGAGCTCGATCTTCGAGGAGAACCGCTTCGCCATCTCGGCAGCCGTCTCGAGCTGATCCTCGGTGAGCGGGGAGAAGTCGACGGGCACGAGGAGGCGGTCGTATTTCAGCGCGTCGTCTCCACCCGCGTCGCCGTGCACGACCAGAACCGGGCACTCGGCGGAGCGAACCACCTCCTCAGCCACGCTTCCCATCAGGAGGCGCGGGACCCCCCGGCGTCCGTGCGAGCCCATCACGATCAAATCGATGTCCTGCTCATCCGCGTAGTCGACGATCGTCGGACCGATCGTGACGCCCCGGCGCATCTGCCGGACGTCGACGATCCCGCCGGTGTCGATTTGCGTGAGCGCGGCCCGGGCTTCCGAATCGTCCGGGTACTCATCGATCAGCGGGGAGGTCGGGCCCAGGGGCATCTGCACGTGGAACAGGTGGATCTCGCCTCCATACGCGTGCGCGAACTTCAGAGCGTGCGACAACGCCGCGTTCGCATGCGGCGAGAAGTCGGTTGGAAGGAGGATGCGGCGCATGAGTGATCTCCTTGCTCGTGGACGGCGCTGCCGCCGCGCGACACGCCGCGCAGGGATCGTCCCTGCCCCTGGCCACTCCTCGGAAACGCACGGGGCATGCCTCGCGGCGTTGATCCGAAGCGACGCGACCGAGGCCCCGCCCGCTGCGGGTTTCCGCGCCCGACTCCGGCCGCGGCGGCCACGGCGTGTGGGACATATCGTCCCGTAGCGAGTCCTATCCCGTCCCGCCCGGGCGGCGACCGACAGCCGGATCCCGTGGGACGAAAGCACCCGAATCGCCGTACCGTTCGGCCTGATCGCGTCCCCTCCGATTCGCCGACCGGTCAAGGGAAGTCGCGGGCACGATACTCGCCCCTCCGTTCAGCGCCTGAACGACAGGCATTTGTGAGCGTCGAGAGGATTCTGTCAGGCGATAGAAGGGCGAAGTCAGATGACTGCTTTGAGCGAGATCATGACCCCGGGCGTTCGGTGCGTCGACGCCGATGCGACCCTGAGGGAGCTGGCGGAGTTCTTGATCGAGGAAGACGTCAGCGGAGCGCCCGTCGTCGCAGGCGGTGCGCTGGTGGGCGTGGTCTCCGTCACGGATCTCGTGGCTTTCGACGCCGATGGACGCGGAGTGCCCGTTTATGAATCCGTCGGTCCGGACGAATCAGGGATGTCGGATGAGGATCCGACGCCGCGCTCAAGCGCCTTCTTCGCGGACCCCTGGGACGACGGACGCGAATCCGTCAGGACGAGACTGTCGGTCGGTGGGCCGATCTGGAGCTCGCTCGACGACCGCACGATCGATGAGGTGATGACTCGCGACCTGCTTACCATGCCCGCCTCCGCCGATGTGCAGGATGCGGCGGCGGCGATGGTAGAAGCGGGAGTCCACCGGTTGCTGGTGATGAAGGGCGACCAGCTTCTGGGCGTCGTTACCACGACCGACGTCGTTCGCGCCGTCGCCGAGAAGGGACTCGGATAATGAGGGCGCGTCATACGCTGCCCCTGGCGATCCCGGCGGTATTCGTCGTCGCCACATGCGCGTACAACCCCCCGCCAGCTCCCGTGAGCGGGGACCCCGACACCATCGGCTTTCTCGCCGGAGAGTGGTCCGGGACTTACGACAGCGAAGACGTCGGCCGAAGCGGCGACATCTACTTCCGGCTCCGTGCCGGGGCGGACACGGCCCAGGGCGAGGTCTTGATGGCATCGCGTCCCGCGATGTTCCCGGACCCGACGTCGATCGAGGAGCGCGGGCCGGAAGAGCCCAGGCGAGCGCCCCCCGTCATCACCATCCGGTTCGTGAGGACGGGCGGCCCGTGGGTATACGGCGAGCTCGACGAGTACCCGGACCCCCAGACGGGGACGCCGCTTCGGACCACATTCACCGGCCGCATCGAAGGCGACCGCATATCCGGACAGTTCCGACTCGGTCCGGCAGGCGAGGGAGCCACGGGCGTCGGGACATGGACCGTTCGGCGAACGGGCCCTCCTCCGACCGACGACATCGAGCTCGATGAGCCGGGCGCGCGAGTACCGAGCCTTCCCGACCCCGGTGTCGGCCCCGATCCGGAAGAGATGATCGCGCTCGGCCGCGAGCTCTTCACGGACCTCGGCTGCTCGTTCTGCCATGCGGAGGGTCGCGCGCGGATGGCCCCGGATCTGGCCCAGACGCTTCCTCATCGGGACTTCGGCTGGATCTATCGGATGATCCTCAATCCGGATTCGATGGTCCGCTACGACCCGGTGGCGAAGGGCATGTACGAGCAGTTCGAGCTCAAGATGCCGGATCGCGCGGTCACACCCTGGGAGGCTCTCGTGCTCTACGAGTACATGTTCGCGGAAGTGGTAAAGGACCCTCCCGAGTAATGGACGAGATGATGACGACCGTAGCCAACGACACGTTCCACGAGGTGACCCTCGATTCAGCGCTCGAAGAAGCGATTGCGACCGTCACCGATTCGCTCGCCACGGAGGGCTTCGGCGTGCTCACGCGCATCGACCTGCACGAGGCATTCGAAGCGAAACTGGGGATCGCGTATCGCCCCTATGCGATCCTGGGAGCGTGCAATCCCGCGCTCGCGCATTCCGCACTCGAGCAGATGCCGGAGATCGGTCTCATGCTGCCGTGCAACGTGACCGTGGAGGAGCTGGAGGGCGGCGGGTCGCGGGTGAGGTTCATCGACCCGAAAGCGGTCCTCGGCGGGTTCGGAGGTGCATCGGACCCCGCGCTCGACGACCTGGCGGAAGAGGCCGGAAGCCGCATCGGGCGGGTGGCGGCCGCGCTCGCAGAGACCGGATAGGACGAGGCGGGGACGCGCCGTCGGCGGTCGGCTCCTCAGCGCCGGCCGACCGCGAACCTGTCGGGGCTGAACGGTGACAGGTCGACGTCGGATCGACCTTCCAGCATCAGGCCGGCGAGTGCGTGTCCGGTGCTCGGCGCGAGCGTGACCCCCAACATCTGGTGACCGGTCGCGACGAAGGCGTTCCTCACGCCGGGGATCGCACCGATGACGGGGAGTCCGTCCGGGGTGAGCGGTCGCATCCCCACCCATTCGACGACCTCCGAGCCTTCGAACGCGTCCGGAATCACGGGAGATACCACCCGCCGGATCGACTCGATTCGCCCGCGGTCCAGCCGGTCGTTGATTCCGGACAGCTCCATCGTCCCACCCACCCGAAGCATCCCCTCGTACGGTGTGAGCCCGACCTTCTGGTCGCACAGGTATAGCGGGCTGTTGAGGCGCACGCGCGGGTCGCGAATCGACAGGCTGTATCCCTTCCCCGCCTGAAGAGGAAGCCGGGTTCCGAGGGAGGAAGCCAACATCCCGGTCTCTGCGCCGACTGCCAGGACGAAGGCGTCTGCCTCGATCGAATCGTCCGGGCCCTCCACTGCGACCAGACGGTCTCCCTCATGACGCAACCGGCGAACATCGAACCCCTCCAACACCCGACCGCCCGAAGCGACCAACGCCGCAGAAACTCCAGTGCACAGAGAGTCGGCCCGCACATGGCGGTCGGTCGACACATGGAGTGCGCCCGTGAACGTCGCCGGCAGGTCGGGCTCCCGGGAAGCGAGCTCCTCAGCGTTCCACTCCTCGACCCGGGCCGCGCCGACGTCTTCGATCATGTCCTTCTCGTGTCGCAGCGCTTTCGCTTCGGTGGACACGAACGTCAGCCCGGCCTTCGCGTACTCGAACTCTATCCCGTCCGCGGCGAGCTCATCGAAGAGAGCGCCCGTCGGCTCGTTCAGTCCGCGCAGGGCGGTCGAACCGGCGGCGAAGTCCGTCTCGTTGCAGTGAGCCCGGAAGCTCAGCAGCCACTTGCCCAACCGCGGGAGCGCCGATGCTCTGATGTACAGGGGTGAATCCCGCTCCAGCATTCCCGTCATCGATCGCAGGTCGAGCCCGGGGGCCGGCAACGGAACCGAGATCGACGGGCAGACCCAGCCCAGATTCCCCCATGAACACCCGCGTCCGAGGCGGTCGCGCTCGACCACCGTGACATCCGCGCCCCCGCGACGGAGGTAATGCGCGCAGAGAAGGCCGATCACGCCGCCGCCCACCACGACGACGGAACGTGGGCCCGCGGCCGTCAAGAACCCTCCTCCCGGTCGAGACGACGGATCTTCGCGATTCCGATCGTGAGCAGCGGAACGACGACCAGTGCCATGAAGACCCAGGTCAGCGCCCCGTATCCCGTGGCGATGAGGTTCACGAGCCCGAACCGGGACACGAGCGCCCCCGCCACCAGCAGCCCGACCGCGATCGCCGGGCGCGCCCAGCCGGGCATCGACTTCTGACGGAGGGAGAACGTCGCATCCACCCGTTCGTTGAAGGCATGGATCAGTCCGGCCCCCGTTTCGATCAACGTTCCGAACAGCACCACCTGGAACGCGATCTGGAAGGCTCGGGAGCCCAGCAGCTCGAGCACGTAGTTGGCTGGAACGGGGCGCTCCAGAATCGCTGGGTAGTGGCCGACCATGGCGAGAAAGAAGAGGATCCCCGGGATGATCGCGATGGGTCCCGCCAGCGCCCCCGCCCATAGGGCCTCCCGCCGTCTCTCGATGTGTCGCGTCGCGAACAGCATGGCCGGAACGAGGGACACCTGAAGCGCGCCGTACCGGAGTCCGGAGAGGACCCACCCATCCCGGATCTCCCCGGTGCCGAGGGCGGAAGCGATCTCATCGCCGAATACCACGAGCGACCAGATGAAGAGGGTGGCATAGCCGCCGTAGAGGATGAACGACCACCCGGCGAGGAAGCGCTCGATCGCGTCGGTTCCCTTGAACACGAGGAACCCGACGACCGCGAACATCCCCGCCACCCCGAGTGCGTACGGCACCCCGAATGTCTCGATCAGAAACGTGCCCGCGGCCGACCCGATCACCGCGAGGATCAGCAGTACGGCCGTCAGGTACCCGAGCTCGTACGCCACCCAGCCCGGGCCGAGGAGGTTCTCGAAGAAGGTCCGGTAGTCGTACGCGCGAAAGCGACGGGCAAACTCGAACGCCACCATGGCGGTGAGGCTCGCGAGTATCGTGGACGGGAGCAGCATGCCCAGAAGCCCCCCCAGGGGGCCGTATTGCAGGAAGAACTCGACGAGCTCGCGACCGGTCCCGTACCCGCCCGCGATGATGATCGACTGAAATACGAATCCGGGCAGCAGGTAGCGGCGAAACCACGAGACCATGGCGTCTAGCGGCCGGCGTCCACTCCTGACGCCGCGATCGACGTGCGGATCCGATCGGCGGTCAGCTCAGCGCGAAACGCCATGAGCTTCTCGCCGACCTCGATCGTCTCCTCCTTCGGCGCGATCGGCACGCCGTTGATCCTGGCCAGCCCCGCCTTCACGCGCTGCTCGTATCGGACGACCGTCGGATCCGTCACCATCATGAGACTCGTGATCCCGAAGCTGTCGTGGATGCCGTCGTTCTCCGTCTCCTCGATTCCGAGCTCGTCGCGCAGGAAGTCGCCGCCCCCGTAGCGGTAGTACTCGGGGATGTGGTGGGCTGCCGCATCGTACCAGCGCTCGTTCAGCGCCGCCGCGACATTTGCCATTCCCTGCACGTTCCCGCCGCTGTCCCCGATGAAGACGATGTGCCTGAAGCCATGAGCCTTCAGACTCGACGCGACGTCGGTGAGCACCGCTTCGAACGTCTCCTGACGAAGCGAGATCGTGCCCGGATAGAGCATGTGACCGGAAGGCTCGTCGATGCCGCCTTCGGGGACGAGCTTCACGATCGGGGCGCACAGCGCGTTCCCCAGCGTTCTCGCGATCGCCGGACAGGTACTCTCGAGCACGTAGTTGTGCTTCCCGGTGGCCACGTAGGGACCGTTCTGCTCGATCCCGCCGGTCGCGATGATCGCGGTCGTCGTCCCCTCGGCCAGGAGGTCCCGAACCTCCATCCAGGTGAGCTCCTCGATCCACACCGACTCGAACGCATCGATCGGTCGCGGCGCGTCGAGCGCGTCCGTGAGGCCCTGTGCTGTGAGCGGACCCGCCGGCAGACTGAGCGCGACGGCCAATACGAATGGCGAGAGCTTCCTCATGCGAATCCTCCGGGGGCGTCGTGGGAGCAGCTATTGATCTATCGGTTGCGGGCGGACAAATCGAGGGATGTCGAGGAGAGAACCAGTGGATCCACAGCCATACGGCGAAGACCTCGCGGTCTTCGACTTCATCGAGCCCGGGCGCGAGATGGTCTACACCGCCTGGACGTCGGGTGACGACTGGGCCGCGCGCGCGCACGTCTCCGAAGATGGCGCGGAAGGGGTGGTGGTGCGCAGAATCGACACGTTCCGTCGTCTGACGGCGGAGGGAAGCGAACAGGTGCGGCACGGAACCGAGTCGCACCGAGTCAGGGTCCTGCAGCCCGAGTACGTGCTCGGTGTGCTGGACTCTCAGGGGTTCGACTCGAGTCTTGCGCGGGCGTATGGTGCGTTTCGACTTCCCGACCGGCGCGTCGCGGCCTTCGCGACGAAACGGGGAACCTGAACCGGGGACGAGCCGAATCATGGCCTACCAATCGATACGTGATGACGATGTTCATGCCGCCACGGTGCGGCGCATCCAGAATCTCGCTCCGGACAGCGAGCGCTGCTGGGGCGTCATGGACCACGACCAGCTGCTGCCCCACCTGGTCGACGGGATGCGGCTCGCGCTGGACGGGACCGACCGGCGGGCCAGGGGGCTGTTCGCGACCTCGCTGATGCGGAGCCTCGTCGTCCATCGCCTCTCGTGGCCGGAGGGCAAGGCGAAGGCACCAGAGGGGGCGTTCCAGCGTGTCTGCGAAGACTGGGATGCGGACCGAGCGGAGCTTCTCGGGCTGATCGAGCGGTATCGAGCCACGCCAGGTGACCAGCTCGGAAATGCCCACCCGATCTTCGGATCGATGAAGACCCGGGACTGGGATGTGCTCATGTGGCGGCACCTCGATCACCACCTGCGACAGTTCAGCTGCTGATGAGCCAGGACGAACGGGTCATCGAGGTCCTCGAGGAGATCCGGGACACCCAGCGACAACACTTCGAGCTGTACCAGGAAGCCGTCCGCAACCAGGAGGAGTCCATCCGGGCGCAGCAGGAGGCGATCCGGTTCCAGAAGGTCACGACGCGCCGGCTCATGTTCGGTCTGATCCCGTTGATCGCGATCGTGCTTGGGCTCCTGCTCTGGCTGACGCTCGCATTCCGGTGACTCCCGAGGCGGATCAGCCCAGCCTCGTTCGCGCTCTCGACGAGTCGACGGACGAGACGATGCGATCGGTCGCCCAGATCATGAGGCGCAACCTCGGCGACTGATCATCCGGAGATTTCCGCGCGGTTGTTCTCGGGGTTCGAATCGAGAATCCAGCCATCCGGG
>JAOTZH010000195.1 GCA_029861425.1 Gemmatimonadota bacterium
CTTCACGCCGCGGATCGACGTGCGGCCGGAGTCTCGATCGAGGCCGTTCGGTCAGCCCTCTCCTCAACGCGTTCCGCCGAGCTCGTCCAGGCCTGTCTGGAGCATCACCTGACCGAGGGCTCGCTGACGGCATCCGGGCCCCTTGTGTCCTTCCCGGGCGCCGGAGCCACGCTCACTCCCGCGGAGCAGGCTCACTTCGAGGCCCTGGTGAACGCCCTCGCCGCCGGGGGTCTTCAGCCGCCGACGGTGAACGATCTGACCGGCTCGCTTCGAGTCTCGCGGGACGTACTGGACGACCTGCTCCGCCTGCTCGTCGGGAATGGCGACGCCTGCGCGGTGACGCCGGAGATCTACGTGAATGCGGCGGCGATGGAGGCGCTCGGAGAGCGGGTCCGCGAAATGCTCTCGGGGGGGAAGATCGGAACACCGAAGGCCTTCAAGGACGAGTTCTCGCTCTCCCGAAAGTACCTCATCCCGCTACTGGAATACCTGGACCGAACGGGCGTGACCCGGCGGGTGTCGGAAGGGCGGATCCTGGTCGGTTAGGCCGGAGTCGACAAGCCACGTTCCGGCCGCCACGACGACCGGCGTCAGACGACGTGGTAGAGGAACCGCCCGCAGTGCTCGCAGTTCTCGACGCGGGAATTCCGCCCCGCCTCCGACGCCCGGGCCGTCGCCACCGCCATGAAGCAGCCATAGCAGATCCCTTTGATGACCGGTGCGACTGCCCTCATTCCCTTTCGGGCCATCCGGCTGTAGCGCTCCCCGATCTCCTCGGTGAGACGCGTTTCCAGCTCTCCCAGCTTCTCGTCCAGAATCTCGATCGCGTCGGCGACCTCGACCGCGAAGACATCCGACTCGACGTCGGCCAGGGTGCCGTCCTCCATCCCGTGCCTCTGCGTGCGAAGATCCTGGATCTCGAGAAGCAGTTCAAGCTGAGCGTGCACGTAGAGCCTCCGGGGGACGCGTCTGTCTAGATGCCCTTCGACTCGAGAAGGGAGAGGAAGTCCTCGGGCGACTCGAGGGCCGCGAGCGCATCGGGAACGTCCGGATCCTTCCCGAACTGCGCGATCTTGCCGAGAACGGGCAGGTACTGGTTCGAGACCTCGAGAGGGGGCGCGACGATCAGGAAGATGTACCGCACCGGCTTTTCGTCGATCGCCTTGAAGTCGAGTCCGTCCATCTTCCGACCGAACGCGACCCGCAGACGATTGACCACCAGCGAGCGACAGTGGGGAATCGCGATGGACCGACCGATCCCGGTCGAACCGAGGTTCTCCCGTCGCTTGAGCATCTTGTAGAGAATGCCCTCCGATTTGCCGTCGAGTCCGAAGACCGAGACGAGCTCTCTGAGCGCGTCGTCCTTGGTTTCCGCGGCGAGATCCAGCTGCACCGTCTCCGCCGAGAAGAAATCGCGAAGCAACATGTATGGTCTCCTCCCCCGGGACTCGGGGGATGCGTGCCTTCGAAGTGCCGCGCCGCCCCCGGCTCCCGTCCCGGAACGGGCAGCGCGCGAGATTCGAGTATACCGGCCGCTCGCGAAGGCTGTCAAAATGCCCTTGGCGGTGGCGAAGGACGCTCGCGGCCCCATCGAACGGCGGAGATGCGGCGTGGATCTTGCCTCGGCTGAGCGAAAGAGGTTGCGGGGAACGGTTTCGGCACCGACCGTGTATGCGAGGTGGCGAACGAGAGTTCGTAACCGACCCGACGAGTTGGACCCGCCGGGGACGATCGACGAGCCGATGCTCGTCGATTTCGCTTTTTGAGAACATGGGGGCGATTCGGCTTCGACGTGTGTGCTGGAAGCCATGGTAGCGTGCCGAGGTGCTCGGAGCCTCGTAAAACCCCGGGAAAACTTTTAAGTGCCAACGACGAATTGGCTCTGGCTGCGTAAACTAGCGTAGCCCGTCTCATTGTGGTCCGGGCCCGAGGGCTGCCTTGAGACGTCGCAAATCGGGCTGTGTCACCGAGGCAGGCCACTGGCCGAAGTGACGAGATCGCGGTTTCGTGACCGCAGAGTGGCTGGTCTGACGGAGGCCGTTCGCGATCCTCCGGACGACGAGAACCCAATCGCGAACTACGCACGTAGAAATCGTGGCGGATGGGCTCGCGGACGCGGGTTCGATTCCCGCCGCCTCCACTCCGCCCGGGGCGTCTCCTTCGGGAGCACGCCTCGGTCTTTTTTTGTGCCCGCCGCAAAACGCGGGAGGAAACAGAATGCTAGATCACATCAGACAAAAGCTGGCCGATGAAGCGGAAGCGCTCCTGCACGAGCTCAACGTGATTCTGCCTCTCGAGATCGAGAAAGCGGTCGCCCAGGGCGATCTGCGGGAGAATTCAGAGTACAGCGCCGCTCTGGAGCGGCAGGGCTTCGTCTCGGTCCGTCTGGACTACCTCGCCCGCCGGATGTCACAGCTCGGCGAGATCGATGTCGAGAACATCCCGATGGACCGGGTCGGCTTCGGCTCGCGTGTCCAGGTAAAGGACGACGACGGCGAGATCGAGGAATTCTCGATCACGATCGGAGACGATCTCGACTTCGACAAGAACGAGATCTCGATGGAGTCACCCCTCGGGCGCGCCCTGCTGGGAAAAAGGCCGGGCGACGTGGTGACCGCCCTGCTGCCTGCGGGGGCCCGCGAGCTCGAAGTCGTCGCAATGACGACCTGGCACGAGGTGCTGAAAGAGTCCGCCTGAGGCCCTGAGGCGGCTATCGTCGGAGAGCCGCCGTCAAAACACCTTCACGACGGGCATGAACTTCTTCGGGTTCGCCCTCACGTCCTGCAGGAACGCGTTCAGATCGACGATGGTCTTGAGCAGCTCCTCGTAGAGGGCCTCGTCAGTCACCAGTCGGCCGATCGACCCGTCTCCGCGTTCGATGGATGCGAGCAGATCGTCCGCGCGGATGGCGGACGCGGTGAGAGCCCGGTAGAGCGAGTCCGACGTCACGAGCTGACCGAGTGTGCCGTCCCCGGCCAACACCAGCGCGGTGACCGAGTCGAGGGAGCCCGTCGTCGAGAGCAGCCGCTCATACAGCTCGTCATCCCTGAGCAGTTGCCCGAACGCCCCCTCGCCAGCCGCGACAGGGCCGAGGACGGCGTTCAGGTTTTCGTTCAGAGCCATCATCCCCGTGTACAGCCCGTCGTCGACGAGAAGCTGACCCAGGCTCCCCTCTCCCTCCGCTACCCGTCCGAGCGTCGAGGTCAGGTCGTCGGAGAGCGTGGTGAGGCTCTCGATGGCGTCCGCGGCCTGCCCGAGGAGCTCCTCGTAGCTGATGGCCGGTGCCGCGGCGAGGGTGTCGCCATCGGCGAGGATCGGCTGGTCCGATGCCCC
This sequence comes from Gemmatimonadota bacterium, assembly GCA_029861425.1. Classification (GTDB taxonomy): domain Bacteria; phylum Gemmatimonadota; class Gemmatimonadetes; order Palauibacterales; family Palauibacteraceae; genus Palauibacter. The sequence goes on from JAOTZH010000195.1 coordinate 3,334, forward strand.
TGGCTCGATATCGATAAGCCGATCGCCGAGCAGCCCCTGCGTTCGGACCCTGGCCCGTGAGTCGGCGCGAATCTGATCCTGTACGTCCGTGTTCACCCCGAGCGAGACGGCGACCGCTTCGCCCGACGGGGGACGCTGCTCGGGCCGAATGAACTCCACGGCTACGACCTGCCCCACGTTCTGCCCCGCGACCTGGACTGGCGCACCGACCACAATGCCGGCGGCCGACTCCATCAGAGTGATCAGCCGGTACCGGGTCGCGAACTGGTCGCCCACGTTGCCGATGAAGAAGATGCCGACGCCGAGGATGGTCAGCGCCACGATGAGCACCAGGCCCACACGGACCTGATCCCAGGTCACTGTCCGGGCCCTACGCATCCGGCCTCTCGCTCCGCTTCACGTTCTCGTCACCCACCCTCTGATCGTTCCTCCCGCCGGCCCTAGGCAATGAACGCCTGAACGTACTCGACCTCTGACGCGTACATCTCCTCCGGTGTCCCGTTGAAGATAACCTCGCCATCGAACAGAAGCGCCGATTCGGTCGCGATCCTGTTCGCGGAGGCGAGGTCATGGGTCACGACGATCGAGCAGACGTTCAGCTCGTGACGCAGCTTGAGGATGAGATCGTCGATGGTTCGAGTGGTGATCGGGTCGAGTCCACTCGTCGGTTCGTCGAAGAGGAGGATGGGCGGTTCGTGCACGATGGCGCGGGCGATCGCCACCCGCTTTCGCATCCCCCCGGACAACTCCGCCGGCAGCAGCTCCAGGACGTCCTCGGGCTCGAGGTCGACGAAGCTGAGAACCTGACGCACCCGGGCGTCGATCTCATCCTCGGTCTGTCGGGTGTGCTCGTAGAGCGGAAACGAGACGTTGTCCCTCACGCTCAGCGAATCGAAGAGTGCCGAACCCTGGAAGACCATGCCCATCCTCTCGCGCAGCTCCAGCACGTCGTCGTGCGATACCGTCGTGATGTCGCGTCCTTCGATCAGCACGTCGCCCGCCGTGGCGTGAAGCAGCCGGAGGATCAGCCTCAGGATCGTCGACTTGCCGACCCCCGAACCGCCTAGAATGCAGAGGGTCTCGCCCCGCCGAACGTCCAGGCTGATCCCCCGCAGCACCTCGTGGTCGCCGAATGCCAGCCAGACGTCGTGCAGGCTCACCGTCGCCGGCGAGAGATGTGTCGATTCAGGATCATCGGCCATGAGTCGTCGCGCCTCGGAACGAACGGCCGCGCGAAGCCACTCCTGGCCCTCCGCGCCACTAGCCGGGGGATCCTCCGAGGGGGTCGGCCCCGTGGGCGAGGGTGGTCTCTCGTCCGGGCTCACAGAAGGAACACGATGATGAGCTGGGTCATGAAGTAGTCGCTGGCGAGAACCAGAATCGACGTCGTGACGACTGCCTGTGTCGTCGATCTCCCGACTCCCTCCGTGCCTCCTTCCGTACGGATCCCGTAGTAGCAACTGGTCAGCGCCATGATGGCACCGAACACGATCGGTTTCCCCAAACCCTGAACGAGGTCGACGGGGATGTACTGGAAGACGAACCCGTTGTCGGCCAGAGTAGTGTAGACCGATCGCATGTAGAGATCCGCCGTGAGCCCGAGCTTCAGGACGGCGATCAGCAGCCCGCCGAAAATCGCGATCAGGTCCGCGACAACGGTCAGGAGAGGCATCATGATGAGCGCCGCGATGAAGCGCGGAGCGACCAGCTTGCGCACGGGGTCAACGCCCATCGTTCTGAGCGCGTCCACCTGTTCGGTCACCTTCATTGCCCCGATCGCCGCCGCCATCCCCGCGCCGGCGCGTCCCGTGACCATCAGCGCCGTGAGTACCGGTCCGAGCTCCCGTACCGCGCTGGCCCCCACGAGCCGGCCGATGTAGATGGTCGCGCCAAACTGCTCCATCTCTACGGCCGACTGCAGCGCGAGGACCATCCCCGTGAAGAAACCGGTGAGGACGACGATGAACAGGGACGCGACCCCGATCGTATCCATCTGCTGGACGAGATCGCCCGGATAGAAGGGGCGCGTGAAGCACGCGCGGAGCACTCTGACGAGGAGAGCGAAGTACTCCTGAACGGCGAGTGCGACACCGAGGACGGCATCACGCGTAAGCCGGAACGCTGTTCGTCGCGCCGAAGCCTCTGACATGCGTCCTTCTTTGGCGCTACTCGAGGGTTCGTCGTATCTTCGCGCCCGGTCGCCACCCCTCGGATTCGGCCGCGGGGTCTTCCCCTCTACGACCCGTTCCGGGACCTGTCGGGCGGAGGTTACCGGCCCCCACCAACTGGATGCAAGGAGTTCGGATTGACGAGATCCGGATCGATTCACACGGACAAGGCGCCGAAAGCCATCGGCCCCTACTCGCAGGGCGTCTGGGCCGGCGAGCTCTTCTTCTCCGCGGGACAGGTCTCGCTGGACCCCGCGACCATGGAATTGGTAGGAGAGGATGCCGCGACTCAAGCGGCTCAGGTGATGCGGAACCTCGCGGCCGTCCTCGAGGAAGCGGGGCTCGGCTTCTCCGACGTCGTGAAGACCACGATCTTCCTGGCCTCGATGGATGATTTTCTCGCGGTAAACGACGTGTACTCACGGCCGTTCGACGAGCCGTATCCGGCGCGCTCGACGGTCGCGGTTCGCACCCTTCCGAAGGGTGCGCTCGTGGAAATCGAGGTAGTCGCGCGCGCGACGTAGTACATCGCGCGAGGATGGGGGAGCGGATGGTGACTGGTGTCGCCTGCGGTCTTCAAAACCGTTACGGGGCGTTCGCGCGTCCCGGGTGGGTTCGATTCCCACACGTTCCCGCCAATCTTCGCGTCCTGGTCTCCGCCGCGCTCCTCTCTCTGTCGATTTGCGGTGACGCGCACGCCCAGGACCCCGAGGCGACGGAGCCGGTCGCGGAGCCCGCCCCGGCGGCGATCGATTCGGTGCCACCGGTCTCGCCACTCGGCGCCTTCGCCCGCTCGATGGTCCTCCCGGGGTGGGGACAGGTCGAAGTCGGGCGCCCGGAACGGGGTGCGATCTACTTCGGGGCCGCGGCGACGACCACATACATGATCATCAAGTCCTCGCAAAAGCTGAGCGCCGCAAGGGCCGCTGAGCCGCCGAACCAGGATCTGATCGAGTCCCGCTCCGGACAGCGCGAGAACTGGATCGTCCTCACCGTCTTCATCGCGTTCCTGAGCGGAATCGACGCGTGGGTATCGACCCATTTCTGGGACTTCGAGACGACGATTACCGGGCCTCCCGACGGCTCGATCGGAGCGGCCGTGGGGCTGCAGATCAACGTCCCGTGAGCGGCGTCGGCGCGGCACCGATCGGAGTGTTCGATTCGGGCGTCGGCGGACTGACGGTGCTGCGCGCGATCCACGAGCAGTTGCCGGGCGAATCGACCGTGTACCTCGGGGACACGGCCCGCGTGCCCTACGGCCCGAAGTCGCCGGACACGATCCGGCGATACGCGAACGAAGCGGCGGAGTTTCTCCTTGACCGGGGCGTCAAGGTCCTCGTGATCGCCTGCAACACGGCTACGGCGCATGCATCCCGCCGGCTATCGGATCGTCTCGACATCCCGGTCATCGGTGTTGTGCGCCCGGGGGCGAGCGAGGCGGTGCGCGTCACCCGCAACGGGCGCATCGGCGTGATCGGGACTCGTGGGACCATCGACAGCGGGACTTACGAGAGGGCGATACGGCGCGTGCTCCCCGAAGCGAAAGTGAGGTCGCAGGCATGTCCGCTATTCGTCGCCCTCGCGGAAGAAGGGTGGGTGAGCGGGGACGTCGCCGAACTGACCGCGCGCACGTATCTGGAGGGTCTCCTGCGCGAGGGAGTGGATACCCTGGTGCTGGGGTGCACTCACTATCCACTCCTCCGCGGAATGCTCGAGGACGTCGCGGGGCCGGCGATCACCCTCGTGGATTCCGCCGAGGCCACCGCCCGGCACACGGCGAACGTGCTCGATCGAGAGGGGCTGCGTGACGAGCGGGCCGCGGTCTCGAGGCAATACTTCGTGACCGACGATGCCGAACGGTTCGAGCAGCTCGCGGAGGGCTTTCTCGGGGCGCGCGTTGATGGCATCGAAGTGGTGGAGCTGGGTGGCTAGAACGTCAGGCCGAGGGGGAGGCGCACGCGTCGG
>JAOTZH010000031.1 GCA_029861425.1 Gemmatimonadota bacterium
CGGGATCTACCCGATCGGGCGCCCCTATTTCAGATCGGCCGGGCGATCCGCCATCACGTCGGGCGCCTCGACCGCCAGCTCGTTCTCGGAGAACGGCCCCCAGAGGGCGGCCACCGTGCAGACGCCCGCGGCTCTTCCGGCTCTCAAGTCCCAAATCGAATCCCCCACGAACGAAGCGGTCGTCGACTCGACGCGGAGGCGGTCCAGAGCGAGCCGAACCGGTGCGGGATCGGGTTTGTGGGGCACGGGCTCGTCGGACGTGACGACTACCTCGAACCACTCCGCCGGGATGCCGCACGCCTCGAGGCTTCGGGCGGTCCCGCGGGCCGCCTTGCTGGTCACGATCCCCAGCCGTGAGCCGGCGTCGAGCAGGTGGAGGAGGGTCTCGGCGATTCCGTCGAACGGCCGGATATACTCCTCGTGAACCCGCAGGTTGTGCTCGATGTACGTGTCGACCAGTTGCTGGACCTCCTCGACCGTATCCACGAACTGCCGGAATTGCGCTCGCAGCGGGGTGCCGAACGAGGCCAGCCACACCTCATCGGGAGGCACTTCGTCGAAGTGCACTCGCATCGTGTGGCGGTAGGACTCGAGGATGAGCTCGGCCGAGTCCACCAGGGTGCCGTCGAGGTCGAAGAGGATGACTTCTCGTCTGATCGGTTTCCCTCCAGAGTTCCCGGATTTCGCGAAGTTGCGGCGGGTCATCGCCGACACCAACCTATCAGCTTCGAGTTATGGAACGCTTTCCAGGAAGATGAACCGGTCGCGACCTCGGTCCGACGATTCGGACCCCTGGACAAGACCGGCGGAGAGGCTATCGCTACGACATCAGCACCTTCGGGTTCGGGATCATCTCGGAGCCTGACCCCCTGACGATTCGCCGACTCGCGTTGAACACCGGGGGCGGCGACGCCCCCGGGCTCAACGCCGTGATCCGGGCAGCCGTGCTCTCCGCCCTCAAGGAGGGGTGGCGGGTCTTCGGCATCGAGAACGGATATGGCGGGCTCCTGGCCGACGAACCCGGCGAGGTCGTCCCTCTCGACCGAGAGGACGTCCGCGGGATCACTCACCGCGGCGGCACGATCCTCGGGACCAGCAACCGCGGGAATCCGTTCGCCTGGCCCACAACCGGCCCGGACGGGTCGACGGTCGACATCGATCGTTCAGACGAGATCCTGGAGGCGTTTCGCGAGCATGAGCTCGACGCGCTGATTGCGATCGGCGGCGACGGCAGCCTTCAGATCGCCTGCGATCTGGCCCGGAAGGGTCTCCCGGTTGTCGGCGTGCCGAAGACGATCGACAACGACCTCGAGGCGACGAGCCTCACGTTCGGCTTCCTCACCGCGGTCGAGACGGCCACCGACGCCATCGACAAGCTCCACTCGACAGCCGAAAGTCACCGGCGCGTGATGGTCGTCGAGGTCATGGGAAGACACGCCGGATGGATCGCGTTGTTCAGCGGCCTGGCGGGCACGGCGGACGTCATCCTCCTGCCGGAGATTCCCTACGACATCGAGCTCGTCGCGGAGAAGATCCTCGAGCGCGAGCGGCGTGGCCGGACGTTCTCGATGGTGTGCGTCGCGGAAGGGGCCACCCCCATCGACGGCGAGGCGGTCACGAAAGCCGTGCCCCGTGGGACGGGGAGCCAAACGCGGCTGGGGGGCGTCGGCGAGGTCATCGCGCAGCAGCTCGCGGAGCGCACCGGAAAAGAGGCCAGATCGCTTGTCCTCGGCCATCTCCAGCGGGGTGGCACTCCCATCGCCTACGACCGGGTGATCTCGCTCCGATTCGGTGCAGCGGCGGTTCGCTGCGTGGCGCGTGGGGACTTCGGCTCCATGGTATCTCTCGACCCGCCGGAGGTCCGCGCCGTGCCACTGACCGAGGCGCTCGCCAGCAGAAAGCAGGTGCCCGTCGACGGGGACGCGGTCGCGACGGCCCGCGCCCTCGGGGTCAGCTTCGGCGACTGACCGCGGGCCCGAACCGGGCTCGCACTTCCTCAGGCGTCGACCCGATCGCCGTCGCCAGACCGTCCAGGATGTCCGGGTCCTCCAGATCCTCGGACTCGAGCCGCAGCATGTACTCCCTGGCTACCCGGTAGCTCTCCGACTCCGTATCGACGAGCCGAATGGCCGTCTTACCGGTCTCGGGATCGGCCAGCTGGTCGAACGGGATCACCTGCAGGTGTCCGCGGTCATCGAGACACACGAGCCCACCCAGCCGCAGCTCCTCGCCCACCGAGTCACTGAGAAGAAAACGAACCGCCCCGTATCCGAGCGTGCGCGTGTAATCGATGTCGAACGGGATCGGCGGGGCGCAGCGAAGCTCGTACCCCAGGTCCAGATCCGTAATCGTGATCGACTGGCCTCGGTCCCGGAATCGACGCCGGACTTCGGCCTTCAGGATCGACTGCAGCGGGATCTCGGCGAGACGGATGTTCCCGTACGAGTCGTGCTCGACCTCGACCCCGGACAGGCGCTCGAGGCTCGCGGGATCGACCTTTTCGCCGATGCCTTCCGCTATGACGGCGACGCCGTAGGGGCGTCCCTGGGCGAGCCGCTTCACGATCGCGCCCTCCAGGATGTCGCATACGGACGCGAGATCGAGCGTACCGTCGCCGAACTCCTCGGGGATGAGCGTGAGGGTCGCGCCGGCGGCCTTGCCAATCCCCAGCGAGAGATGGCCGGCCTTGCGTCCCATCGACACGACGAAGAACCAGCGGCCCGTCGTGAGGGCATCCTCCATGAGGTTGACCACCAGATGGGCGCCCAGCTGGCGGGCGGTCTCGTAGCCGAACGTCGGGCGGCCGCCGGGGAGCGGGAGGTCGTTGTCGATCGTCTTCGGCACATGGGCGACCCGGATCGCCTCACCCGCGTGGTCCGAGACGCATCTGGCGCCGTACGCCGTATCGTCGCCGCCGATCGTCACCAGACGTGTGATTCCAATGTCACGTAGAGTGGCGACGGTCCTGTCGAGGTCCGCGTCGGTCGTCGTCGGATTCGCGCGCGACGTCCGCAGAATGGACCCACCCCGCGTGTGGATACGGGAGACGTCACCACGCTGGAGGCGCCGCACCTGCTCGGCGTCCCCGGCGACGAGATGTTTCCAACCGTCCAGGATGCCGATGACCTCGCACCCCTCGTCGATCGCCTTCAGCGCGGCCGATCCGATGGCGCTGTTGAGGCCGGGGGCGGGTCCGCCCCCGACCAGTATGCCGACTGTGTGGGCCATCAGCCGCCGGATGCCGCGGCGTAGTTGGCCGACACGGCGCCCCAGTCCACGACGTTCCAGAACGCGGTCATGTAGTCGGGCCGCCGGTTCTGATAGTTCAGGTAGTAGGCGTGCTCCCAGACGTCGCACCCGAGAATCGGCGTATCGCCGTTCATGTACGGGCTGTCCTGGTTTGCCGTGGAATAGACGCCCACGCTTCCGCCGTCCGTGACCACGAGCCAGGCCCAGCCGCTTCCGAAGCGCGTGCCACCGGCCTTTTGGAACGCGGCCTTGAACTCGTCGAAGCTCCCGAAGGCGGAGGAGATCGCATCACCGACGGGACCGTTCGGGGCACCGCCACCCCCCGGAGACATGATCGACCAGAAGAGGCTGTGGTTCGCGTGCCCACCACCGTTGTTGCGGACGGCCCCCCGGATGGTCTCGGGCACGAGCTCGATCTCCCGCAGGAGCTGCTCGATCGGCTTGTTCGCGAGTGCCTCGTGGCCCTGCAGCGCGGCATTCAGGTTGTTCACGTATGCCGCATGGTGCTTACCGTGGTGGATCTCCATGGTCCGCGCGTCGATCGTCGGCTCGAGCGCGTCGTGCATGTAGGGAAGGTCTGGAAGCGTGTGCATCGGTTCTCCTGAGTGCTACCGGTTGGGGCGCCACCGGACGGCGCCCTGGGTTCCTGAGCTGGATCTGCGTGGCGACGGAACGTCGCCGCCGGACTATCTCGAAACGGGAGCCCAAACTACAGGCGGCTTCGCCTTCGTGACCAGCCATGGCGGGTACGGGGGCCGGCCTCGGAATCCCGGGGGGCCGTGACGCGTCGACACCGATGGTCGTCATCCCCCTGAACCGGACGATCGGACCGTCGTCCGCGCGTTTTCAATAGAACGAAGGTGGGGTCGACCATGAGAAGCCACGGGTCGAACGTACGGAATGCCATGATCGGCGGGGTGCTCCTGGCGAGCGTCGCGGCGTGCTCCAGCGACAGCGGATTCACGGGTCCTCCGCCCAACGTCCCGTTCTCGCCCCCGGATGTCGCCAACTCGATCCACTCGTTGAGGTTCGCGGCGAACAACATCGCGCTCGTCCAGGTCGGGCTCATCACCGACGCCCTCGGGTTGACGACGCCCGGGTTCAGCGCCGTACCCCGCCGCTACGAGCGCGGTGAGGTTGCCAGACACGAGATCGCCAGATCGTTCCAGCCCGGGACGTTTCGCGACCTCGTCGCGAAGCGTGCGCTGCGGCTGTCCGTCGGGGCGAAGGCGGTGCCTCTGTTCCCGATCAACTTCCTGGGCCAGACCTTCGTCTACGACGCCGGGCTCGATGGGTATGTCATCGACGATGGCCTCGGGGGCGCCCCCGCAGACGGTGTCCGGTTCGTCCTTTACCGGTTGGACGGCGTGTCGCGCCTCCCGGCTCTCCCGTTGGCACCGTTCGGGTTTCTGGACCTGATCGACCGGAGCGATGCCGTGTCGACGATCCTGAGGATCCAGGCCTTCGACACTTCCGGCGGCGGCTCGCTTCCGCTCGCCGACTACTTCGTGGACGGAGCGTTCGCGTCGGTGTCGAGTGGAGTCATCGTGAACCTCCTGTCCGAAGGCTTCGTCATCGATCACAACGGACGTTTCGACTTTCAACTCGATGAGACGCTCGAGACCGATGACCAGTTCGGGGTGACGATCGCTTCCCTTGACCACCGCGTGGTCTCCGACGAGGGGACGCAGACGACTCTGGTCGTGGAGGGCGAGATCGCGAACGACGGCTCGTTCTCGGACCTCGATTTCTTCTGGGACATCGCCGGGGCCGCCGGGGCGACCTCCGCCGATCTGCGGATCGTGGACGGGTTCCAGGACGGAACGATCTCGCATGGCGGGCAAACCGAGGTGTTCGTGTCCGGGACGGTGCAGCTGCCCGACTACCGGCGGCCGAACGGTGGCGGATTCGGGCCAAACGACACGGCGGCTCTCGACGAGATCCTCTTCGGGATCGACGACGTCCTGATCATGGCCGATGAGGTCCTCAGACCGCTTGCAGAGCTCTTCGGCGTCAGGTAGACCGACGCGTGTCAGGCGGCGGCGATTTCCCCGAGTGCGCGGCGTACGAGCACGGGGATCATCGCCCGCCGCCACTCGCGGTCCACCGTGATGTTTTCGAGCGGCCGACACTGACGGAACGCCTGCTGGGCGACCGCGTCGATCACTGCCGGGTCGAGGCGATTCCCCAGCGCTGCGTCCTCGACCTTCCCGAGCTTTCGGGGATACGAACCCATCCCGGAAGCGACCATCTTCAGTGAGCTCACCCGTTCATCGGTCAGAGTCACGGAGACCGCGAGGTTGGCGAGCGGGAAGTCGATCGCGTTCCGGGCGCGCAGCTTCCGGAAGGCCACACGGGTCGTCGACGACGGACGGGGAATCCGGATCGCGACGAGCAGCTCGCCGGGCTCGAGTACGCGGTTCCACACGCCGTCCGAGGTGAAGAACTCGTTGATCGGGACGCGACGCGATCCCGAGGGGCCCTCGATATCGAGCTCGGCATCGAGGACCATCAGTACGGGCGGGGTGTCGGCCGAATGTGCCGCGACACACCGCGTCCCTCCCCTTACGACGTGACAGTCGTCGCCGTCTTTCTTCAGACAGTACCCGAGGGCCTTCCGCCAGAACCGCGTCTGGTTGTAGTAGGTGCAACGGGTGTCGAGACACACGTTTCCACCCAACGTGCCCGTACGACGCAGCTGCGGGCCGGAGACGAGTGCCGCCGCCTGCGCGAGCGCGGGGATCGACTCGAGAAGTCCCTCGTCGGTGGCGACCGAGTCGAGCGACTCGCAGGCGCCGATCCGGATCTCATCATCCCCCACCCGTATCCCTCGCATCTCGGCGACGCCGCTCAGAGCGACCAGGTGTCCAGGCGTGAACAGGCCGTGCTTCATGTTCGGTACGAGGTCCGTTCCCCCTGCGATGGGCAGTGCGTCCGCCCCGTGCTCGGCGAGGAGCTCGATGGCATCCGCCACGGACGTCGGCCGGTGGTAGGAATAGGGGTGTAGCCGTAGCATGGCGGGAACATATCGCGAGGCCGGCGGACCGCGCATGCGGGAGGCGCGGTGAACGCGTGGGGACGGCGGCTCAGCTCGTCAGATCTTCCAGGATCTCGTCTACCCCCCGCAGACGATCCGCGTAGCGCTCCTGGAGTGGGTTCGGCTCGACCACCCCGTCGTATAGAAAGCTGGACAGCTGCCCCTCGGTGACCGGCAGCGGCACCGGCGAGATCCGTTCGAAGGCACGCAGGAGCGGCATGCCCAGTGCGAGCGGAACCGGGATCGCCACGCCCCGCCGGCCGGTCAGGCGATGGTGCGCCCTCTTCATGAACTCCTCCATCGTCACCGGCTCGGCGCCCCCGAGCTCGCACACCGCCTCCTCGAAGCCGCCCCTGTCGAGGATGTCCAGGAGGACGGTCGCCAGATCGTCCACGTGAATCGGCTGGATTCGAGTAGAGGGCGTGCCGGGCACCACCGGGAGGGGCCCACGCGCGAGTTGCCGGAACTTGTCCCAGATCGGAGACCCCTCGCCCAGCACGATGGTCGGGCGGACGGTGATCCACGGCCGACGGCACTTCGCCACGATCTCCTCGGCTTGCCGCTTCGAGTCCGCATACGGGTAGAACGCGGTCGCGGGGAACTTGGCGGCGATGGAGCTCACGTTCACCAGACCGGCCGCGCCGCCCTCTTCGGCGGCTCGCACAATGATCCTCGTGCCCTCCACGTTGTCGCGCATGAAGTCCGCGACCTTCGCGCGACCGACCCGCGCCGCCAGGTGCAGGATCGCCGTCGAGGGGTCGATCTCCGACGCGTAGCGTTCGGGGCGGTCGAGGGCGCTCCGGATCTGCCTGACCGTGACGCCGCCGGAAAGGTGAGGCGGCAGGCTGATCTCGCTACGGGTGAGCAGAGAGACGCGGTCGTAGCGGGCGGGGTCGAGGTGGTGGAGGACACGTCGGCCCACGAACCCCGACGCGCCCGTGATGAAGAGGGAGCGAATCTCGCTCAGCGGACGAGTCCCGGGACGTTGGCCGGTGCGACGTCGGACGCGCCGGTCCGATCGATCGACAGCTCGTGCTCGGCGGCCGGGCTCACCCGCTCGGTCTCGAAGATCTCCTCGACGACATACATCGGTCTTGGCTTGATCTCGTTGAAGATCCGGCCGATGTACTCGCCGATGATGCCGATGCAGATCAACTGGACCCCGCCGAGGAACAGCACCGCGACCATGATCGTCGCCCAGCCCTGAATCGTCGCCCCCATCGCCTTCTGGACGAAGACGGTCGCCAGATACAGGAAGGCGAGACCCGAGGCCAGGTATCCGAGCCAGGACGCGAGCTTGAGGGGGGCGCTCGAGAACGACGTGATACCGTCCACCGCGAACTTCACCATCTTGCGGTAGGGATACTTGGTCTCGCCGGCGTGCCTCGCATCGCGGCGATACGGGACGCCTACCTGCGTGAACCCCATCCAGCTGACGAGACCGCGTACGAACCGGTCTTTCTCGCGCATCCCTCGAAGCACCTGCGCGGAGCGGCGGCTCATCAGGCGGAAATCCCCGACGTCCACCGGGATCTCCACGTTCGTGAAACGGCGGAGGAGTCGATAGAAGGCCGTGGCCGTCCAGAGCTTCGCGCGCGTCTCGCCATCGCGACTCTCCCGAACGCCGTACACGACGTCGTGCCCCTCGCGCCACTTCTCGACGAAATCTGCGATGGTCTCGGGTGGGTCCTGGAGATCGGCATCGATCACGACGACCGCATCCCCTTCGGCGTGATCCACGCCCGCGGTGATCGCGATCTGATGTCCGAAATTGCGCGAGAACTTCACGACTCGAACGGCCGGATCCGATCGTGAAAGGCCCTCGAGCACCTCGAGGCTTCCGTCCGTGCTGCCATCATCCACAAACAGGATCTCGTGATCGAGATCGGATAGCCCCTCGCATACCGCCTTCGCGCGCTCGTAGAACGCGTCGATCCCGTCGACCTCGTTGAATACGGGCACGACAACCGAAAGAAGCTGTGTGCTGTGAGCCGTCACGTCCTCACCTCCGAAGTTCCGCCTGCCCGCGGATCTCGCACGCCGGAGACCAGTGGTCCACCCAAACGCGGGAACCGGCGAATCGCCTGCAGGCGCAAGGCTTCCGGCACCCGTGCAGGCGGCCGGGCTCGACGCCGCGTCCCCTGCATGTTGCACGACGTCTACACCTTCGGCCAGTTTCCCGCGCGAGCCCACCCGGAACGTCGCTTGCCTGCGGGTCCATTAATGAGCACCCCGTCATCCCAACACGAGGGCGCGGTAACCCGCACGTTCGTCACGCTCGGTTCAGGCGACGCGCTCGCTCGCATCATCGCGTTCGGCGCCTTCGTCTATCTCGCTCGCGCGCTCGGGGCCGAGGCCTTCGGCACGCTCGAGCTGGCCGCCGCGATCGTCATCTACGGCAACCGGATCGTCGATCTCGGTTTCGACCTCGGTCTGGGCGTTCGCGAGATCGCCGCGGGGGACGACTCGACGCGGCCGCGACTGCTGACCACGGCGCTCGGGACGCGCTCGGTCGCCGCCGTGGTGGTGGTCGGGTCTCTGGCGGGAGCCGGCTTGTGGCTCCTGCCGTCCCCCGAGGGCGAGGTCCTCGCCCTCTACGGGCTCACGCTCTTTGCGGTCGCTCTCGGCACGCGCTGGGTCCACTTGGGCATGGACCGGTCCCGGCTCGTGGCCGGCGCCCGCGTCCTGGGCGAGCTCATCATGGCCGCCACGGTCCTCATGTTCGTCAGGAACGCGGACGACCTGCTCAGGGTCCCGGTCGCCCGGCTCGTCGGCGATCTGGTCGCCGCGGGTCTTCTTCTGGTCGGATCCTATCGACTGGTCCGGAGGCGCTCCCGTTTCGATGGCGACCTCGCGAGAAGCCTTGTGCCCCGGGCGATCCCACTGGTCGGCGGAGCAATCTTCGGACTGATGATCTTCAACGCCGACCTCGTCTTCCTTCGCGTCTTCGAGGGGCGGGCGGCGGTCGGGCATTACGCCGCAGCCTACGCGCTGACGTCGTTCGTCTCCAACCTCGGGATCGCGTACGCGCTGGCGCTTCTTCCAACTCTCACACGCCTGGCCGACCGGCCTGGAGAGCGGAACGAGCTCTACAGAACGGCGCATGCACAGGTCACCACGGTCTCGCTCGCGATCGCGACCGGGGGCGCCCTGCTCGCCGCCCCCATCGTGGCGCTCGTATTCGGGGACGCCTACGCGGCGTCCGCCCTTCCGCTGGCGCTCGTGCTGTGGTCCGTACCCCTGGCGCTACTCCGCGACATGCCCGTCACGGCGCTCATGTCGGACGGTCTCGAGCGACCCATCGTACGACTCACCGGCCAGGCGGCGGCGATCAACATCGCCCTCAACGCGGTCCTCGTGCCTGCGGCGGGGATGGCCGGGGCGGCCATCGCGACCGTCGTGACGGAGCTGTGTCGCTGGCGGCTCGCCGTCCGGGCGGCGCGGCCGATCGGTCTCGAGGGCCCACCGCTGCGGCGCTACTGGCGCGGCATCTTCGCGGCGGCGGTCATGGCCGGCATCCTGTTCGTGCTCCGCGACCAACCACTCTGGGTCACGCTGCCGACCGGAGCCGGAGTGTGGGCTCTCGCGCTGACGGCCGTTGGAGGCATCCGACGGAACGAACGAGGGAGCCCGGAACTGCGCGTCTGAGGCGTTGCGGGACAACGAGTTACGGCGCCGCCGGAAGGGGCCGAACTGGCACCATCGTTGCATGGAAAGCGGTGATCGGCACGGTCCCGTTGGATGTGGAAGCGCGGAGAACGCATGACGGAGCGTAACGAGGGCGGACGGGGCGAACCCGATCTGTCCCTCATCATTCCCTGCTACAACGAAGAGGACGTCGCCGAGTACACCGTTCAGCGGTTGCTCGGTGCGTTTCGCGATGCGGGGCATGTGCTCGAGATCATCGCGGTGGACAACGGCTCCTCGGACCGCACTCCCGCCATCCTCCAGCGCCTCGAGGCAGAGGAGCCCGAGGTCCGCAGGACCCGTGTCGAGGTCAACGAGGGGTACGGGCTGGGGGTCCTGACCGGGATCCCCCTGTGTCGAGGCAGATGGGCCGGGATCATCCCGGCGGACGGTCAGGTGGACGCGGAAGATGTCGTTCGGCTTTTCGACGCCGCCGACTCCTCCGATGGAGGCGTCCTGGCGAAGGTGCGTCGACGGTTCAGAATGGACGGTCTCTTCAGGAAGCTGGTGTCCGTCTCGTACAACCTCTTCTTCCGAGCCCTCTGGCCACGAATCGCGTCCCTCGATATCAACGGAAGCCCGAAGATCATGCCGCGAGAGGTCCTCCAGGGCATGGACCTCCGCTCGAAGGACTGGGTGCTCGATCCGGAGATCATGGTGAAGGCACACGCGCGGGGGCTCCGGATACTCGAAGTCAACGTCTTCGCCCGGATGCGCGGCGGCGGGACGTCGCATGTGAGGGCCACGACCTGCTGGGGCTTCTTCTACCGTCTCGTTCGCATGAGGCTTCTCGGCCCATCACGAGGAATTGCGCCCGGACGACCGGCGGCGACGGACCCGTCCCAGGCCGAAGCCGGAGGCGCCGCGCGGTGACACGACCCGTTCACACCTGTCGAACGACCTGTCGGTCGTGCGGCGAGGGGTCTCTGACCCGCTTCCTGGAGCTGGGGGACCAGCCGCTCGCGAACGCGTTCCTGCGCTCGGCGGAGGAGTTCGCGGCCGAACGGCGCTACCCGCTCGACGTCTACCTGTGCGAGACGTGCGCGCTCGTTCAGCTGGTGGACGTGATCGATCCCGAGGTGCTCTTCAGGGACTACATCTACGTGACCGGCACATCGCGAACGATGACGGACCATTTCCGCGGATACGCGGAGGCCGTCATGCGAGATCTCGGCCTGGGGGCAGGCGATCGGGTCTACGAGGTCGCCAGCAACGACGGCAGCCTCCTGCACAATTTCGGGGCTGCGGGAATCGAGATGCTCGGCGTCGAACCGGCGCGCAACGTGGCGAAAATCGCCCGCGACCGGGGCGTACCGACAGTGTCCGAGTTCTTCGGGCTCGAAACCGCCCGGGGGCTCGTGCGGGATCACGGACCGGGGTCGGCGGTCATGGCGAACAACGTCCTGGCGCATGTCGACGACACCCTCGACTTCCTCCGCGGCATGCGGGAGCTGCTCGCGCCGGGGGGGCGAGTCGTCATCGAAGCGCCGTATCTCGGCGAGCTCGTGGACCGGCTCGAATACGACACCGTCTACCACGAGCATTTGTGCTATTTTTCGATCACGGCGCTGGCCGGTCTGTTCGAGCGGGCGAGCCTGCGCATCGAGCGCGTGGATCACGTCGCGGTGCATGGCGGAAGCCTGCGTGTCTGGGCCGTAGCGGACAGCGAGCGCGCCGATCATGCCGCGGAGGTGCTCCGCGCCTGCGAGGAGGAGCGGAATCGCGGGCTGGCCGATATCGATGGCTTTCGAGAGTTCGCCGACCGGGTCGCCGCGAACAGAAGCGACCTCATCGAGCTGCTGCGCGGTCTGCGTCACGATGGACAGCGACTGGCGGCCTATGGGGCGCCGGCAAAAGGAAACACCCTGCTGAACTACTGTGGCCTGGGGACGGACCTGATTCCGTATACGGTGGACAAGAACCCGATGAAGGTCGGGCTGTTCACTCCGGGGATGCACCTCCCGGTGCGACCCATCGAGGCGATCGCGTCCGACCGACCCGATTTCGTCCTCGTCCTTGCCTGGAACTACGCGGAGGAAATCGCGCGTCAGGAGGAGAGCTTCCTGGGGGCCGGCGGGCGCTTCCTCGTCCCGATCCCCGACCCGGGAATCATGGCCGCATGAAAACCATCATCCTCGCGGGAGGACGCGGAACGCGACTGGCGGAAGAGACGTCGGTTCGACCGAAACCCATGGTCGAGATCGGCGGACGTCCCATCCTCTGGCACATCATGCGGATATTCGCCGCCCACGGGCACCACGATTTTCTCGTCGCCTGCGGCTATAAGGGTGAGGTGATCAAGGAGTACTTCCACCACTTCACTCTCCACACGAACGATTTCCGCGTGAACCTCGCGTCCGGACAGCTCGATGTCGTCGGCGAGCCCGAGTACGAATGGCAGGTCGGCCTCATCGATACGGGGCAGGATACGATGACCGGGGGACGCATCAAGCGACTCGGCCCGTTGCTAGACGGCGAGCGGTTCTTCGTGACGTACGGTGACGGGCTGGCAAGCGTCGACGTGCGCGCGCTGCTCGAGTTCCACGAGTCTCACGGGAAGCTCGCCACCGTGACGGCCGTCCACCCGCCCGCGCGCTTTGGCGCCCTGGAGCTGGACGGCGATCTCGTCCGGCAGTTCTCCGAAAAGCCCCAGACCGGTCACGACTGGATCAACGGGGGCTTCTTCGTCTTCGAGCCGGGCGTGCTGGACTACCTTACCGGCGACGACTGCGTACTGGAGAGCGGGCCCCTCGACCGCCTGGCGGCCGATGGACAACTCGGCGCCTATCGACATACCGGCTTCTGGCAGCCGATGGATACGCTCCGGGAGCGACAATCGCTCGAGAGGATGTGGAGAGAGGGACGCGCGCCGTGGAGGATCTGGTGAGCGACACGCCGGCGGAGTTCTGGAGAGACCGTAGCGTCTTCGTGACGGGCGCGACCGGGCTGCTGGGATCGTGGCTCGTCGAGTCCCTTCTCGATCACGGGGCGACGGTGACGTGTCTGGTCCGCGACTGGGTGCCGCAGAGCCGGCTCGTCGGCGGCGGCTCGCTCGATCGCGTTCAGATCGTGCGGGGCGAGCTGGAGGACCTGGCGGTGACGGTCCGCTCTCTCAACGAATACGAGATCGACAGCGTGTTCCACCTTGGGGCGCAGACGATCGTGGGAACGGCCGCGCGGTCCGCGCTGTCGACGTTCGAATCGAACATCCGGGGCACCTGGACGCTCCTCGAGGCGTGCCGCACACTGGGCTCGCGGATCCAGCGGATCATCGTCGCCTCGAGCGACAAGGCCTACGGTGAGCACGAGACCCTGCCGTACACGGAGGACGCGCCGCTCATCGGCCGGTTCCCATACGATGTGTCGAAGTCCTGCG
Source organism: Gemmatimonadota bacterium (assembly GCA_029861425.1). Lineage (GTDB taxonomy): Bacteria > Gemmatimonadota > Gemmatimonadetes > Palauibacterales > Palauibacteraceae > Palauibacter. Next base: position 13,350 of record JAOTZH010000031.1, read on the forward strand.
CGGACCTGATCTCGCTCAGCTATTTCCACACGTACGATCTGCCCGTCGCCGTCACGCGCTGCGGGAATCTGTTCGGTGGCGGCGACCTCAACTTCAACCGGCTCATCCCCGGTACGATCCGATCCGTCGTACGTGACGAGAACCCGGTCGTCAGAAGCGACGGCCATTACGTCCGCGATTATTTCTACGTGCGCGACGCCGTCGAATCGTATCTGCGACTCGCGGAGCGACTCCCGGAGGCGTTCACGGGCGAGGCGTTCAACTTCGGGAACGAGCGCCCCCTGTCGGTCCTCCAGATGGTCCAGGTCATCCTGGAGTTGATGCAGCGCACCGATCTGCGACCGGAAATCCGAAACGAGGCCTCCGCGGAGATCCGGGCCCAGTACCTCGACTGCACGAAGGCCAGAGAGCAGCTCCACTGGGAGCCGTCGTTCGACATCGAAGTGGGGCTCCGCGAAACGATCGACTGGTATCGGGAGTGGCTGACGTAGCGAGCCGACGGTCGTGCTGCTGATCGCGGCCGTGGGCGCCCTCCTCGTCGGGCTGGCGGGAACTGCGTTCCGAGCCAGAGCCGCGGGTGGGTGGGCGGCCCTTCTCGTCCTCGGGCAGGCAGCCTCCCTCCGTTTCATCGACGCGGGGCCCGTGGTCGGATATCAGCACTACCGGCCGGTGGGTACCTGGGCGGAAGATCCGATCGCGCTCGCGGTTCTCACGATCCAGGTCATCGCCGTCGCCATCGGCCTGGGGTTGAAGAGAGAAGGAGCGTGGACCACGCTGCGGGCCATCCCTCGGTGGCTTCTCGTCGTTGCCTGTTTCGTCCTTCTCGCCACGGCGGTCGCCCCGTCCGCGGATCCTCGCCAGTACGTCGCCGAGCTCGTCATGGGCGGCGCTCTCCGCTTCGTCGCCCTCGGCAACGTCCTCCTGGTCGCGCTCTCCGTGCCCGGCGAAGTCTCGAGCCGACTCGCCCGACGCTGGGACCGCTCGGGCTCCGGTAGCGAGGAAGCGCACGTCGATCGGACCGGCCTGACGCTCGCGCTGGCGGTCACGCTCGTGTGTGCACTCCTGTCCGTGTTCGTCTACGAGCGACATCCGCACGTGCCCGACGAGGTGGCCTATCTGTATCACGCCCGGTACCTGGCGGCCGGCGACCTCGAGATGACGGCGCCGCCCGTCACCGGGGCGTTCGAGCTCGATCTGATGAGATACGAGTCCGAACGATGGTACTCGCCCGTCCCTCCGGGGTGGCCCGCCGTACTCGCCGTCGGGGCACGGCTAGGCCTCGCCTGGCTCGTCAATCCGTTGCTGGCCGGACTCGGGGTTCTGCTGACCTACCTGCTCGCCTGGCGACTCTACGACCGGCGCACCGCGGTCGTCGCGGCCGGGCTGCTCGCGGTCTCCCCCTGGTATCTGTTCATGGGGATGAGCTTCATGACGCATATGGCGAGCTTCGTCTTCGCCGCGGCCGCCACCGATGCCGTGCTGCGGTGGCGGAAGTCGCGGCGACTCGGCTGGCTCATCTGCTCGGGTGGTCTCGCAGGCGCCGTCGGGCTGGTTCGCCCCCTCGAAGCGGTCGCGGTCGGCGGGCTCCTGGGGCTCGCGGTGCTGTGGATTGCCCGCCGCGACAGGCTCTTCTCTTCGGCGCTCGCGTTCGCCCTCGGAGCCATCGTGGTTTCTTCGATCATTCTGCCGTACAACGCGCATTTCACGGGGTCGGCTACCGAGTTTCCGATCATGGCGTATACGGAGGCGTTGTACGGTCCCAACGCGAACGCGCTCGGGTTCGGACCGGATCGAGGTCTCGGGTGGACCGGGCTCGACCCGTTCCCCGGGCACGGGGCGCGCGACGTCGTCGTGAACACGATCCTCAACACCCACCTGATCGACGTCGAGTTGTTCGGGTGGGCGACCGGGGCGTGGTTCCTCATCGTGCTCGCGGTGGGGCTTCGGCGACCCGCCCCGCAGGACCGATGGGTGCTCGCCGGGCTGGCGATTCCGATCCTCCTGCACGCGTTTTACTGGTTTTCCGGTGGACCCGATTTCGGCGCGAGGTACTGGTTCCTGGTCATCCTGCCGCTGGTCCTGATCTCCGCGCGCGCCCTCAACCGCGACGCGGTACCCGCGCTTCGGGCCGGAACCCTCGTCGCCGCCGTCGCCCTGATGTGGGCCGCCTCGGTCACGTTCATCCCGTGGCGATCCGTGGACAAATACGGCGGGTATCGCGGGATGCGGCCGTGGGCCCGGGCGATCGCCGCGGACCCCTCCATGACCGGGGCACTCGTCCTGGTCAGAGGGAACCGCCACCCGGACTTCGCCTCCGCGGCGGCCTACAACCCGCTCGATCCGGGCGGGCGGGAGCCGGTGTTCGCGTGGGATCGCGACGCGGCCACCCGCGATTCGCTTCTCGCCGCGTTCCCCGATCGCGCGGTGTGGGTCCTCGAGGGGCCGACGCTGACCGGGGGAGCACCGATCCTCGAGCGGTATCAGGCAGACCGGTGACCTCCGCCGACTCGCCGTACCGCGGGGTTCGGGCCCTCGTCACGGGGGCCACCGGGTTCATCGGACGAAACGTCGCTCTCGAGCTGGCAAAGGCGGGAGCCGAGGTGTGGCTGGGGGTTCGCGACGCCGCTGCCGCCGCACCGCTCGCCGGGGCCTGCGGGTCCACGAGGCGCATCGTCGAGCTCGCGGCGGAGGCCTCCTCCTCGGTGACCGATGCGGTGGCGCACGCCAGACCCGCTATCGTCTTCAACCTCGCGGGCTACGGCGTCGCACCCGACGAACGCGACCCCGAGACCGCGCGCATCGTGAACGCCTGGCTCCCCGTAGGCCTGGGCCGGGCCGCGGCCGAAATGGATCCCGGCGACTGGACCGGAGCGAGAATCGTCCATGTCGGGTCCGCGCTCGAGTACGGGCGTGCGGCCGGCGATCTGAGCGAGGAGACTCCACCCCTGCCAACCACGCTCTACGGCAAGACGAAACTCGAGGGTACGCTCGGGCTCGTGGAGCTGGGTCTCCCGGCGCTCACGGCGCGCCTTTTCACGGTCTACGGACCCGGCGAGCCCGATGGGCGTCTCCTCCCGTCGCTGACGGCCCTGGCACGAGGTGGCGGCCGGCTCGCGGTGACCGAGGGGTCGCAGCGCCGCGACTTCACCTACGTGGGCGACGTCGCGGAAGGGCTTCTCCGGCTCGGGGCGCTGGGGCGTTGCGACAACGTCGTAAACCTCGCCACCGGCGTCCTCGCCACCGTACGCGAGTTCATCGAGACCGCTCAGCGGGTCCTCGAGATCCCCGCTGAGCGGATCGTTTGGGGGGAGGTCCAAATGCGTCCCGAAGAGATGTCGCACGACCCGGTGTCCATCGTCCGGCTCTGCTCGCTCACCGGCTGGCGGCCGGAGACGACGATCGCGGTGGGAATCGAACGTACCCTCGAATCGTTGCACGGACGCAACAGCGGGGACGGCTGATGTCGGTGTCCGTCCCCTACGGTCCCGGCTTCGGCGCGCGGATTCAGGCACCAACCTTGCCCAAAAGCGCCATTGCACGGGGGTTTATGGCGTTTTCGAACGGTCATGGTCAGGAGAGCGGGTGGTAGAGCACGTTCGCCGAAGCGCAAACCGCTTCGAGCTCAAGTACGTCGTGTCGCACGGCCGCGTTCAGCCGTTCGTCGACGCGTTGTCCCCGTATCTGGTCGACGACCGCAACGTGGCGGGCGAGCGCGGCTATCCCGTCTACTCCGTCTACTGGGATTCGGACGAGTGGACGCTCTTCTGGGAGAAGATCGAGGGGCTGAAGGACCGCCGGAAGCTGCGGGTGCGCCGGTATGCGGACTCGAGTCACGGCTTCGTGGAGATCAAGCACCGGACCGATCGCACGCTCCAGAAGAGAAGGGCGAGGCTGCCTTTGACGACGATCTACGAGTCCTTTCGCGGAAGCGAGGACCGGCGAATCTGGCAGGAGCCCGGCGAGGACGCCGTCGATCCGGTCGTCGCCGAGGCGGCGTACCTTCGAGAGAGGTTCCGACTGCGCCCCCGGATGGCGGTGTCCTATCGGCGGCGTGCCTTTTTCGGCGCGTTCGACCCCGATCTTCGCATCACCTTCGACAGCCGACTCCAGTACGACCGGCATGCCGTGGACATCGCGCACCCGTTCGAAACGGGCGACTACATCGTCGATCCGCGCATCGTGATCATGGAGGTGAAGTTCAGCGAACGGGCTCCGGTGTGGCTTTGTAACTTGTTGTCCAGTTTCGATTTCCAAATGACGCGACTGTCGAAGTACTGCTCGGCGGTCGATCGTGCCTACTTCGGAGGCAGGCTCACGTGAGGGGGATGACGTGGATGAACTGATTCGGGAGATGTTGCAGTCGACCTCGGCTGGCGGCGGCTTCCAGCTATGGGAGGCGATGCTGGCCCTGGGGCTGAGCTTCTTCCTCTGTCTGATCGTCGCCTATTTCTACCGGGAGACCCATCAGGGTCTCTCGTACTCGGTGGCGTTCGTCCACACGATGGTGATCATGGGAGTGACGGTCGCGATCGTGATGCTCATCATCGGGAGCAACATCGCCCGCGCTTTCGCGCTCGTCGGGGCTCTGTCGATCATCCGTTTCCGCAACGCGGTGAAGGACTCGCGTGACGTCGCCTTCATCTTCATTACGATGGCGATCGGAATGGCGGCGGGCACCGGCTTCTACCTGGCCGCCGTCGTCTTCACGGTCTTCATCTCGGCGATGGTCTACTTCCTCTACCGATTCAACATCGGGGCGATCACCGCGCGAGAGGTGCTCATTCGGCTGCACCTTCCAGACGGGAAAGACCATCAGACCGCGTTCGACTCGATCTTCTTGAAGCACCTCCGAGGTCATTCGTTGCTGAGCATCGAGACGGTCGGCGAGGGCGATCTGCTCGAACTCGTCTACAGCGCCGAGCTGCAGCGCGGGGCCGACGAGCGACAACTACTCGAAGACCTCCGCACGGTGACCGGCGGCAACAAGGTGTCGCTGCTCCCCGGTCACGATAACGTCACCGTCTGACGAGTCGGGGCGATCGGTTGTCTTCGAAGCGGTCGGGGTCTGGCCTTCTTTCGCGGCGCGCGGCCTTCGTGTACCTCGCGGCGCTCGGGCTCGGGCTGACTGGCCTGTTCGTCCAGCGCGTGCGTGAGCCAGCGCTCCGGGGCATCGAGGCGCTCGTCGACGCCTCGGCGGAGGGGTGGCTAGCCCGGGTCGACGAAGGCGAAGCGCTGCTGTCGGACGGGCGCTACCTCGAGGCCGCCGTCTTCCTGGAGGATCTCGACGCCCGTTTCCCCGCGCGCACCAACATCCACGCGCTCGACAAGGATCGCGAACGAATCCTCGCCGCCCTCGGGCAGGCGAACGAAGCACTTGGACGCAAGGGGCGGGCACTCGATGCCTACCGGCGCGCCGTCGCATTCGATCCGCGCAACGTCGAGAATCACTACGCGCTGGCGGTCGCAGCGATCCGACTCGGAGAAGAGGACGAGGCCGCGCGGCACCTCGATCTCCTGCTGGACATTTATCCGCCGCACCAGCGGGGCGTCCGCGAACGGATCGCCCTGGATACTGAGCGCGGCGATTTCCCCGCCGTCCGTCGTGCCTTCGAGCGATATGTCCAGTCGTTTCGAGTGGAGGCTATCGAGATCACGATCGGCGAGCACACTGCGGAAGCGATGGTTCCGGTCGACGGAGAGCCGCACGTGCTGCGATTCGGACTGCCGCCGGTCGGCCAGGGCCCGTCCGTCCTCGAGGTTGTCCGGTCAGAAGGGGTAGACCTCGCTGAGGTCCGCTGGGTCGGCCGCGTCCGCGCGGGCGTCGACGGTCGCGATTCCGGGGTCGCAGAGCCCGCGAGCGCCAACCGCTTCGAGCTGCCCGAGCCCGCCCCCGCCGAGCTGTTCATCACGGCTTCCGCGGCCATCCCCCTCGACGCCGACACCTGGCGAAGGGTCGAAACCGCCTACCGAAACCTGCTCGCGAGCGAGGAGCTCGAGCGCTGGGCCCCGCGGCTCGAGATCGGCGAGGGGGCGCAGTGAGCTCTATCACCCATCGAAGCCGAAGATCCAGGCCGCTGCGTCTGCGCGATGTCCTGATCCCGACTTCGCCGATCCTGCTCGCGGTGATGTACGCACTCATCGCCGCGACCCTCGACTACCAGCGCGCCACACAGTTCGACGACGGCTGGTCACGCCAGATCCGGGCGGACCGGCAGCTCGAGTCACGGCTGGCGACCGCAGTCGCCCTGCCCCGCCTCACGGCCGTTCGGGATAAGCTCGACCCGTCGTTCGACGACCCGGTTGCGATCAGATTGATGGTGGACCGGACCCTGTGGGACGAACAGGTCGCCGATCTGGAACGGCGGGGCTGGGTCGATGCCACGCTCGTGCGCGAGGGGGGCAGTCGCCGTGTCGAAATGCGGCGGCGGGGCGACACGAGCGTCCACTGGGCCACCCCGAAGATCTCGACGACGATCCGGGCCTCTCGGGGCGAGCAGATTCGTGGATTCCGCGAGCTGGCACTCACGGGAAAGACCGTACTCGAGTCATACATCGCCCACACGATCCCGGCGGACTTCGGGATGTCGGTGCCCTTCAGCGCACTGACCCCCGTGTATCTGAACGAGCAGTTCTACGGCCTGTTCCGAGCGCTCGAGCCGATCGACGAGTCGTTTCTGCGTCGCACCGGACGGATGCCGGGCAACATCTTCCGGGCGGACCTGGCGGAGCGGGGGGAATACTACAAGAACCTCCCGCGGAACGTGTTCCGGAATCCGTACATCTGGGATCGCGTGGCCGAGCTCAACGACCCGGGCGCCGACTCGCTCGCGACGCTTCGCCGATTCACCGAACTCGTCAACTCGACATCGCTCGAAGACCATGTCGGGCTCATGGAGCTCGTCGATCGCGACGAGATCGCGCGTCTGTTGGCGTCGACACTCACCGTGGGCGATCCGTACCACCTGAGCGGAGTCCACAATCAGTACTGGTTCGAGGATCCAGCCACCGGGAAGCTCTCCCCGATCCCGTGGGATCTGCGGCTACGCTCGCTCGATGGGCCCGCGCCGAACCCACTGAATCCTCTCTTCGTGGCGGCCCTGCGCGATCCTTCCGTTGCCGGGCGCACGCTTGCGATGATCCACGAAGCCGTCGAGGGAGGGCTCCTCGTGCGAGTCGAGGCTCGGGTCGATACGGTCCTGCGCCGATTCGGTCCACACCTCGAGTTCGAGGAGCTCCGCAGGGGCCTCGTTTCCCCGCCTGGGGACCCGGAGAACGCGATCGCGACGATCCGCGACAACCTCGCGTCGCTTACCGAATGGGTCGCCGACGCACGGCTCGCCTTTGCCGCCAACCTCCCCACGGAAACCGATGGGCCGCTCGTTCTGGATATCGAGCTGCGCGGGCGCGCGGGGGTCGATCTCACGAGCGTGGTCGTGTCGGGTGAGGGTGGCGACCTGGCGGTGTGGATGGATCGGGATCTCGACGGTCGCCTCGGTCCCGGCGATCGCCGGCTCGACTCACGGATCGAGGACGTCGACGGCTCCAGTCGCCTGGTACTCGACCGGCCGCTCGCCCTCCCGTCGGCGTGGGGCACCGAAGGCTGGCGCGTCGTGCCCGAGAGGGTCCACTACCGACTGTTCGTCACCGGCTCCGGCGTGGCCAACGTCCGCCTCGAGGTCGCGAACTCCGTGACGGCCGGTGCCGTCGATGTGACCGAGCTCGAGGCCGGGACGCCGCTCGGTGGCGCGACGGGCTTTCACGCCTGGAGCTTCCCGGACCGGGCTGCGGAGGAGATTCGTCTCGAAGGGGTGGTGGACCTGGATGTGGACTTGAAGATCGGTCAGGAGGACCGGCTGATCGTCTCCCCCGGGACGACCGTCCGCCTGGGTCCCGACGTGTCGATTATCGCTCGGGGCCGGGTCGAAGCCCGCGGGACCGCGGTCGAGCCGATCCGCTTCGTGGCGTCCGATGCGACGCGACCCTGGGGCGCGCTCGCCCTCCAGGGGGACGGCGCCTCGGGGAGCGTCTTCGACCACGTCGAGTTTCGGGGAGGAGGGGGAGCCCGCGTCGACGGCGTCGAGTACAAGGGCATGGTCAGTGTCTACTCGGCACGCGATGTCCGACTCACCGATGTCACGTTCGCCGACAACCGCCGCAGCGATGACGCGTTCAACGCGGTGTACGCCGAAGTGCACCTGGACCGATGCCGCTTCTCGAACGCCAACGGCGACGCGGTCGACTTCGACTACTCATCGGGCACGATCAGCCACTGCGTTTTCGAGGATTCGCGGAACGATGCGATCGACCTGATGACTTCGACGCCTCTCATCCGATCGAATCGGATCAGGCGAAGTGGGGACAAGGGCGTCTCGATCGGCGAGGCCTCGGATCCGATCCTCATCGACAACCACATCGTGGACGCGGACCGCGGCCTCGAGATCAAGGACCGATCCGACCCGCTGATCATTCACAACACGATCGAGGGGACGAGCGCGGGCATCCTGTTGCAGGTCAAGAACTGGCGCTATGCCGATGGCGGGCGTGGCCGCGTCATCCAGACTCGCCTCCAGGACAATCTGATCGACCTCGAGGTGGAGGCGGACTCGCGGGTGTCGGTCCTGCATTCACAGATCGGCTCGCGGCCCCTCGACTCGGCGTCGTCGGAGGTTCCGTCCTGGATTCGGTCCGCATACGGACTCGGGAGCGCCCTCCCACGCCCCGGAGCGATCGGTGCGGGATGGGTAGCCGGAACGATAACGGGTCCCCGTTACGAGCTGCGCTTCGATCGCGAAGTGCCATTCTACGAAACGGCGGTGGGGTGGAGGGCCGGCGGATCCATGCGACTGCGCCACCAGGATGGCGCGCTTCGCGCGGCTGTCGAACGCGGGGTCGCCATTTGGTCGCTGCCGATCGACTGGTCGGTCTCTGGAGCGGCCGAACTGACGGTCGAGATCATGGGCCGCGACCTGGAAGACGCTCGAGTGCTTCTGGCATCCGACGACGGTGAGGTGGAGGGGGTGCTTACCCTTCCAGCGACGCAGGACGAAGTTCGGTTGATCACCATCCCCGTGCCGGCAGGACGTTACCGGGAGCTGCGGTTCGAGGCTCGAGCCGACGAGAGCGCCGTGCGAGTGGACCCGCTGACCGGCCTGGGTGAGCGCCGTGGGGGACGCCTTGTCGTTCTTCGCGTACAACTATTCGATGTGGAGGACGGGTCATGATCGGTCGTGTTCTCCGACTCGCCGTCGCGTTTGGGGCGACCGTCGCGGCCGGTGCCGGGAGCACGCGCATTGGCGAGGCGGCCATGCAGGCCGGGCCCGGCGAGGCGGCCATGCAGGCCCGGGCCGGCGAGGCGGTCGTGCAAGCCGGGGCCGGCGACCCGGTCACGTTCGTGGTGCTGGGACACCTCCGAGGCGACGCCGACCGCAGCCTCAGTCACCTGCTGGACGAGGTGCTGGAGGAAGTCGAGAGAATCGACCCTGCCTTCGCGGTGCTCACGGGAGACATCATCTGGGGTGACCCGCGCGCCGAGCTCGCCGACAAGACGGTCGTCGAGCAGGAGTGGGCCCGATTCGACAGCGCACTCTCCCGTTTGTCGATGCCGATCTACCGTGTGCCGGGAAACCACGACGTTGCCGACCGTGCGACCTACGACCTCTTCGTCGCACGATATGGCGAGGTCCCCCGAGTGATCGATATCGATGGGCTCCGGCTCATCCTCGTGAACACATCCTGGGGCCCGGAGCTCGGACCTGCCGCCTCGACCGGCGGTTTTCAGATCGTCGAGCCGCAGCTGGGTTTGATCCGGGCCGCGCTCGGCGATCCGACACAGTACGAGCAGGCGTTCCTGTTTCTCCACCACCTCCATTTCTGGCAGGAACCGGAGGATCTCTGGTGGACCGAGGTTCACCCGATGCTGGTCGATCGCGGGGTGCGAGGGGTGTTTTCGGGGGATTACGGCCCGCAGAAGTTCTCTCACGCGCTCGAGGACGGCATCGACTACTACCAGTCGGGGATCGCGCCGAACCCGAGTCTCGGGATCCTCAAGGGCCACGAGTGGAATCGAATCCTGGCCCAACAGTTCGACAACTTCCTCGAGGTCACGGTCTCCGGCGAGACGGTGGATCTACAAGTCCACACGGTGGGCGAGGTCTCGACCGGGCACTTCACACCGGACCTCTGGCGCGACGTGTGGGGAACCACGCGTCGGCGGGATCTGCCGCGCCCGGGAGGCGGCTTCGAGAGGCTTTCCGCCTTTCTCGAGACGGGGAAGGCGAAGCTGTTCACCGCGGGAGTCCTGGGACTCGCCCTCCTCGTCGGGTTCGCGGTCGGAACCCGGGTGAAACGATGAGCCCCGTGATCGCGAGGCGTTGCCGGCGCTAGCCCCCTCCGGGGACGAGCTTGACGACGAATCCATCGAAATCCCCGGCGCGTGACGACTGGAACGCCCCTGGCGTGGTCGGAAAATCGTCGGAGTCGGTGCGACCGACGAGGTAGACCGCGCCATCGCCGCCGATTACGACTCCGCGGATGATCTCTTCGCCCGCGCCTCCGAGGTAGGTGGCGTACTGAATGGCGCCAGTCGGGGAGAGGATGTAGAGCACGGCGTCCGCCACGCCGCCTCCGTAGGTCCGCTGAAGCGCGTCCGACGTCACTGGAATGTCCCGGGAGGTCGTTCTCCCGTACACGTAGATCCGGCCCTGGGAGTCGATCGTCGGGCCGACGAGCGAGTCGTCTCCAGAACCCCCCAAATACCGGGCGAAATCGAATCCGGTCCCCGCCGCATTCACCTGGACGACGAAGGAGTCGAGGCCGCCCGCGATGCCGCCCGTGGCCGCCGGCAGATCCGAGGAGCGCGTCGTGCCGACCCCGACAGTTGATCCGTTTTGTAGCAGCCACATGCGGTGTTCCGCCAGTTCCCCGCTGCTTCCTCCGTAAAGAGTCGAATACACTAACGTGGATGCATCCGGGGCGAACCGAGCAAAAAACGCATCCTTGAGTCCGGTGCTCGCCGTCTGAGCCGCGCCGGGCGTCACGGGAAAGTCGACGGAGGTAGATATCCCGTTCACCGCCAGGGCGCCCACGCCGTCTTCACGGATCGAGAGGATGACTTCGCCCGCCTGCGAGCCGCCTCCGCCCAGCCGAGTCGAGAAGACGACCCCGGTGCCGTCGGTCCGGAGCTTCATCAGAAAACCGTCGTCGGTTCCCTTCGGCGTGCTCTGAACCACCCCAGGGGTCGTGGCGAAGTTGGCCCCGGTGATACGGCCGGCGATCACGATCTGCCCGTCGTCCGTCACGGTCAAACCGCCTCGCGGCCACCCGCCTCCGAGGTAGGAGCACCACCTGCGGCTGCGGAGATCCGGAGACAACCGGCACGCGAATCCTTCGCCGGGTGACGGAATCGGATTGTGGATGTTTCGGCGGTACGCACCCGCCGAGGTCGGGATGTTCGGCGAGGAGCTCCCCACGACCACGGCGATGTCACCCCCCGGTAGCAGATCGATACCGTATGGTGGACGTTCCATACCGGAACCCCCGAGGTAGGTGCCGGCGTCCAGCTGTCCGTTCGGGGTCAGGATCCCCAACCACCCGTCGCCCGTGCCGCCGCCGTAGTTCGGTTGAAACACGCCTGGCGTCGTCGGCATCCCTCCGAACGTGCGGGACCCGATCAGTAAGCGGCCATCCGGAAGCAGGATCGGCTCTCGAATCTCCTCGACACCGCTGCCGCCCAGGTATGTGGCGTAGGAGACGGTGAACGCAGCCCCCGGCGGTGGCGGTGGCGGTGGCGGCGGCGGTGCGGTTGGCGAGCCGCCGCCTCCACAGGCGGTACCGATCAGCGCGCCCGTGATCAGGCGGATCGCCCTTCTATTGTCGATTTTCCGTTCCTCCACGCGTGACGAGAGAATCCGCCAGAGCCCTCAGTCGACTGAGCCGCTGCGGGTCGCTGTCGGAAAGATCCGTGACTTGCGCCCTGTCATCCAGGGCGTAGAGCTCTTCTATCCCGTCCCCGTTTCGTATGTACTGCGCCCCCTCCGCGATGACCGAAGCCATGTCGCCTCGGGCAACCGGAGTCCAGTCGGGCATCCGGACCCCCGACGTCACCTGTGCGAGTACCGGGGACGTCGACCCCGCCAACTCCTCCTCTTCAACGTTCCAGAAGGCAGCCAACGACACACCGGGAAACGGAGCATCCGCCGAGAGTAGATCCGCGATCGTCGCCGGGACGTCGCGAATCGTCACGGGCCGTCGCACGCGCAGCCCGGCCGGGACATCCTCGGGATACCGCAGGATGAGCGGGACCTCGAGGACGGTCCGATACAGGCTGTTTCCATGATCGACGAGGCCCTTCTCCCCGAACTGCTCGCCATGATCCGAAGTTACGATCACGAGGGTCTCGTCCAGAATCCCCCGCTCTCGCAACCCATCGAGGATCCGGCCGATCTCGGCGTCAACGTAGGCGATCGAGCCGTCGTATGCGGCACGTTCCGCCCGCAGCTCGGCTTCGGTCCAGTCGCTCTTCTCGGACAGGTCCGCCATGGCGGGCCCGACCCTCTCGGGCCCAAAACCGCTCGCGAACTCGGGCGGGGGCAGGTAGGGAGCGTGGGCGTCCATGAAGTTCAGGAACGCGAAGAAGGGCTCATCGCGAGTGTCGACCCAACCGAGCACGCGCTCCCGAAGACTGGTGGCGCTCTTGTACACCAGCCGCTGATCCGACCCTGTGAGGCGCATCGCGCTCAGGGCGATCCGTCGGCCGAGAATGGAGCTGTTCACGACCATGCGCCACGAGACGGGATAGTCCTCGTACCGCTGAAACCCGCGCTGGACCCCCATCTCTCGCGTCAGGTAGATCAGGTTTCCGATGAACCCGCCGGTGGAATACCCGCGGCCTCCAAACCATTCCGCAAGAGTTGGGTCGGCGTCCCCGAGTCCCGTCTCCCAGTCGGCCGGCGAGTCGGACGGGTATTGACCCGTAAACAGTGCAGCGTGCGCAGGCAGCGTCCACGGCGCGGTGGAATATGCGCGCTCGAAGACGACGCCCTCCCTCCCCAATGCGTCGAGCACGGGCGTGGTCGGGAGCGGATAGCCGTAAAGGCCGAGATCGTCGGAACGAACGGTATCCAGGACGATCAGCACCACGTTCGGTGTGTCTCCGTCGGGGCGGACCGCGTCATCCCCCGCACGCAGCCCCGCCACCAACCGGGTCGCCGCGAGGCCCCCGGCGAGCAACAAGACCGACGCCACAGCAACACCCGTCACCGGCCGCGCCCACCGCCCTACGGTCAGTCGGCCGGCCAGGGGTGCGAGCAATCTCGCCGCCCCCGCGGCGAGCACGACGCCCGCGACCCAGTGGACGCGGGGATACGAGGTGGCGGGGCCCAGGAGGGCGAGGAACGTAAACAGGCCCAACACGGACCTCTCGGTGAGCTCCGTCCGTCGGAGCCCGACAGCGACGAGCAGGATCAGTGCACCGAGGAGCAGGAAGAGGACGACTTCCGACAGCGGCG
>JAOTZH010000032.1 GCA_029861425.1 Gemmatimonadota bacterium
GGGAGACCGTCGCCCGCTTCCTCGACTGACCGAAGGGGGTCCGCGGTCCAGGACACACGGGCTTAGGGCGTATGGCCTTCCGGGTCGCCCCACAGATCGAGGACTTCCCCCTCGACTCGGCTCGGGTCCGCGCTACGCGACTCCTCCGGCGACGGCCCCGGGTCCCCCCCGCCCCGCTCGTCATCAGCGTCAGTCCGTGGCGCGGATTCCGACTCCAAGGGCGACCCGGATGCATGACTCCTGGTGTCGGGGGCGGGCAGCGTCGTCGTCTCCAGCTCGATGTCGGCTGACACGCCGAGATGGTCCAGCACGAGTCGGTCCTGCGTGGCGACAATCACCTGACGGTCCGACGCGATTCGGCACAGCACGCTCCAGAGGTCGGAGACAGCCCGTTCGTCCAGGTGCACGAACGGGTCGTCGATCAGGAGCGGAAGCCCGACCCCGAGCCCCGCGAGGAAATCGGCGGCCCCCATACGAACCGAAAGCAGGGCCGCGTGGAGCTGTCCATAGCTCAGCGGCGGCGACGAGAGCGGCAGGGCCTTCCTGCCCGATCGAATCGTCGCGGTCTCGAGTCCGTCCGCGGCCTCGATCGGTCCGAGCGTACCGGCGGACAGCGCGCCGAGGTGTGACGAGATCGCCGCAAGCAAGCGCTCCTCGTCGGTCGTCCTGAACGCATCGTACGCGTCAGCTACGAACGCATAGGCATGGCGATAGGCGACGGCACGGGCCTCGAGAGCGGAGACCCTGTCCAGTCGCTCGGCGAGCTCCCGATCCAGTGAGAGGGCGCTGGCCGTCACGCGACCCTCGATCGCGAGCTCGCGCTCCACTGACGCCAGCTCGGCCTGCGCCTCGGCGGAGGCGGCAACCCGATCCCGGCGCGCCAGCCGGACGCGGCCCAAAGTCGGCTCGACGTCGGCCGGTAGCTCGAAACGCGTCTTCGCGATCTCGTTTAGCTGGAGATTGAGGGGAGCCATCCGCTCGTCTCGTTCGGTGGCGATCGCCTCCTTGAGCTCGTCGAGACGGGCCCGGGCACGATCGACCAGCGACCCGCCCGCTGGCGGGGACTCGTCGTCCGGCAGATCGGCGCCGTTGGACTCCGCGCTCGGACCCGTACCGATCCGGTGGAGTCGGATCGCTCGACGGCTCGAATCGATGGCCTGGCGAAGCGTCGCCTCGGCGTCGGCGTGCAGGCGCCGGTCGGCGACTTCACGGTCGAACTCGCGGCGCGCGGCCGGAAGCGTCTCGGGGGAGAGCGCGGATCCGTCAGGAAGGTCTCGAGTCAGCTCGAGCAGGCGATCTCGGACGCCGGTGCGCTCGGTGGTCAGTTCGGACTGTCTCGTCGCTCGCAGCGTGGCCTTCACATCCGAGGTGCGCTGGCGCGAGTACGCGAACCCCGCACCCGCGAGACCACCCACGAGCCCGAACAGTCCGATCCCGGTGAACCCGAGCAGGACAACGACAAGAGAAACCACGGCTACCGCGGCGGCTCCGACGAGGACCGGGGCCGTCCGGACGTCCGGCCTCTCGCTCTGTGCGGACAGGCGCGCCACCTCCGTATCGATCCCGGCCAGTCGCGGCCAAACCTCTTCGAGTACCCTCGCACGAGCGGCGAAGTCCTCCGGATAACGGGGGGCGTGCGCCTCCTCACGAGCGACAAGAAGGTTGAATGCTGCGAGGGCCTCATCGAGCTGGCGCTCGGAGCTCTCGAGCGCACGGATGCGGGCGCGCGTCGCTTTGATCTCGGTCTCGAGTCTCTCGCCGTCGGAAAGCGTCTCGAACGCTGCTTCGAGTCTCTCGCTCTCATCCCCCAGGCGGGCGAGTCGAACCGCGCACTCCTCCCGGACTCGAACCAGCGGCGTGCGACGCTCCTCGGCAGCTCGGGCCTCCGTCGCCTGTAGCGTGAGCTCATCGATGTCCTCGTTCAGACGCTCGATCTCGCCGGGCTTTCGGCGCCGGGCAATGCCCTCGGCGAGGGGCTCGACCGTGATCGGCCCATACTCCTTTCGCAACCGGGCGTATGCGGAGTCGACATCCGTGTGACCGCCCGCCGCCACTCGAAGCAGATCCCCGGACAGCTTCTTTGCCAGCAGCCCCCCCTGGAAAATGCAGGCGGTGTCACGGTAGTGGTCGAAGTCATCCAGCCCGATCGTCTCGCGCAGGATCTCGCGATACTGGCGCACGGTCTCGCCCGTTCGTGAGGGGTTCGCCTCGGCGTCGAAGACGGGCGATTGACGACCGTCTTCAGTCACCCGGATGCGGTCGGTCTCGAAGTCGCGCTCGAAGGTCAGGCGCCCCTGAGGGGTCCCGACCACGACGAGCGAGCGATAGGGCCCACCCACCCACGGCTGCCGCTGCGCGTGGGCCTCGCGGCCCTCTTTGCGGCTTCGTCGAAACCCGAAGAGCGCGCGGACCGGCGCCTCCATTAGCGTTGACTTCCCGGCGCCGTTCGGCCCCAGGATGACGAAGGGTCGCGGGGCCCCGGCCAGGCCTCCGGCGCCAGTCCCGGCGGCGCTCGTTCCTCTTCCGGATGCGCTCGTGCCGTTACCTGCCTCCGTCCCGTTTCCCGACTCGTTGGCTCCGTTGCCGGGGCGACCCTGCGGCGCATCGCTCGGACCATGGGGAGCCAGAAGAGCCGCGAGCACGTCTTCACGGATCAGCTTGAAGGATCCCGCGTGTCGTCCGTAATCGAGCTCTATGCGCTCGAACCAGATCGCCATCAGAGCTCCAGCACGCGAAGCGCGATTCGAAGCCCCTGCTCGAGCGAGGCCCGTTCGTCCGGGTCATCGGCTTCGGCGATGCGAGCCAGACCGAGCCGGGCGACGTGTCCCGCGATCGTATTCTGGCCCGCGAGCTCCTCGAGACGCCGGATCTCGAAGAAATGGCTGGCGTCGCGTAGCGCGAGAGCGCCGAAGCGCTCCTCCAGCATCAGCCGCACGGCCTCCGCGTCCAGCGGATAGATCGGCTCGCCCTCGAGATCTATCGATGGATAGGCCTCCGGCGGCAGCACCCGCACGACCTCGTCATACACTTCCAGGTCGGTCACGCAATCGGAGACGTTGACGCGGGTCGGCGAGCCGACCTCGCGAACGCCGCTCGAGAGCCGAGTCAGCGCGGGAGGCTCGGCGGGGGAGAGCTCGACGAGCACGGGTCCGTGGATGCCCGCTTCCGTCAGGTCGACGGCGGCAAAGGACCCGGGATAGCAGCCGGGCACCCCCTCGAGCTCATCGGGACCGCGAAACCTGTGGAGATCGCCGAGGGCCACGTAGTCCGCCGACAGTGACCTCAGCCCATCGAGCGGAAGGGGAAGCGAGCTGCCACCGCCCCAGTGCGGAGCGCCGGGAACGGACCCATGGAGCAGCACGACATGGGCGGCGTCCGGCGACCCTGTTCGGGCTCGAACGAACGTGGCCAGTGGATCGGGCTCTTCGGCCGCGTCGTACGCGGCGCCGTAGACCAGCAGCTCGCCGGCTGGCCTCTCGATACGAGCCGGCTCGGCGAAAGCCGGGTTCAGAAAAGCGACGGCACCGTCGAAGGCTTCCGCGTAGAGACCCGGTGCCAGCGCGCGTGCGTCGTGGTTTCCGGGGACGGCGAAAACGGCGATGTCGTTCTCGACGATGCGTCTGACAGTCTCGCGCACCGCGATGACCGTTTTCTCGGCCGGCCTCGGGCTATCGAAGAGATCCCCCGAAATCATGACCGCGTCTACGCCGTGCGTGATCGCCACATCGGAGACGGAACGGAAGGCGTCCAGCACCTGCGCGCGACGAGCGTCCGCGTCCCGGCCGAACCCCCCGAAAGGGGCGTCGAGATGAACATCCGCCAGGTGCAGGAGCCGAAACATCGGGTGTCGCCCTTCGCCTATTTGAACGCCTTAGAGCTCGTCGAGTGGCCCGGGTCCACCTTGGCGTTAGGATCGATGAAATGAACCGCGTTGTTCACGGCGATCGCCGCTTCGCCAAACCCGGTCGAGATCAGCTCGAGCGAGCCCTCGTAAGAAACGATATCGCCCGCCGCGTAGACGCCCGGGATGTTGGTCCGCATTCGCGAGTCGACACGAATCGCGTTTCCTTCGAGCTCGAGCCCCCATTCCGCGATGGGCCCGATGTTCGGCACGAAGCCGATCAGCGCGAGCACGTCGTCGACCTCCAGGTGCTCCGCCTCCTTCGTCTTACTGTGCACGAGCGTCACGCCATTGACCCACTCGTCTCCGTGTAGCTCGGAGACCTCATGAAAGGTCCGGAGCTTGAGCTCCCGGCGCTCGTGCGCGTCGGTAACCTGCCCCACAGTACGCTCGTGCGCGCGGAACCTATCGGACCGGTGGATATGCGTGAGCTCGCTCGCGATGTCGCGAAGCGCCCAACTCCAATCGAACGCGGAGTCGCCGCCACCGACGATCAACACCCGGCGGTCGCGGAACGCCTCCGGGTCCCTCACGTGGGTGACGAGGCCCTTCTTCCAGAACTCGTCCCAGCGCTCGACCTTGAGCGTGCGACTCTTGAAAGCGCCCTTCCCGGCTGCGATAACGACGGACCGAGTCGGTCGGAGCCCTTCATCGGTCTCGAGCTCGAAGACGTCTCCGTTGGGGTTGAGCGCGTTGACGCGCTCTTCTAGACAGACCTCCGCGTCGAACTGCATCGCCTGCTCGACGAGATCCCGGGCGAGGTCCTTCGCGAGGATCCGCGGGAACCCGGCAACGTCGAAGATGTCCTTCTCCGGGTAGAGCGCCGTGAGCTGTCCTCCGAGTTCCGGCAGCACGTCGATGATCCGCGCGGACACCCCGCGCATGCCGGCGTAGAAGAGACCGTAGAGCCCGGTCGGGCCCCCGCCGATGATCGTGATGTCCTTGATATCCGAGCTCACACCGCCATCACCTCATCCGCCGCCGCCACCGCGGGGCCCGTTTTCAGGAGGCTGTTTCCAGAGGGTCATGCCGTCTGTCCACCCCAGGATCTCCGGAGGGCACGGTCGCCGTAGTCGATGATCGAGAGAACCGACATCACGCCGACCAGAAGCACGAGGAGCGGAACATATCGGGGACCGTAGATGAGAGCGAGAAGCGTCAGGAGCTGAAGCCCCGTGGCGATCTTGCCTGCCCACCGCGGCCGAAACGGAATCACGAATCCGACCATGCGAGCCGCCAGGTACGTGCCGACCGCGAACAGATCCCGGAGGATCAGGATCATGAACGCCGCCGGCTCCAGCTGTCCGCGGCTGAGAAAGGCCGTCAGCGCGAAGAGCACGAACAGCTTGTCGCACATCGGGTCGAGCATGAGACCGATCTGGCTTCGCGTGCCGCTGACGCGGGCGATGAAGCCGTCGAGCCCGTCCGTCACCGCGGCGGCGACGATCAACAGCCCCAGTATCGTCTGGTCCGTAACGCCGATGAACGCCGCACCGAGCGGTATCCGCGCGAGCGAAAGGAGATTCGACAGGGTGAGAAACCCCGCGTCGTGATCCTGCTGAGCCATGCCTTCCCGATCCCGAGTGTTCGGCGTCTGAATCGGGAAGATGCACACGAAACGCGGGGTTCGACCACCCCGACCGCTCTACGGGTCCCGGCTCAAACAGCGAGCGCCGGTTCCTCCGACGGCTCGACTCTGGGGTCGAGCATCACGAAGTTCTCGACCACGACGTCCACCGTAGGGATCGCCACCCCGTCGCGGTCGAAGGACCCGTACTCCAGGTGGCCTTCGACGTACATTCGGTGGCCCTTTCCGACGAACTTCTCGATCGTTTCGGCGGCCCGACCCCAGAAGGTGAGACGGTGCCAGTCGGTGCGCTCCTGGGTCTCCCCGTTACGTCGAAAAAGCCGGTTCGTCGCGAGCGACACATGAGCGACGGCGGTCCCGTTGGCGGTTTCCCGCAGGTCCGGCTCGCTGCCGGTGTTCCCCACGAGGATCACGCGGTTCACGGTTCGAGACATTCCCTTCCCTTTCCCTCGAGTTTCCTTCCCGGTCTCCCCGGGTGCGGTACATAGTCCTCGAATCCAGGCTCCGACCTCCATCGAACCAGCCAGTCCGCCTACTGGCCGGTAGGGTCTTGCCGGTGGAGATTCGGTGAGCCCGGGTTAGCGGCGCCATGGGATGGAAGGAGTGGAGATGGCCGACAAGTTCAGCGAGCACGACATCCGGCGAGCCCGGGTCGGGGGTCTTCTCATCCTCGTCGTGATCGGCGTTTCGCTGGCGGTCTTCTTCCTGGATGCGATCGTCCGGGCGACCACGGAGGGTCCTCTCATCACGGTCACCACCCGCTCGGCTCCCGGGGTCGAGCCTGGGACGGCCGTGTGGGTGGCCGGCCGGGACGTGGGACGGGTCCTCACGGTCGAGTTCACGGAGCCCACCCGAGGACGCGATCGAGTAGAGATCGTCGCCGTGCTCGGCCGGGGAGTCGAGGATTACATCCGGGCGGACGCGAGCGTGACCATTCAGCCCGGCGCGCTGCTCGAGCCGGTCGTCGTCGTCATCGACCCGGGAACCGGCGATCAGCCCGTCTGGGACGTCGCCCGGCCCTTCACCACGACCGAAGAGGGGGTCGACGTCGAGGCGCTGATGGAGATGAGCGCTTCCCTGCAGGAGTCCGGAGACTCGCTGAAGGCCGGCGCCGAGCGCCTGCGTAACTCGGTCCGGCGCGGCGGCGGCACTCTGGCCGCATTCGGGAACAACCCGGATGTCCTCTCGGACGCCGCCGCGGCGATGAGCGACGCTCGCGACGTCCTGGTCCGGGACTACCCGACCGGCACGGTAGCTCGGCTCGCGGCAGACACCGTGATCGCGCACCGTCTGCTTCGGATCAAGGATCGGCTCGCGGTGCTGGACACCCTCGACACGAGGGACCGCGCCGTACGGAGCTTCGACGAGACATCGGCGGCGCTGGAGGCGTTTCAGACCCGGCTACTGGTCCTGTCCGAGCGACTGGACGCCGGGGAGGGATCGGCCGGTCGCTGGCTCATGGATGGGGAAATGGCGCGACAGATCGCGCTCTTGCGCGCACGCGTCGACTCGATGTCCGTCGAGCTCGCGAAAGCCCCCGACCGCTGGCTGCGGGTGAAGGTCTTCTAGGTCCCCGCGGCGCGCCCGCGACCGTTCGACCGGCCGATGGCGGTCAGCGACGCGTGCGCGGCAGACCGCCCTGCAAGACGAACTTCACCAACTCCGTCTTTCGTCCGTGTCGGCGGCGGATCGCCAGGACGACATGATCGACCACCAGATCCCGATCCTCGAGACTCACCTCCACGTCGATCTCTCCGTCGAGCGACGTGATCCTCGTACGGATCGAGCGGCCCGGGTCGGACTGGGCCGCGCGCGCCGGATTCCGAAACAGGGTGAGCGACGACCGCCGTCGGCCCTTCGGCAACGGACGCGAGATCTTCACGTGCTTGAGCCAGTCCGGCTGAAAGCTGATTCGCCAGAGATTCCCAAGCTGATCCAGACCGCGACCTTCGCGATTATGTCGTGCCATCTGTCCTCTTCACGCTCTCTCGAACGTTCCTTGACCGTGTTCGTGGCAGCCGTTATGCTCGCCCTGTCCAACCCAACCGCACCAAGCAGCAGCGTTTTTCTACCAGCCAGTCGAGGTCGCCAGACGCGACCGGCGTAGCCCGATTCTATTCACCGTTTTGAATTACACCACCCGACCCGGACCTCACGACCGGTGTCGACCCGCATCCACACTTCACGGGAGCAGACCACAGTGGACATCGCCGAACTGAAATCCAAGTCCATCGGCGAACTTCACGAGATGGCCGAAGAGCTCGACATCGCGAACTTTTCCGGCCTCCGCAAGCAGGACCTCATCTTCCGCATCGAACAGAATCTTCTCGACGGCGAGACCGTTCTTCGAGGAGAGGGAGTCCTCGAGATCCTCCCGGAGGGCTACGGCTTTCTGAGGAGCCAGGACTGGAATTATCTGTACGGGCCCGACGACATCTACGTGTCCCCATCCCAGATCAAGCGCTTCGACATGCGGACCGGCGACACCGTCCAGGGCCAGGTGCGCCCGCCCAAGGAGGGCGAGCGCTACCTCGCGCTGCTCAAGGTCGAGAGCGTCAACGGCGAGGATCCCGAGAAGGCCAAGCACCGGATCGCGTTCGACAACCTCCGCCCGCGCTATCCTGAACAGAAGCTCCAGCTCGAGCAGAAGAGCGGCGACGTGTCGATGCGTATTCTCGACCTGATCGCGCCGATCGGCCGGGGCCAGCGCAGCCTGATCGTATCGCCGCCGAAAGCCGGTAAGACGATCATCCTCCAGAAGATCGCGAACGCGATCATCGAGAATCAGCCGGACTGCATCGTGATCGTGCTCTTGATCGACGAGCGACCCGAGGAAGTCACGGACATGGAGGAGAACGTCCCGGCAGAGATCATCTCCTCGACCTTCGACGAGCCGGCCGACCGTCACACGCAGGTCGCCGAGATGGTGCTCGAGAAGGCCAAGCGGCTCGTCGAGTATCAGCACGACGTGGTCATCCTGCTCGACTCGATCACGCGCCTCGCGCGGGCATACAACACGACCGTCCCGCACTCCGGCAAGATCCTCTCTGGTGGTGTGGACGCGAATGCGCTCCACAAGCCCAAACGCTTCTTTGGCGCCGCACGGAATATCGAGGAGGGTGGGAGTCTCACGATCATCGCTACCGCGCTGATCGAGACCGGCAGTCGGATGGACGAGGTGATCTTCGAGGAGTTCAAAGGCACCGGTAACAGCGAGGTCCTTCTCGACCGGCAGATCGCCGACAAACGGATCTATCCGGCGGTCGATCTCGGGCGTTCGAGCACGCGGAAGGAGGAGCTCCTCCTCAGCGATGTCGAGCTCAACAGGATGTACCTGCTGCGGAACTTCCTGGCGGACATGACCGCGGCGGAGGCGATCCAGTTCATGATCGAGCGGCTGAACCGCACCGAGAACAACCAGGAGTTCATGGACTCCATGGCGGGAGGCGAATAGCCCCCTCGTCTCCCCCGCCGGCGAATCGCGAACAGGAGACCACTGTGGCGGAACTCAAGACAAAGCGAAACGACGGCGACGTCGAGGCGTTCCTCAACAGCGTCGAGCACGACAAGCGGCGCGAGGACTCGTTCGTCGTGCTGGATCTCATGCGGCGCGTGACAGGACTTGAACCCGAAATGTGGGGTGGCTCGATCGTCGGGTTCGGGAGCTACCACTACAAGTACGCGAGCGGGCGCGAGGGCGACTGGTTCAAGGCCGGGTTCGCGCCGCGGAAGCAGGCACTCACGCTCTACATGATGGCCGGCACCTCGAAAAACCAGGATCTGTACGGCAAGCTCGGCAAGTATACGACGGGCAAGGGGTGTCTCTACATCAAGAAGCTCGAGGACATCGATCTGGGCGTGCTCGAGCAGCTGGTGGCGGCGAGCGCCGCGTACGTCGAGGACACGTCCGCCGAGTGAGGACCGGGCCGTCGCCGCACCCTGTAGCCCACGGTGAGTGACGCCTACGCCGAGGCCCTCGCGCGCCACGGTCTCGAGGACGTCCAGCCGCTCTACCGTCAGCTGCTCCTGCGGCTCAAGAACCATGATGCCGCTGCCTACGAAGAGGCCGTCGGGCGTTACCTGCGAGACGTCGAGTCAGCCGTCGATAGCGCCGAAGACCCCGTCGCCGTGTGGGTCGCGTACGGCGTCTGGCTGGCCCCCAGGCTCGCGGCAGGGACGCTCAAGGCCGTGGATGCCAACGGCCTCGCGATCGACGCGGAGTCCCCCCCACCGCTCGGGCCCCTGTTGATGCACCTGCCGGCCGACCCGAAGACCCGCGGCCTGGTGCTGGCGATGCCAGCCGAGGCGAGCCCCGCACAGAAGGAAACCGCCGCGCTCCTCTGCGCATGACCATCGACCACCGCGAGGCCGGACGGCTCTGGGACGAGAACGCGGAAGCGTGGACAAGGCTCTCTCGCGCCGGATACGACATCTATCGGGACTCGTTCAACACCCCCGCGTTTCTCCAGATGTTGCCGGACATTGAGGGCCTGCGCGGAATCGACATCGGGTGCGGCGAGGGCTGGAACACCCGTCAGGTCGCGGCGATGGGCGCTCGAATCACCGCGATCGATGTGGCCCGACGGTTCATCGGATTCGCGGTGGAAGAAGAGCGGGAGTCGCCCGTGGGGATCGACTACGCCGTGGCGAATGCCGTCGAACTCCCGTTCGACGATGCGACGTTCGACTTCGCGACCGCGTTCATGAGCATGATGGACATCCCCGACAAGCCAGACGCGCTTCGCGAGGCCTACCGGGTGCTGAAACCGGGCGGGTTCCTGCAGTTCTCGATCTGCCACCCGTGCTTCGACACCCCCCACCGCGTGAACCTCAGAAACGAACAGGGCCAGACGTACGCCATCGAAGTCGGCCAGTACTTCCGTCAGATGAACGGCGAGATCCTCGAGTGGATCTTCACGGACGCGCCCGACGACGCGAAGGAGGGCCTGCCGCCGTTCCGCGTGGCCCGGTTCAACAGCACGATGAGCGAGTGGCTGAACCTCGTGATCGAGGCCGGGTTCGCGATCGAGCGGACCGCCGAGCCCTGCCCGAGCGGCGAGGCCCTCGAGCGCTGGCCCGCCGCCCAGGACGCGACAGTCGTCGCGTACTTCTTCCACCTCAGAGCGAGAAGACAGACGTGAGTCGCGTGTCCGGCGGGCACGAGGAGTCTCCCGATGCCGGGGGCGAGGACCCTCGCGTCATCGCGGACCGGTACGAGGTCATCCGGGTGCTCGGAGAGGGTTCTTCAGCCCGCACGCTTTTGTGCGCCGATCGACACGGCGAACGTCGAGTGGCCGTGAAGGAGCTGCATTTCGAACACCTCGAGGACTGGAAGTACCTCGAGCTGTTCGAGCGGGAAGCGAGGGTGCTCTCTCTGCTCGATCATCCAGGGATCCCGCGGGTCTTCGACTTCTTTCAAGGCCCGGGAGTAGCGACAACTCTCTACATCGTCCAGGAGTTCATGGAGGGCGCCTCACTCAGGGAGCGAATGGAGTCGGGGCCGATGCTGGGGCAGGAAGAGGTTCACGATCTGGCGCTCGGGCTTCTCGACGTCCTGGACTACCTGCACGGCCGCGCACCCCCCGTCCTTCACCGGGACATCAAGCCTTCGAATGTGCTGGTGCGGGACGAAGGCGCTCCGGCACTCGTGGACTTCGGTGGCGTCTGCTTCGGTTGGCTGCCACCCGGCGAGGCGGGAGCAACCGTGGTCGGGACGTTCGGTTATATGCCGCCCGAGCAGCTCCTTGGCCAGAGTGTGCCCACATCAGACCTCTACGCCCTCGGCGCCACCCTGCTGCATGTCACGACCGGGAAGCCACCCAACGAGTTCCCGTTCGATTCGGGCCGCATCGAAGTGCCTGCGGATCTTCCAGCCGGGGATGCGCTCACCCGATTGATCGAAGCCCTTCTTCGCCCGGCCCCGCGCGATCGGCCGCAGACCGCGGCTGGCGCCCGGACAATCCTGACCGATCGTCCGCAGAAGGACCCGGTCGCGACGTCGGGGACGACTGCCCCCTCCCCGTCCGATTTTGGCACACGGAGCGCCACCACCGTGTCGGGGGAGGGCCCGCGGTTCGTCGATCTGGGGCCGTCCGCGCGTGACCCGAATCTCGAGTTCAAGGACGTGTATCGAAACCTGGTCAATCCCCTCTTCCCGGCCAAAAGGCTGTGGTCGTGGGGCGTTCACGCCTTCTGGGTCTCCTTCGCTGGCGTCGCATCGGTGGCGACGCTCGGGATCGCGCCCCTGCTCTACGCAGGGGGCGTCAGAGATCGGAAGCGTAGATACGGCGACTTGTTTCGAGACGGACGGTTCACCCCGGGGATCATCCTCTCGGTGGAGGAGGGACCGCTCTATGCCACGTTCAAGTACCAGTTCGAGGTGGAGGGTGTGACCTACGTCGCGTTCCTGACATACGCGCAGGAGATGGCGACCTATTGGGGCGAAGGAGATGTCGTCCCCGTCCTCTACGATCCTGACGATCCACAACGGAGCTGTTTCGTATACCGCTGACTACTCCGTTCGGAGGCAGAAGCGCCGATAGGGAGGGCGCCGGCGTTCGCCCTGCAGGACGTGGGTCTCAGCCCCGCCGCGCCATCCAGATCACATGGCGCGCACCCTTCCCCGCGTGCGCTCGTACCGTAATCTGCTCGACCACGAATCCCACCGCGCGAAGCCGTTTCATGAACGCCTTGTCCGGCCCCGCGGACCAAATCGCCACCGCCCCGCCCGGTCGGAGCGTGTTGAACACCGCTCGTAACCCCGACTTCGAGTACAGCCACTGATTCGAGGCTCGCGTCAGCCCCTCCGGCCCGTTGTCCACGTCCAGCACGATCGCGTCAAACGCGGCAGGCTCCTTCCGGAGGAGCACGGCCACATCGACCACCTGAACCTGCATGCGAGGGTCGTCCAGCGGTCGCCCCGCGAACTCCCCTAGAGCCCCGCGGTTCCACTCCACCACCGCCGGCACGATCTCGGCCACCACGACCTCGGCATCGACGCCCAGCGTCTTCAGTGCCGCCGACGACGTGAAGCCCATACCGAGCCCACCGATGAGAACGCGAGTCCCCGGTTTCCCCCGCAGACCCTTGCATGCGATGCTGCCCAGAGCGTCCTCGGACGCATGCGCCCGAGTGCTCATCAGTTCGGGTCCACCCACGATCTTGATGAAGTAATCCGCGCCTCGTTGATAGAGCCCGAGTTCGTCGCTCGCGCCGGGGATCGATGCGGTGTGGAGGTTGATGAGGCGCATGGCTGACTTCAGTGGACCTGCTCGGGCGTGTCTGTTCGGCAGCGGATGAGGGCAAGGTAGACACAGGCTCTACCGACCGCATGTGAGGCAGTTCCACCGCTCGCGTCCGTCACCTCGTCGCGTCGGAGGCCTGGCGAGCGAATGCTGCTGACGGCCCAAACCCGGTCTCGCGCGCTCCGCGCGCCTCCACCTACGTTTCTCAGGCCGAATCGCAGAACCGTCAGACAGCCTGGGAGGAACCATGTCGGAAGCCGCTATCGATACCCCCGGCCGCACGCCGCGGCATCTTTGGCTCGTCGGGATCGCGGGCCTGCTCTGGAGTTCGATGGGGGCCTTCGACTACCTGATGACCGAGACTCGGAACGAGTCGTACATGAGCCGGTTCACTCCGGAGCAACTCGAGTTCTTCTACGGCTTCCCAACCTGGGTCGTGGCGTTCTGGGCCGTCGCGGTTTGGGGGGGCGTGCTGGGGACGCTTCTCTTGTTGCTGAGAAAGCGCCTCGCCGTGCCCGTGCTCCTGGGGTCCTTCCTGGCCATGATCATCACCTCCATCCACAACTTCCTCCTCGCCGATGGGCTGGCGGTGATGGGGGGGGCAGGTGTGGCGTTCTCGGTGCTGATCTTCGTCTTTGCCCTCGGCCTATGGCTCTATGCCCGGAGCATGGCTCAACGTGGAGTGCTGGTGTAGGCGGAACGGGCGTCCGCCGCCGGAGAGGAAGAGTGGCTTGCCGCGGTACATCGCGTTTCTTCGAGGCATCAACGTAGGCGGGCATCGAATCAAGATGGACCGGCTCCGAAGTCTCTTCGAGGTGCTCGGCTTCGATGACGTATCCACCTTCATCGCGAGCGGCAACGTCGTCTTCTCTGCGGACGCCGTCGACGTCGACGCGTTGACGAGCGAGATCGAGCGCCATCTCGAGCGGGAATTGGGCTACGAAGTAGCGACGTTCCTGCGGACGCCGGCTCAACTCGCCTCGGTCGCCTCGCCCGACTCGACCGACGCCGGGTTCCAGGATCAGAAGACATCTTCACACTACGTGATGTTCCTGCGCGCCGCGGCGCCGGAGTCCCTGCGATCGGAGCTCGCCGCACTGGACTCCGAGATGGATGACTTTCAGTTCTCAGGGGCGGAGATTCACTGGCGGGTCCGCGGCAAGGTGACGGACTCGCCACTCTTCGGCGGAGGCCTGGAGCGAGCGACCCGTGCGGTCCCGATGACCATGCGTAACATGAATACGTTGCGCCGCATGGTGGTGAGGGAGACGGAATGAGGTCGAAACTGGGCATGGCCGTTGGTGTCGTGTATCTGCTGCTGGGGCTCTCGATGGCGGTCTCCCCCGGGTGGTTCTTCTCGATAACGGACTGGACATCGAGACAGGGACTCCTGATTGCCGCGGTCATGCGCGTTGTCATAGGGATCGCATTACACCTCGCCGCTCCCGCCAGCCGGTACCCGAGAGTGTTTCGAGTCATCGGGACGATCGCACTCGTCGCGGGCCTGATCATGCTCTTCATTCCGCTCGAATTCTGGGCGGAGCACATGCAGTGGTGGATGGTCGACAATGCCTCGGCGTTCCGCTGGATTCTCGTGCTTGCCGCCACACCCTTTGGGGCGTTCGTCGTCTATGCGGCCCGGCCGCGGAGCCCCACCAGGTGACGCGCGATTCAGTCGCCCGGCGCCATCGTGAGCCGCATCGGCATCGCAACCGGCCCTGAGCCTCGAGGAATCGCGTGATCGGGGCGTACAGTTCGACTTCAGACACGTGACAACAAGAGCTCAGCCGCCGTCCCCGAGTAGCTCCCGGGTCTCGTCCTCCGAGAGCCCCACATCATCGATTCCTGAACCGGCTTCGAGCAACGCCTGGTCCTCTGCTCGTCTCGCCAGAGCGAGCGAGCCGGCGGCAGATCCCGCGCCAAGCAAGCTGGCTGCTCCAGCGACGGTAGCGGTCAACGGCGTGAGCCCACCGAGCCCGAGTATTCCAGCGGTGACGGCGAGCACGCCCAGTATGAGACCGCCCAACGCCCCCCACGCGGCGAACCGCCCGCTCGACAACTCGGCGAACTTCCGTCGGCCTTCGGCTATCCGTACCACTGACGAGAAGATCGTACCGCCGAAGAAGCCCAGGGTGGCGAACAACGCCACGTAGCGCGCGACGATCGTGCCGAGCCCGAAACCCGATCCGGCGAGGACGCCGACCCCCATCACCAGCCCGAGAAGGGCCCCGACGGGCGACCAGCCAATCGCCCAGGTCACCCCCATCCCGACTGCGCCCCGGATGCGCCGCAACCACTCTCTCAAAGGTCGAACATAGGCTGGCGCTGTTCCCGCATGGCCAGCACCGATTCCGAGAACTCCGAAGAGGCGAGCTGCCGGAAGAAGACCTCCGCTTCACTCGACATGCGTTCGGCGACCTGGCCGCGGTCCGAGCGAATGAGGCGCTTGGACTCACGCATGGCGTTGGGAGCGAACGTCGCGAGTTGCTGGGAAACGGTCCTCGCCAGATCGCCCAGTTCGTCGTGCGGCACGACGCGCGAAACGAGCCCAGCCACCAGCGCATCCGCGGCACTCAGGACTCGGCCGGCGAGCAGGATGTCGTTCGCCCAGGCGACACCGAGGGCCCGGGGCAGGAGCATCGACGATCCCGCTTCGGGCACCAGGCCGACACGGGCAAACGGTGCGCTGAACGACGCGTTCTCGCTCGCGAACGCCAGGTCGCAGTGCATGAGCATGGTCAATCCGACGCCGACGGCCACGCCGTTCACGGCGGCGAGCACCGGGATATTCGTGTCGCGGAGTGTTTCGAGAAAACGGACGACCGGGAGCTTCCCTTCGGGCATCGGGTTCGCGAAGTCCCCCAGATCGTTGCCGGCCGTGAAGGCGTCGCCCTCACCGGTGATCACGACGCAACGCACACCTTCCCGGCTCGCCGTGCCAATCGCGTCCGCCACGGCAGTGTACATGGCGTGCGTCAGCGCGTTCTTGGCTTCCGGCCGATTCAGCGTGACGGTCATCACGTTCCGATCGCGTTCGACGCGAACGTGCTCATCCATCCGGCTAACTCTCATTCGATGGTTGCGGGAGTGAGGATGGAGAAGATGCGGGCCCGCAGATCGACAAGCGACCGGCGCCGGCGGACTCGGCACCAGTCGCGCGCCCCGGACGCGGGAGCCAGATTGGCCGGCGGAAGCGTTGCAATACCTCGAGGCCTGGACTGGAGTGAAATATGAGTTCGATCAGGGAATCCGCGGAGCGGTTCTTCGACTCTTGCGAAACCGGCGGCGGGTGGGAGGCCTGCAGAGCGTTCTGCCATCCCGATGCCACCTTCTCGGCGCAGGCGGGCGCACTCGAGGGAGTCGACACGCTGGAGGGCTACGCGGACTGGATGAAGGACCTCTTCACGCCCGTCCCGGACGGAGGCTACGAGCTGCGTTCGTTCGCAGTGGACGAGTCGCGGAACAACGTCTCCGCCTATGCCGTCTTCAGCGGGACTCACACGGGAGAGGGCGGGCCGGTGCCCCCGACGGGTCTGAGGGTGGAAGCGGACTACGTCTACGTCATGGAGTTCGATGGAGATCGGATTCGCCACATGACGAAGATCTGGAATGACGCACACAGCCTGAAGCAGATTGGCTGGATGTAATGCCACACGGGCCGGCGGTCCTGTGCGAGCTTCGTGAATCCACGGGGCACGCGGATGGATGACTCGGCAACGTCGCGCGAGGAGATCGCGAACAGCCTCAGCCACGGTTTCGGGCTGCTCGGGGCGCTGGCCGCGACGCCCATCCTCATCATCGCCGCAGCGAGCCGCGGCGACACGGCCGATGTCGTGGGAAGCAGCATCTTCGGTCTAACGATGGTCCTGCTTTATCTCGCGTCCACGTTCTATCACGCCGCCCCGGTGGGCCGACTCAAGGATCGCCTTCAGCGGCTCGACCATGCGGCTATCTATCTGCTGATCGCCGGTACGTACACGCCGTTCACGCTGGGCGTCCTGGCTGGCCCGTGGGGCTGGACCCTGTTCGGTCTCGTCTGGGGCACGGCCGTCTTCGGCGTGTCGTTCAAGCTCCTGGCCGGGGTACGGTACCCCCGGCTATCGACCTCCGCCTACGTGATCATGGGCTGGCTGGCCCTGATCGCGATCCGTCCCCTGGTAGTGAACATGCCCACGGCGGGATTGCTGTGGCTCGTGGCCGGCGGCCTGTCCTACTCGGGGGGCGTTGCCTTCTATTCGGCGCGTCGGCTGCCATACAGCCACTTCATGTGGCACCTCTGCGTCCTGGCCGGGACGGTCTGCCACTTCTTCGCGGTACTGTGGTATGCGTCATGAGCAGGTGAGGTGAACGTCCTTCGGGGTCTGCTTGCCGCCGTCGCCCTCCGGAGTGTAGGCGCGGTGCTCTCGCACATTGCCGTGGGAACGCCGGGGCGTGCGGTTCTCGCTCGAGTTCCAGAAGCACATCTCCAGGGCTCTGAGCTCCATCGCCGACTACCAGCGCCTCGAGAGCTGATCATTCCATGCGCGAGCGCCCGCCAAGGCGGTGGCGCGATGATAGGTTCCCTCTTGCGGTCCAGGCGTATGACGGACCCCGCAGCCCCCCGAAAGACGCTTCATGAAGACCGTGACCTTCTACCACTCCGTCATATGTCCCCGTTGTCAGATGGCGGGCGTTTCGCTGTCGTCGCTCCTCCCGGCCTTCCCTAATGTCGAGATCAACAAGGTGGAGTACCTCACGAATCTCGGGCGCGCCAAGAAGGAGGGGGTTCGTTCGATCCCGACTCTCGTGGCGGACGGGCAGACGCTGGTTGGCATGTACCTCACGAAGAAACGAATCAAGAGTTTTCTCAAGTCGCTCTAGACCCGGGCGATAATCGCAGGGAGCGCGTCTACTACCGTGGTACACGAACCGATGGACGACATCCGGTTCTCTGACGACGAAGTCAGAGAGATCCTCGAGCAGGCTCTGCAGACGAGCTCGTCCGGGGCGCTGGCGAGGGGCGACGGTGTCTCGCTCGAGGACCTTCGCGTGATCGGTGAGGAGATCGGCGTCTCCACGACCCGTATGGAGGAGGCGGCGGTCGCGGTGGCGCGAAAGCGCGAGAGACGACCGAACTGGCTCCTCGGAGCGCCCACCGTGCTCAACTTCGAGCGCACCGTCGTGGGTGAGCTTCCAGCGGACTCCGTGCCCGACATCCTGTCGGTGATCAGACGGGCGACGGGACGACAGGGTGAAGCGAACGAGGTCGGAGGCGCGCTGGAGTGGAACGCCAAGTCGGAGCCGATAGACCGTCACCTTGCCGTGTCGACTCGAGGCGGCCGAACGACGATACGAGCTTCCGCAAACCTGAGCGGTCTCGCCCTGATGACGTATGTACCCGCAGCGTTCGTGGGCGGAATCGGCTCAATCATCGGTTTCATGCAGGCCGCTAACGCCGGAATCGCAGTCGGCATGATCTTCTTCGTCTCGGTCGTGCCGGTTCTCTACCTGTTGCTTCGCACCATCCTGGGCCGGATGGCGGCCAGCGAGGGCGCCAGGCTGCAACAGGCCGTAGACGAGCTCGCGCGCCTGGCCGAGACGGAGTCGGGGAGCGGTGGACCGGAGCCTTGAACGCCGCTAACGCGGCTGAGGAGGGCTGCTACCGATGGCATTACAGCTCGAGGGGATGTGCCCGCTGATTCAGGTTTTCGACATGCCCACGTCGATCGCCTTCTACCGTG
Source organism: Gemmatimonadota bacterium (assembly GCA_029861425.1). Lineage (GTDB taxonomy): Bacteria > Gemmatimonadota > Gemmatimonadetes > Palauibacterales > Palauibacteraceae > Palauibacter. Next base: position 18,454 of record JAOTZH010000032.1, read on the forward strand.
ATGTGGTCGGGTTCGAGGTGGTCGATTCGGAGCCCGCGGGCGACGACTGCGACTGGGCCTGGCTGCGCCTGAACGATGCGGAGCTCATGCTGAACACCAGGAACGAGAAGCCCCACCGACCGCCGGCACCCGACCCGGCGAGGACGGCCGGCCATCGAGACACTTGCCTTTACTTCGGGTGTCGTGACGTGGACGCGGCCTACGAGTATCTGGTCGGAAAAGGGGTCGAAATGGACCCGCCCAAGACGGCCCCGTACGGCATGCGGCAGCTGTACGTCCGCGATCCGGACGGTTACAACCTGTGCTTCCAGTGGTCTGTCGACGCTTCGAACTCCCCCTCGGACGATGCGAGAGCGTCCTAGCCGGACCACCAACGGCGCCTGGAGGATCCGATGTCTGCTGCTGCCCGCCTCACATTGCTGACCGCCACGGTTCTGGCAGCTTCGCCACTCCCGCTCTCCGCGCAGGAGAGCCGGCAGGCACAGATGGCCGAGCGATCGGCGCGGGCCGAAGCGGCCGGACTCGCTGACGCGTTCGTCGGGGTCACGGCGACCGGGACGCCGGAAGAAGGCCTGTTCGGGATTCGATCGACGGGAGTGTCCACTGCACCGGTGGCGGCAGCGGCCCTGGCGTTCCTTGCCGCGCTCTCTGAGGACCAGCGTGGCCGAACGGTCTACCCGGTCGACGACCCGGAGTGGCGGAAGTGGATGAACCAGCACTTCTACGTCCGCCAGGGCGTCGGCTTCGATGAGATGACCGGGGCCCAGCGCGACGCCGCTTTCGGCCTCATGGGGGAGTCGTTGAGCGCAAAGGGACTTCGCCTCTCACGTGACATCATGCGTCTCAACCACACGCTCGGAGAGTTGAACGACGACAACTTCGAAGAGTACGGCGAGTGGCTCTACTGGATCACCGTGATGGGTGAGCCGTCTGAGACCGAGCCCTGGGGATGGCAGCTCGATGGCCACCACCTGATCATCAACTACTTCGTGCTCGGTGACCAGGTCGTCATGACACCGCTCTTCGTCGGCTCGGAGCCCGTCGTGGCCGAGACGGGGAAGTACGCGGGCACGAAGATCCTCCAGGAGGAGCAGGACGCGGGTCTCGCCATGTTGCGGGCGCTGGACGACACCCAACGCGAGCGTGCCGTCCTCAAGCTGGAGAAGGACGGGAGCAACAACCTCACGGAGGCGTTCAAGGACAACGTCGTCCTCGACTACGCCGGGGTGCCGGCGTCCTCCTTCACGTCCGCCCAGGGGGAACAGCTCCTCGACCTGATCGACCTGTTCGTCAGCAACATGCGCGAGGGTCACGCCGAGGTGAGGATGGAGGAGGTTCGGGATCATCTCGATGAGACCTACTTCGCGTGGATCGGAGGACACGCTGACGACAGCGCCTACTACTTCCGAATCCACAGCCCGGTCGTGCTGATCGAGTTCGATCACCAGCGACCGATCGGGCTGAGGCACATGATGCCCGAAGGACCGAACCGACAGCACATCCATGTCGTCGTCCGTACTCCGAACGGCAACGACTACGGGAAGGACCTCCTGAGACAGCACTACGAGAAGCACCCGCACCGTTGAGTAAAGCCCTGGCGGAGTCGAACGTTGGGCGAAGGGTGTCGCGAATGGTCTCGGTAGTGCCCTCTCGCAGGGATAGCCCGGAACCGTGAGCGCACCACTCCAGGCCTCGGCACTTCGCCTCGTCCTCACGATCAACGCCGTGATGTTCGTCGCGGAATTCTGCCTCGGGTGGATCGCCGAGTCGACCGCGTTGATCGCAGACTCCTTCGACATGCTCGCCGACGCCGTGGTGTACGGTCTGTCTCTCACGGCGGTCTCCAGCACCGAGGCAGGACGAGCGTCGACCGCGAAGACCTCGGGTGTGTTCCAACTCGCGCTCGGTCTGGGGGCCCTCCTCGAAGTCGGTCGCCGGCTACTCGCTGGCAGCGCCCCCCAACCGGGCTACATGATTGTCGTCGCCGGGGTGGCGCTTCTCGCGAACGCGGTCTGCCTCAGGGTGGTGGCGAAACACCGGCACGAGGGCGTCCACATGCGAGCCAGCTACATCTTTTCCCAAAACGATGTGCTCGCAAACATCGCGGTCATCGTGGGCGGGTTGCTCGTCGCTACCACGGGAGCCCATTACTGGGATCTGATGGTCGGAGCGGGGATCGGGCTGCTGGTGCTGTCGGGCGGCGTCCGAATCATGCGTGCCGCCGCCGAATCTCGACCCGCGACCAGCGATGGCTGACGGCCCGATTGGAGGCCACCTGACGACTCGGGAGCGAAAACGATGAAAGCCACTGAAGGCGCGGGAGTCTTGCTGTCGACGGTTCTGGTGGCAATCGGCCTTCACCAGGGGCTCTCGGTCCTGACGGATCATCTGTCGGCGGCGGACTTCCCCGACCACGCTCGCTTCCATGCGGCTCTGGGGGGCGCATACCTCATCCTCCTGAGCCTCCTGGCCGGATGGATCGCGTGGTCGGGAACGCTTCGGAGATCCTGCCGCGGACTCCTGCTGCCGGCCGTTCTACTCACGCTTCCCGCGGGGTTCCTGACGGCGATCGGGGTCGTCCCCGAAGGCACGCCGGGTGGATCCTACGCGGCGCTCGCGGCGGGGGGAGCGGTAGTCGCCGTCCTCGTCGCGGTACTGCAGACGGTCTCCAGGGATCGCGAGCCCGACGGGGCGTAATCAGATTCGAGAGCGGATCGGGAATGTCTCGAAACGCGGGTCGACGAAGTTCCGGCATGGCGTCGCGAGACGCCGGACAACCACCGAAGGGGTCGAGCATGCTCTCAACACGCATCGGAGCCGGGGTCGCGGCATCCGCGGTGGCCATGGCGGCCGGGACGGCCACGATGCAGGCGGCGTTGAGTGCCCCGTCCGGTGACGCTCCGTACCACCCCGCGGTCGCGGAGGAGGTCGAGGTGACGATCCTCTCGTCCAACCTCGCGAGCGCCGTCACGGTCGGAGAGTGGGGTCTCTCCGCCCTCGTGCGAGCGGATGGCCGATGCGTGTTGTTCGACGCCGGTCGTAACCCGGATACGGTGTTGTTCAACGCCCGCGCGCTCGACGTGGACCTCTCGTGCGTGACCGACGTGGTGCTCAGTCACTTCCACTTCGACCACACGACAGGTCTGCTGCCGCTGATTCGCGATCTTCGCGCGCAGAATCCCGATGCGATTCGGCGCGTCCACGTCGGGGACGGGTTCTTCCTGCCCCGCCGTTGGCCCGACGTCTCCGGGGACGACGAGATGAACCAGATGATCGCGCTCCGCGACACTCTCGCGGCCGCGGGGGTCGAGATCATCGAGCACGACGGGCCAGCCGAGATCGTTCCGTCGGTCTGGGTGACGGGGCCCATCGAGCGTCGGCACAGCGAGAAGAACTACCCGACGGCCGTCCGTGTGCAGATGGACGACGATTGGGTCGAGGACTACGTGCCCGACAGCCAGGGGGTCACGATCGTCACCGAGGAGGGGCACGTAGTCCTCCTCGGGTGCGGGCACGCCGGTGCGGTGAATGCGCTCGATCACATTCGGGACACGATCGCCGATCTCCCCATTCACGCGTTGATGGGAGGTCTGCACCTGTTCGCCGCGAGCGATGAAGTACTCGGCTGGACGGCCGATCGATTGCGCGCGATCGGCGTCGAGCATTTGATGGCGGGCCACTGCACGGGGATCGAACCGCTGATCCGGCTGCGTACCGGTCTGAATCTCGACCGGGAGACCGCCGTGGTGGGTGCCGTCGGATCCCGCTTCGTGTACGGCGAGGGAATCCACCCCACCGCCATCGCGTGGTAGGCTCCACCCTGAGGTTCACTTGCTGTTGAGCCGCGAACTCGGACGCTTCTTCCTCCTCGCCTACGCTCTCACGTGGATCTTCACGATCCCGTTCGTCGTCCTGTGGAATACCGCCTGGGAGCAGACGCTCTCGCCGATCGTGCTCTTCTTCCTCCCCGCGCCGTTCGGTCCGACGTTCGCCGCGCTGATCCTGACGGCTCGCTCGGGCGGACGCCCGGCGGTCAAGGAGCTCCTGAGAAAGCTCCTGATGTGGCGAGCCTCGCCGTCCTGGTGGCTGTTCGCGTTGCTCGCCCCCGTCGCCGTGGTCGCCGCGGCGATCGGCGTTTCGGGGTTCCGAGGCGCGTTCAGTGAGATCGACGTGCTCGCCGGCTTCGCGGTGGCCCCGGTCGTGCTGCTCGGGGCGCTCCCGTTTGGCCCGTTGCCCGAGGAGCTCGGGTGGCGGGGCTTCGCCCAACCCCGACTCCTGGAGTCAGGGGGCGTCTGGAAGGCGAGTCTCGTCATCGGCGTCGCCTGGACCTTCTGGCACACGCCGATGTTCTGGTTCCCGGGGGCGGCGATCCCGTCGTTTCTCGACGTGACTCCGCTTTCGATACTTCTCTACCTCGCCCAGATCACGGCCGAGGCGTGCCTCATGACGGCGCTGTACCTCGCCACGAGGGGCAGCGTCCTGCTGGCCGTCGTGTACCACACGACGTTCAATACGGCGGAGACGATCGTGTTTCGGATGCTGCCTGACCCGAACCTCGAACAGCAGGTCCAGGTCTACGTCATTTCGATCGTCTTGAGCTGGCTGCTCGCGATCGCCCTCCTTGCACGAGCACGTCGACGGTACGACCAGTAGTAGCGGGCCGCCTGACGTCTACGCGGTCCCACACCTCGAGGACGACGGAGGGATTATGGATCGGCGCGACTTCGTGAAGGGAATCGCTGCCAGCTCTCTCGTGCCAGCGGCGTTCGTCGAAGGAGACGCGCGGCTCACCGAGAGAGGCGAGCGGGTCACTCCGGCCGTGCGATCCCACGACGATTCGGATATCGTCGTCGAGGGCCTCTTCGCGGGCGCCATGCGACTGTCTCACCTGCGCGGGATGCAGGAAGGGGGCGTTCACTGCGGAGTGGCGGGCGGCCCCCAGGACATGAACGCGTTCGCGGCCATGCTCCACTTCTTCGACGAGTTCTCGGACGAGGTGGTGCTCACAAGGTCGGTTGCCGACATCAAGGCCGCGCACGAACGGGGTCTCGTCTCCAACGTCTTCTGCTGGCAGGCGGCCGACGCGCTCGGATCCGCCTTCAACTCGCCACTCGGCAACTCGCGCACCGCCCTTCGTGCCTTCCACGAGATCGGGCTCCGTCAGATCGGGCTGTGCTACAACGTCACGAATCCGTTCGGGGCCGGGTGTCTGGAGCCGCACATGCCGCTCACCCGAGCGGGTGTCCGGCTGGTCGAGGAGATCCACTCGCTCGGCCTGATCCTGGATGTCGGCGGTCATACGGGCGAGCAGACCAGTCTCGACGCGATCGCGATCTCGAGCGGGGTCCCCGTCATCTGCAGTCACACGAACGTGGCGGCGATCGCCGACAATGCGCGGTGTATCAGCGATCGGGTCATCGACGCGATCGCCGGGACGGGCGGAGTGATCGGGATCACCGCCGTGAACGACTTTCACGTGAGAGGCCGGGGGAACACCGGATCGGTCCCGCATATCGGCATCGAGGAACACGTCGATCAGTACGACTACATCAAGAACCGGGTCGGGGTCGACCACGTCGGTCTCGGCACCGACTTCGTCGACGGGATGCCGATTCCCTACGGAGGCGGGATCAACACCGACATCATCCCGCCCGACATGGTCGATGAACCGTGGCGTTTCGTCCGCGGGTTCGAGAGCATCGCGGAGCTGCCTAATCTGATCGATGGGTTGAGGCGGCGAGGCTGGACCGATGAGGAGGTGCGGAAGGCGATGGGCGCGAACTTCCTCCGGGTCTACGAGACCGTGTGGGGGGCCTGATGTCCGCTCGGGACGGTCTCGTGGTGCTGGCGTGCCTCGCGTTCGCGAACTGCTCCCCCGCGGGACAAACGGACGACGCCCGGGGCGAGCCCGGATCAGGGGCCACCGTTCAAGCCTCCTGGCACGGCGACCCCTCCACCGCACGAATTTCGGAGGCGCTCCCCCCGCCCGACCAGCGTCTCGTGGAAGCGCTGCGCGCATTCATCCCGCACGTCCTCCGTCGCCACGACACACCGGGCCTGAACCTCGCCATCGCCCGGCACGGACAGGTGATCTATGAGGAGGGCTTCGGGCTGGCCGACGTGTCGACGGGCGAGCGGATGTCGCCCGCGACGACGACCCACTCGGGCTCGATGGGGAAGACCTACACGGGGACAGCGGTCATGCAGCTGGTCGAATCTGGCCTGGTAGATCTCGACAGACCGGTGAACGAGTATCTCGGCGGCTTTCGCATCGAGAACCCCTTTGGAGGCCAGGTGACGACGCGTCACCTCCTCACGCACCGGAGCGGTCTCTCCGGAAACGGCGCCTTCTCGATGTTCGAGACACCGCCTCCGCTCCGGGAACACGTGCCGGCCGCGTACGCCAGGGAGTCTTTTCCGCCATACGCGGGAGTCGTTCCACTCTGGGGTGGCCCGCCAGGGGAGACCTTCAGGTACTCCAACCTCGGACTGGCGACTCTCGGCTACCTCGTCGAGGTGGCGAATCCGGAGGGACTCTCCTTCTCGGACTACGTCCAGGAGCACATCCTCGACCCGCTCGACATGGTCGACACGCAGTACCCGCCGGTGCAGGACCGCGAGCACGTCCGGCCCGACCTGTTCGATCGAATGTCGGTGGGCTACGCACGCTTCGGCGGCCTCCTGATCCCAACGCCGACGATCTACTTCGCCGACTTTCCGGCGGGCACGGTGGTCACGACGCCGGGTTCGCACATCCGCCTCCTTCTCGCCTACATGGGGGGTGGAGGCTTGGACGGCGGACGGATCCTGGATGAGGAAACGGTTCAGTGGATGTTGACCCCTCAATTCGATGACGGCCTTCCCGACTCCGATCAGGGTCTCATATGGCGCTTGAGCAACTGGGGAGAGCGAAGCGCTTCGTTCGGTCACGGCGGGGCGCACATGTGGGGGTGGACGAACCACTTCGAGGCGTTTCCCGAGCTCGATCTGGCCATCGCGATCTCGATGAACCGCTGGGACATCCCCGGCGATGCGGGCGGCGCACGGTACGCCGAGGCCCGTGCGATCATCGAGTTCGTCCGGTCGTGGGTGATGGACGAGCGGGTCGACGACCCGCGCACTCCGGCCGCGCGCTCGTGGGCCTGGAAGTACTCCTACGTGGCGGGGCTCGCGCTGACGGAGCGGATCCTGGGAGCCCTCGGCGTCGGATCCCCCATCACGGAGGAGATGGTCGAGCGGATGGTGGACGGAACCCGAGTGAACGCGACGGCCGACGCGTCGTTGCTCTGGGATCCGGACGGATTCCGGACAGGGGTTTCCGACATGTCCGCCGTCGAGCCGACGATCCCGGCGATTACGGCCTTCTACGCATCGGCCGACATCAAGGTCGGGCCCGAAGAGATGGCCCTGATCTACGCGGACATGGGCGGCGAGCCCCCCTGGTGAGTCGGACGGAGGATCGATGGAACCGGATCGGGAATCTCCCGAAATGACCCTCCAGACGAGACCGCTCGTTCTGTTCGACGGAGTCTGCAACCTGTGCAATGCCACGGTCCAGCGGCTCATCGAACGCGATCCCGACGGTCGCCTGACGTTCGCATCGCTTCAGTCCGAGGCCGCCCGCTCGGCACTCGCCGCGGCCGGTGTCAGCGACCCCGCCGATCTCCCCGACAGCTTCGTCCTGATCGACGATGGCGGCGTCCATGTCCGGTCCACCGCGGCCCTGCGAATGACTGGCTGGCTCGGATTTCCGTACAGCCTGGCGCGTGTGGCTCTGGTCGTCCCGCGCCCCCTGAGGGACGCCGTCTACAAGGGGGTCGCGCGCAATCGGTACCGGTGGTTCGGACGCCGGGACACCTGCATGCGTCCGACCCCGGAGCTGCGGTCGCGCTTCCTCGACGCCGACGAGTCGACCCCGGTGATCCCTCCGGTCGATCCCCAGGGCTCGCTGGCGCCCGGCGCGCGGGGGCTCGGCGCGTGGGTACGCGGATGGCTCGTGCGGCTCGCCGTGGTCTACGTGCTTCTCTACATGCTTCCGTTCCCGTTCACCCTGCTCAGCTATCTCGCTCGGCTGCCGCTGATCGGCGACATCCCGGGCCTCGGAGCGGCCGTCGGCTGGTTCGTCGGGCTGCACGGCGAGGTGATGAACCCGCTCACCACCTGGGTCGGGAGCACCGTCTTGGGGGTCGACGCCGCCCTTGAGACGACCGGGAGTGGCGATCGGACCTTCAACTACGTCGCGCTCTTCGTGAGCGCGGTACTGTCGCTGCTCATCGCCAGCCTGTGGACCGCGCTCGCGCGGGCCCGACG
>JAOTZH010000033.1 GCA_029861425.1 Gemmatimonadota bacterium
GCGTGACGCCCGCACCCAGTTGATGCCGCCATCCGGACGTGGGGACCCCCTCGCGGAGTACCCCGATTCGCCAGGGCCACGTCTCCGAACGGATTTTCCGGTCGGCTTCTAGCGGTAAAGTGGTCGGACCCGCGTCGGGTGGCTATTTTGGGCCCCTCAGCACACCCGCCGCTGGCTGGCCCGAAATCTGACGTGCCGCAGGGGTACCCGGATTTCCGCCAGTCGAGCGGCCGTTTCACACACGACAAGACGATTCGATGGCGACACCCACGGAACACGTCCCTTCGGTCTCGAAGCCCGAATGGCATGGGCTGCGACCCGAAGAGCTTATAGAGCTCTACCGCGTCATGTATACCTCGCGGCGGATCGACGACCGCGAGATCCTGATGAAGCGGCAAAACAAGATCTTCTTCCAGATCTCGAGCGCGGGTCACGAGGCAGTCACGGCCGCGGCGGGGATGGTCCTGAAGTCCGGCCATGACTGGTTCTTCACGTACTACCGGGATCGGGCGCTGTGCCTGATGCTCGGCATGTCGCCGTACGAGATGTTTCTCCAGGCGGTCGGTGCGGCTGACGACCCGTCGGGTGGGGGGCGCCAGATGGCGGGGCACTTCGGCCATCCGGCACACAACATCGTCACCTCCTCGAGCCCGACCGGCACCCAGTTTCTGCAGGCCGTCGGGTGCGCGGAGGGACTCGTTCGTTCCCGGAGGCTCGGACTCCCCCACCGCACCGATGAGTTTCGCGTGGAGGCGGATGGGGATGAGGTGGTGCTGGTCTGCACCGGCGACGGCACGACCTCACAGGGCGAGTTCTGGGAAGCGCTCAACAGCGCCTCCAATCTCGAACTGCCCGTGATCTTCCTGGTGGAGGACAACGGCTACGCCATCTCGGTACCGGTCGAGGTGAACACGCCGGGCGGCAGCATCTCGAAGCTCGTCACCGGCTTCCCGGGGCTCTACACGCAGGAGGTGGATGGCACCGACCCGCTCGCCAGCTACGACGTGATGCAGCTTGCCACGGAGTACTGCCGCGAGCGCAAGGGCCCAGCCCTGGTCCATGCCCACGTGACACGGCCCTACAGCCACTCCATGTCGGACGATGAACGGCTCTACAAGCCGGAGTCTGAGCGCGAGGCCGAGGCCGAGCGAGACCCGATCACCACGTTCGCGGCGTACCTGATCGATCAGGGACTCGCGAACGATGAGTCGATCGAGAAGATGAAGACGGAGATCGACGAACAGCTGGCCGAAGCGGCGGACCGCGCCGCCGAGCGGCCCCAGCCGGGCGCGGATACGGTCTACCACCATGTCTACTCCCCCGACGTCGATCCGACCTCCGACGCCTTCGACACCGAGCCCGTGCCCGAGGGCGACCCGACGACCGTCGTCGATCTGTTGAACGCGTGTCTTCGTGACGAGATGACCCGCGACCCGCGGATCGTCGTCTTCGGCGAGGATGTCGCGGACGCGACCCGCGAGCAACATCTGGACGGCGTGAAGGGCAAGGGGGGCGTGTTCAAGGTCACCGCCAACCTGCAGCGTCAGTTCGGCTCGGCGCGTGTGTTCAACTCGCCGCTCGCTGAAGCGAACATCGTGGGGCGGGCGATCGGCATGGCCATACTCGGGCTGAAGCCGGTCGTGGAGGTCCAGTTCTTCGACTACATCTGGCCGGCGTTTCACCAGCTCCGAAACGAGATGACCACGATGCGGTGGCGCTCGAACGGGGCGTTCAAGTGTCCGGTCGTAATACGGACAACGTACGGCGGCTACCTGACTGGCGGGGCGATCTACCACTCCCAGACCGGCGCGTCGCTCTTCACGCATACCCCGGGGATGCACGTCGTCTGTCCGTCAAACGCTCAGGACTCGAACGGACTCCTTCGAACCGCCATCCGGTGCGACGACCCCGTGCTGTTTCTCGAGCACAAGCACCTGTACAGGCAGACCTACAACAAGGGCTCCTATCCTGGCCCGGAGTACATGATCCCGCTCGGAAAGGCGAACATCGTTCGACCGGGGTCGGATCTGACGATCGTGACCTACGGCGCGCTCGTGGAGCGCACCAGGAAGGCGATCAAGCTTCTGGAGAAGCACGAGATCCCGGTCGATGTCGAGTTGATCGACCTGCGGACGCTGAGTCCGCTGGACATGGACACGATCCGCGAGTCCGTGAAGAAGACGAACCGCGTGATCGTGGCCTACGAGGACGCGAAGTCATGGGGTTACGGGGCCGAGATTTCCGCGCGTATCGCGGACGAGCTCTTCGAATGGCTCGACGCGCCAGTCCGCCGCATCACTTCGACGGACACCTTTGTCGGCTACGCGCCGTCGCTCGAGGCCGCGATCCTGCCACAAGTCGACGACATCGCCGAGGCGATCGCCGAATTGGCGGAATACTGATGTGAGGCCCCGGCGCCGGTTCTCATTGCCGGTGCCGACGGGGTAACGGGGGGGCGGTGGATCAAAGAGCGACGCGGACGACCGCGCTGCACGTCGGGCTGGCCATGGGGCCGATGCTGCTCTGGCTCCTTCTCGCACCTCTCGTTCCGTCGCTGGCCGGACGGACACTCGACGGCGCGTTCGTCCTCGCGACCTTCGCCGTTCTCACGCTCGGCGTCCTTGCGATCACGCGTCTCACGCTCTCGTCTCCCGCACCTTCCGGGAGCCCCGTCATGACGCTGCGCGGCTGCCTGGCTCTGTCGGCCTGGTTCGGGCTGATCTCGGGTCTTGGCGAGACCTGGTATCTGGCGGGGAGAGTGGGTTTCCTCGGCCGTGTCCCGGCCGACAACTGGACCTTTGGACCCGAATCGATCTGGCTGGCACCGCTCACCTCGATCGCGGTGTTCGCCCTCTTTGGCGGCCTCCTGTGGGCCGGCGGTCGGGCGATACGACGTCCGGTCACGGTCCGTGTCCTGTCGGCAATCGCTGTGGCGGCCGTCCTCTGGACCTGGATCGGACAGACCGGGCGGCTCCATGAAGCAGCCACCGGGATTTTCGCCTTCGCGGTGAGCTATCGAATCGCGATCTCGCGGCGACCGAGCCCCACTGCGCGACGCTGGCTGAACTGGAGCGCTGCGGGTGGTGCACTGTTGATCGCGGCGATGATCGCGTACACCGTGCTCGATTCGGCACTCCGAGAGCGACGCGCCACGAATGTCCTGCCCGAGGCCCCGGACGCCCCGAACGTCCTCCTGGTGGTGTTGGACACGCAACGCGCCGCGAGCATGTCGGTACACGGAGGCACACCGGGTACCACCCCCGGGCTCGAGCGATGGGCGGAGCAAGGGCTCGTCTTCGACCACGCGCTCTCGAGCTCATCCTGGACCCTCCCGTCGCACGCGACGATGTTCACCGGACGCCACAACACGGAACTGGGGACGGACCCATACACGCCCCTGGGACACGAACACCTGACCCTCGCGGAGTTTTTCGCGGGCCAGGGGTACCGTACGGGCGGGTTCGTCGCCAACCTCTTCTATGCCTCGGAGTTCTTCGGGCTCGCCCGAGGGTTCCACAGGTACCGCGATCACCCGGGCAGCGTCGGGATGATCCTCGTCAGCTCCTTCTGGCCCCGCCGGGTCGTCCGCGGGATCCGGACGCTTCGCGGAGTGCCGAAGGACTTTCCGGAGAAGGCGGCTCCAGTCGTCAGCCGCCAGTTTCTGGACTGGCTCGGGGAGGACGAGAATCGACCGTTTTTCGCCTTCCTCAACTACTTCGACGCCCACGCTCCGTATGACGCCCCTTCGGAGTACCTGTCGGATCCCGAAGCGCCCTCGTTGCCCTGGTATCGACGCGGGCTCCTGGCGAGCCGGTACTCCCCGGCGGAGCTGTCCGCCATGGAGAACGCGTACGACGGCGCGGTTCGCTTCGTCGACCACGAAGTCGATCTCGTGCTGCAGGAGCTCGACCGGCGGGGTCTGCTGGAGCGCACGATCGTGGTCATCACTTCGGACCATGGAGAAACGTTCGGCGAACACGGACGCGTGGGACATGGACACACGCTCTACCCCGAGGAGACTCACGTGCCGCTCGTGATCCGGCTTCCCGAGTCGCTCGATCGAGAACTGTCCGGCCCCCGAAACTCACACATCGCGGCGCCGGTGGGCCTGCGCGATCTGCCCGCGACGCTGCTCGACCTGCTCGACCTCCCGTCGGAATTCCCGGGGCGCTCGTTTCTGACCGAACAACGTCCGGACACTCTGTTGACCGAGATCGACACCGGCTGGTTCGGGCTGACCGGCGGCGGGTTTCGATACCTCGTCCGCCCCGACGGCTCCGAGGAGCTGTACGACTTCGCGGCCGACCCCGGGCACACCCAGGATCTCATCGACGACCCGCTCTACGCGGAGACCCTCACGCGATTCCGCTCGGCGCTGCGCGCGCGGACGGGAGCGACGATTCCCGTGGGCTAGGTCCCGCCGACCTCGCCGGTGCGCCACCGTCGGATGTCCGCGACGAGCTCACGCCGCCCCACCCCGGCGCCACAGCCTTCGAGCCGCTCACCGAACGCATCGTAGTGAGGCATCGAGGAGTGGTGGATCCACTCGCGATCAAGACCCCGCGCGGCACCCCAGGCCACGAGCTCGTCGACCGAAAGGTCGCTGTAGACGTGGCACATGGGGTCACCCTTCGCGACTCCGATGCGCGGAATGTCACGCGGTGCCTTGTGATAGTGGAACTTGATCACGGGGCGTCGTCCGGCCCGGAACGCATCGTCTCGAGCTCGTCCAGCGTACGCGGCCAGTCCTTCCCGAGGAGCCGCGACATGGCCCGATCGGCGAGGACCGTGCCCCCCGTCTGACAGATCGCGCAATAGTTGGTTTCGTTTTCCGCGTACCGGATGCGCTGGACCGGAGAGTCGCAGATCGGGCAGGGCTCGTCGAATCTCCCGTGCACCGCCATTTCGTCGCGGAACGCGGTCACCTTCTTTGGAAAACCGTCGCCCGCCTCGGCCCGGAGGCGATCGGTCCAGTCGGTGAGTGTCGTCCGGACCCCGGCGTAGAGACGATCGATCTCGTCGTCGTCGAGCCGCTGAGTCCACTTGATCGGCGATAGGCGCGCGGCATGGAGGATCTCGTCGGAGTAGGCGTTCCCGATGCCGCTGAACAGACCCGGGTCCGTGAGGGCGCGCTTCAGAGTGTGGTTTCTCGACACGAGCCGGTCACGGAACGCTTCGCGGTCGATCTCGAGTGGCTCGAGTCCGCCGGGGTCCTCGGCCAGGAGGCCCTCCGAACCGGCCAGGACCTTGAGGGATGCGCGCTTCTTCGTCCCCGCCTCCGTCAGCAGAAGCGAACCCGCGGCGAAGTCGAAGGCCGCCAATCCGAGCCGTCTCGTGATGGCGGCTCCGGGCGGATCCCAACGGAACCGGCCCGCGACCATCAGGTGGACCACAAGCCAGAGGTCGTTTTCCAGACCGATCGCGATTCGCTTCCCGAGTCTCCGGACCGTCGTGACGATCTGCCGATCGGCCGAGCTCAGCGGCGGATCGACCGTGCGAAGCAGAAACGGGCTGCCCAGGCGGACACTCTCGAGCTCCTCTCCGAGGATTCGGCGCTGGATCGCCTCGATGTAGACCTCGATGTCCGGCAGCTCAGGCACGGCGGCTACTCACGACCGGGACGCGGGCCCCGGTCGCCGGTCAGGAGGGGTCCGAGGCGCCGGCCGACCCGGTGGTATGCTCGTGACCGTCATCGCCGGTCGCCGGCTCGGCCGCATCCATCGCCGCAGCGCCATGCTCGTGCGACTCGTTCGGCTTGTTGAGGGTGTTCCGGAGGTCCTCGAGGTAGTCCGGGTCGTCGCGATCGAACTCGGGCCACCGCGCGTCGTTCGAGAGGATGACCCCGCCGATCGCCCCCATCGCGGCATCCGGCGCCGGGACGTCGAGAGGATTCGTGTACTGAACCGAGATCCGGTAGGTGTGGTCCGCATCGATCCGCGCACCGCCTCGCCACCACAGCTTCCCGGTCGGAACGCTCTCCACCGCGCCGCCATCGCCCATCACCGGCTTCCCCTCCCAGAGGATCTTCCCGGTGGTCAGATCTTCGAGACGGATCCAGTCGCCGTAGTCATGCAGGTGACCGCCCAGTGCGAGCAGGCGCCCGCTGACGGCCGGCCGACCCTCCCACGTGCGACCGTGGGTCCCCGGAGGCAGAGCGAATTCCTTGTCGCCGACCGGCCCCATCACGTCCAGGTAGAACGGATACACGTTGCGGGGGCGGATGAAGCCGGGGTCGTCCGCCGGCGTGTACGGCAGGCTGATGTGCAGATAGGCCTCGTCATACCCGGCGTCCGGAAGGCTCGCGAACATCGCGTTCACCAGCACCCGGTTCCCGGGCTGCAGCGGATAGCCCAGAAGCCCCGGCACTCCCTCGCCCTTCGTCTCCCGGCCCGCGGCCATGATCCGGCGGGCGATGGGCGAGAAGAGCTCGCGACTATCGGGGTCGATCAGGTTGACGTGGTGGAGCAGACGTTCCGGCAGGACGTCTCCCGCGGCGTCTCGCATCTCCCAGGAGAAGCCGTGCATCCAGCCCTCGATCCCGAGCTCGATCATCTGGATCGGAGTCCGAAGATGGCCGGAGGCCGCGGGCAAGGAGACGGGGCCCACGATGACCTCCACGACTCGGTTTTCCTGATCGTGCGCGATGCGCAGCAGGTCGTTGACGATCGGCAGTTCGGGCGGCGCCGATTCGTCGATCACCTCGCCCGTCTCGTGACCCATGGCCGCATGGTCCATCGCGGCGTGATCCTGCTCCACCTCCTGAGCGACCGCCGGTGAGCACGCGATCGCGCCCGCCAGGATCGAGGTCACCCACCTTCTACGCATGTCAGGCTCCGTTCACGGCTTCGGCGGAGAGAAAGGCCTCGACCAGATACTCATCGTCGTACTGGTCGAGGACGTCGGTCGCCGGTACGTCTTCTTCTATTCGCAGCCACGTCTCACGGGTTCGATGCTCCTCGTGCCCGTGTGGCACGTACCGGATCCGCGCATAGTGCCAGGGGTCGGCGTCGCGCCGCTCGGCTTCCTGCGGGAGCGCGACGACCTTCCATTCGAGACCGTCGATGTCCAGGAGACGCGGCATGGCGCGCTCAGGCAGGCGGGGGCACGTCGAAATGCGTGTAGTTCTTCCCGACGAATTCCTGCCATTGATCGGGCACCTCGTCATCGGGGAAGATCGCTTCGACGGGGCATTCCGGGACGCAAGCGCCGCAGTCGATGCACTCCTCGGGGTGGATGTAGAACTGATCCTCACCCTCGTAGATGCAATCGACCGGGCACACGTCGACGCACGAGGCGTCTTTCTCACCGATGCACGGCTGCGTGATGATGTATGTCATGCGCGGGAAGATATTCGGGGTGTGAGGCGCTAGCAAACCTCCGTGACGCATTGGATTTCTTGACAAGGCGGACGGTGCTTTCTAGCATCGGCGCCCCCCCGGACGGCTGTGCCCAGGGGGGAAGACGCACGTACGACGGAGTCAGCGAAGGAGGGTTCAGTGCCCTTTTCACAACCCCGACCAGCCTCAGGCGGGTCAGACGCGGCTGATTTGCTCGCGAGCCCCCCGGGGCGGCGAGCGGCCGAACAGATAAGAGGAGCCGGACGGGTGGAACCCGTGCGCTGACGGGATCGCCCATGCGGTCCTCGATCGGACACCCCATCCGCCACCGGCCGATGGGGTTTTTTGTTGTCCGTAGGGGATTCACTCCCCGTCGATGAGCCAGGCAGACCGGCCTGGGAGGATCGTATGACGAATCGTTTGACACACTATTTCGAGCAGGAGCCGGAGAAGAAGGCGCGGCGGGTCGATTTCTGGGTGGTCTACACCCGGACGTTCCGGATTTTCGTGGACCAGAGCACGGCTCTCACGATTCTGGACTCCATCGATCAGCGCTGGCCCAGGCCGTGGCTCCGGTTCCGCGACCTCTTCGGGGACCGGATGAGCCTTCGCAGCCGCGATGTCCTGGCGGTGACGCAGTCCACGACGGACGCGCGTGCAATCGGACGGCTGTTCCACACGGCGCTCGATGCGGAGGAATCCGCGGATCGTCCGTGGGAGGACTGCTGATGACGCTCCCGATCGGAGGCCGGCCCCGGTCGGCCTCCGTCGAGGGCGCCGTCGCCTTGGACGCTCAGGCGTGAGCGGGTATCTTTTTTTGTTCTGCCCGCTCCGGGACTCGCGGGTCGAATCGATCGATGATCAGGAAGACAGGCGCTTGAAGCCGCTCGACATCATACACGGGAACGGATCCGAACCGCCCTGGCCGGCGCAGAAGCCGAGGTGGTTGAAGGTGCGTGCGCCCGGCGGGCCGAACTACGTCCACCTGAAGGAGCTGATGCGGGGGCTGGAGCTCAACTCCGTCTGCGAGGAGGCTCACTGTCCCAACATCGGCGAGTGCTGGGAATCAGGCACGGCGACGTTTCTCATCATGGGCGACGTATGTACCCGAAACTGTCCCTACTGCGCCATCGCGCACGGTCGTCCCGAGGCGCTCGACGAGGACGAGCCGCGGCGTGTCGCCGAGGCCATCGCGAAGCTGGAGCTCAACCACTGCGTCATCACGTCCGTCGACCGTGACGACCTCCCGGACGGCGGGGCGTGGATATTCGCGGAGATGATCCGCGAAACCCGGTCGCGACGGCCGGAGTGCTCGATCGAAGTGCTGACCCCGGACTTCAGAGGCATGCCCGAAGCCATACGAACCGTGGTAGAGGCGGAGCCCGAGATCTTCAATCACAACATGGAGACGGTCCGGCGGCTGCACCGCACGGCGCGCCCCGGCGGACGATACGACCGATCGCTCGACGTGCTGCGGACGGCGCGGGAGATCCGGGACGGCGTTCTCATCAAGACCGGCATCATGCTCGGCCTCGGCGAGGCCGCCGAAGACGTCGACGAGTTCCTGGACGACGCCCTGGAGGCGGGTGTCCAGATCCTCACACTGGGCCAGTATCTCAGGCCCTCTCCGGATCACCTCCCGATCGCACGTTACGTGTCGCCCGAAGAGTTCGCGGATTGGAAACGGATCGGCGAGGACCGGGGCTTCCTCCACGTGGAGAGTGGACCGCTCGTCCGCTCCAGCTACCACGCCCGGGAGCAGGTGGTCGAGTTGAGGGCTCGTGTCGCTGAGCTCGCCGCCGGCTGACGGATAGAAAGAGGATGAGCTCATGAGCGAGCCCACCGAGCCCGTGGCTACGGGACAGGAACCACCTGCGGGGCAGGAACCGCCCCGGGGGCGGGACGGCGACGGCATGGGCGGCAACGGAGCGGGGGCCGGCGAGACGGCCGCGCCCCGCGAGCCGGCGACCGCACCCGATGAGGATCGTGCGGGCGAGCTCGCCGCCGAGGGTGACTCCACCGATTTCCTGGGGCTTTCGCGCGACGAGTCGGTCGAGCTGCTTCGCCTGATGATTCTCGCGCGCCGCGTGGAGGAGAAGACGGCCGAGGTCTATCAGATGGGGAAGATCGGCGGGTTCTGTCACCTCTATATCGGTCAGGAAGCCGTGGCCGTCGGGGCGATCACGCCGTTGCGTTCGGATGACTATCTGATCACGGCCTACCGGGAGCACGCACAGGCCCTTGTCCGCGGAATCACCCCTGAATCCGTGATGTCGGAGCTCTACGGCCGGGTGGACGGGTGTTCGGGTGGCTACGGCGGTTCGATGCACATGTTCTCGAAGGAACTCAATTTCATGGGCGGCCACGGGATCGTCGGCAGCCATCTCCCCCTCGCGATCGGAGCCGCATACGCGGTCCGGTACCGCGGCGGCGATCAGGTCTGCCTGTGCTTCTTCGGCGATTCCGTCGTCAACATCGGCGCCTTCCACGAGTCGATGAACATGGCGGCCCGCTGGGGCCTCCCGGTGATCTTCTTCCTCGAGAACAACGCCTACGGTATGGGCACCGACATCCGCCGCGTGGCCGCCGCGGATGAGCTCGTACAGCGAGGGAAGGCGTTCGCGGGTCTCGAGTCGGTGGTCGTCGACGGTATGGACGTACTCGCGGTCAGACAGATCATGGATGAGGCGATCGCTCGCGGGCGGAACGAGAAGCGCCCGACCTTCATCGAGGCGCGCTGCTATCGATACATGGGCCACTCGATGGCCGACCCGTCGCACGGGACGTATCGGACGCGCGAGGAAGTGGAGAAGTGGCGGTCCGACGACCCGATCCTCTCCTACCGCCGACGGCTCATCGACGCGGGAAGGCTGACCGCCGGGGAGTACGACGAGATGGACCGCACCGCGATCGAGAAGGCGGAAGGGGCTGCGGAGTTCGCCGACGCGAGTCCGTTCCCCGAGCCCTCCGCGGTGTACGAGAACGTGTACTCCGACGAGTACGCTCACGGCATCGCTCGCCGGGATCGCTGGCGGAAGGAGTTCTCCTGATGGCCGTGATTACGTACCGGGAGGCTCTGAACGAGGCGCTTCGAGAGGAGATGGACCGTGACGAGGCCGTCTTCATCATCGGAGAGGAGGTCGGCGAGTACGACGGCGCCTACAAGGTCTCCAAGGGACTTCTCGACACCTACGGCGAGTGGCGAGTGCGCGACGCGCCGATCGCGGAACTCGGATTTGCCGGTCTCGGCGTCGGGGCCGCTATGGTCGGTCTGCGGCCGGTCGTCGAGTTCATGACGTGGAATTTCGCTCTGCTGGCGATCGACCAGGTCATCAACAGCGCGGCGAAGCTCTACCAGATGTCCGGCGGGCAGTACAACGTCCCGATCGTGTTCCGCGGGCCGGGTGGGGCAGCGCTTCAGCTCGCCGCCCAGCACTCGCAGTGTCCGGAGCCGTGGTTGAGCTATGTCCCGGGCCTGAAGGTGGTGGCGCCCGCGACGGCCCACGACGCCAAGGGTCTGCTCAAGGCCGCGATTCGGGACAACGACCCCGTCTGCTTCATCGAGAGCGAGCTGATGTACAACACGGTGAAGGACGATGTGCCGGAGCAGGAGTACGTGATCCCGATCGGATCGGCGGCGGTCAAGCGCGAGGGCACGGACGTGACCATCGTCACCTACGCCAAGATGGTTCATCAGTCTCTCGCCGCCGCGACGAAGCTCGAGGCCGAGGGGATCGACGTCGAGGTGATCGACCTGCGGACGGTGCGCCCGATCGATGTCCCCACGGTCATCGAGTCCGTAAAGAAGACGAACCGTGCCGTCATCGTCGAGGAGGGCTGGCCGGCGTGCAACGTCGGGTCTCAGCTCGTCGACGACATCCAGCGCGATGCGTTCGATTGGCTCGATGCGCCGATCGCGAGGGTGTCCGGACTCGATGTTCCCATGCCGTATGCCCGAAACCTCGAAAAGCTCGTGTTTCCGAACGCCGACCACGTCGTGGAGGCGGTTCGGCACGTGTGCCACGTCAACTAGGACGCTCAGGATCTATGGCGACTAAGGTCGTAATGGCTCAGCTGAGCCCGACGATGGAAGAGGGCAAGCTGATCGAGTGGCGGATCAGCGAGGGGGACGTGGTCTCGCAAGGCGACATCGTCGCGGAGATCGAGACGGACAAGGCCAACATGGAGGTCGAGGCCCTGGGCGGCGGCGTCCTCCGGAAGATCCTTGTCCAGCCCGGTCAGACCGTGCCCGTCGGGGCGCTGATCGGCGTGATCGCCGACCCCGGGGAAGCGATCGACGAGCTGATCGCGGCGGCGGCCGCCGCCGCACCCTCCGAGCCTTCGGCCGAGCACGTTGCGGAGGCGGAAACGCCCCCTGCACCGATCGCGCCGGCGGTCGAGCCGAGCCCTTCCGCTGAGCCCGTCGACACCGGGACGGACGTCGCGACCTCGGAGGACGGGCGACTGAAGGTGTCACCGGTGGCGCGACGAATCGCCGCGGAGAGCGGTTTGGACCTCTCGGGGGTCGCCGGTTCCGGACCGGGTGGGCGGATCGTGAAGGCGGACGTGGAGGCAGCGCTCACCGCTCCGGCACCTGCCCCGGTCGCTACGGGAGACCGGCCCACGCCGGAGCGCCTCACTCCCCCGCCTCTCGCGGATCGGGTCGAGGAAGCGAGTCAGATG
Source organism: Gemmatimonadota bacterium (assembly GCA_029861425.1). GTDB lineage: Bacteria > Gemmatimonadota > Gemmatimonadetes > Palauibacterales > Palauibacteraceae > Palauibacter. Next base: position 12,021 of record JAOTZH010000033.1, read on the forward strand.
CGGAAGGCCATCGCACGGCGGCTCGCTCAGTCGATCGGGCCGGTACCCCATTTCTTTCTCACCACCGAGATCGACATGGGGCGGGCCCTGGAGCTCCGGGCCGACCTCAACGCACGAGCCACCGAGGGCAAGGTCGGCGTCAACGACCTCCTGCTCAAAGCGACCGCGGAGGCCCTGGCCCGACACCCGAACGTCAACGCGTCATGGGAAGGCGAGGCCGTTCGATATCACGGCTCGGTCGACATCGGCATTGCGGTGGCGCTCGACGGCGGGCTCATCACGCCCGTCCTGCGCAACGCGAGCCGGAAAGGCCTCCGTCAGGTCTCCGACGAAGCCCGTGACCTGATCACGCGGGCCCGGGAACGCAAGCTCGTGCCCGAGGAGTATCAGGGCGCGACGTTCTCGGTCAGCAACCTCGGCATGTACGAGATCGACCAGTTCACCGCCATCATCAATCCACCGGAGGCGGGGATTCTCGCAGTGGGACGCACGACCGAGAAGCCGGTCGTGGTCGACGGCGAGCTGGTCGTCCGAAAGCGGATGCGGGTCACCATGTCCTGCGATCACCGTGTGGTGGACGGCGCCAGCGGCGCGGAATTCCTCGGGACGTTCAAGGCGATGCTCGAGAATCCGCTCGAGATGATTCTCTAGCTTTCTGAACATACGCACCAACGACTTTACCGATACGTAAAGCGAGCTCATAGAATGGCCGATACATACGACTGCGTAGTCATCGGGGCCGGTCCGGGCGGATACGTGAGCGCGATTCGAGCGGCCCAGCTCAAACAACGCGTCGCGATCGTGGAGAGCGGCTCGTACGAGGGAGGCTTCGGGGGGACGTGTCTGAACTGGGGGTGCATCCCGGCAAAGGCCCTGCTCGAGAGTGCCGCCCTGGCTCAGCACTTAAAGAGCCACGGCAACGAACTCGGCGTGAAGCCGATCCAGGTCGAGTACGACTTCACGGCCGCTGTCGAGCGTAGCCGCGGTATCACGAAGCGATCGACTGGCGGCGTCCAGTACCTGATGAAGAAGAACAAGATCGACGTCTACAACGGGCGTGGCCGGCTCGCCGGGCCCGGGAAGGTAGCCGTCGAGGGTGACGAGCCCACAGAGCTCTCGGCCAGGAACATCGTCATCGCGACCGGATCGGTCATGAAGACGTTCCCGGGCTTCGAGTTCGACGGCGAAAAGGTCATCGGCAGTCGAGAGGCGCTGGGGCTCCAGTCGCTGCCGGGTCGGCTCGTCATCGTCGGGGCGGGCTACGTCGGGGTCGAGTTCGCCGACGTCTTCAACGCGTTCGGGGTCGAGGTCACGCTGATCGAGGCCCTGGACTCGCTCGTGCCGCTCGAGGATCCGGACATCGGGAAGACGCTCGGGCGCTCGTTCAAGAAGCGCGGCATGCAGATCCGAACAGGGACCCGGGTCAAAGAGCTCGATCGATCGCAGAGCCCGATGATCCTCACGGTCGAGAACGCCGACGGGTCAGAGGGGATCGAGAAGACGGACATGGTCCTCATGGCCGTCGGCCGACGCCCGGTAACCGAGGATCTCGGTCTCGAGGAGAACGGCGTGGCGCTCGAAGACGGTTTCATCAAGACCGACGAATGGTGCCGCACGACCGCCGAGGGCGTCTATGCGATCGGAGACGTCGCGGGCCAGCCGATGCTCGCCCACGTGGGCTCACACGAGGGGATCGTCGCGGCGGAGCACCTGGCCGGGCAGCCGGGACACCCCATGCGCTACGACAACATCCCGTCAGTGGGCTACTGTCACCCGGAGGTCGCTTCGATCGGAATGACGGAGGTCCAGGCCAGGGAAGCCGGCCACGACGTGGTGACCGGGACGTATCCTCTCCAGGCGCATGGCCGAGCGCTCACGGCCGCTTCGAACGAGGGATTCATCAAGTTCATCGCGGATGCGAAGTACGGTGAAGTGCTCGGCGCCTGCATGATCGGTCACAACGTGAGCGAGCTGATCGCGGAGGTCGGGCTCGGGCGCGAGCTCGAGACCACGCTGGACGAGATCGCCGGTCACGCGCACGCCCACCCGAGCATGGCCGAGGCCGTGATGGAGGCAGCGTTCGTCGCTCTCGGACGGCCCATCCACATCTGACGGTGGGCGGAGGAGTCTGGAGAGACCTTGGCCGTATCTCCTACGACGAGGCTCTCGAGCTGCAGCGGGACACCGCTCAGGCGAAGCGGGATGGCGTCCTCGAGGACGACGTCCTCTTTTTGCTCGAACACCCCGCCGTCATCACCCATGGCCGATCCTCGGCCGATGTCCACGTGACCGCCTCGGCGGAAGCGCTTCGAGAGGCTGGAGTCGTCAACCACGAGATCGAGCGCGGTGGGGACGTGACGTACCACGGTCCGGGGCAACTGGTCGGCTACCCTGTCCTGGACCTCGGACGGTATCGACGGGATCTCCACTGGTATCTTCGCAGCCTGGAGGAGGTGATGATCCGGACGCTCGGCAGCCTCGGTCTCGACGCGGCCCGCGCGGAGGGGCTCACCGGCGTTTGGGTGGGAGAGGGGATCGCGAGCGCGACCGGCGACGGAGTGGTGCCGTCCCTGGAGGCGACCGGTCTCGTGCGGGCGGGGGCGATCCGGAAGATCGCGTCGATCGGGATCCATGCGAGCCGCTGGATCACGACGCATGGATTCGCGCTCAACCACACGGCCGAAAGTCTCGCCGGCTTCCGCTGGATCGTTCCTTGCGGCATCGACGGCGTGGACGTGACGAGCATCGAGTCGGAGGGGTGCGAGGTGCGGCTCGATCTCCTCAAGCAGAGGGTCGTCGACGAGTTCGAATCGGTCTTCGGCGTCCGCCTGCAAAAGAGCCAGCACCCGACTCCCTAGGATCGCCACGTATGCTCCGTAATTCGGTTCTGTTTCTCGCGAGCGTCATCGTCACCTTGATCCTGGTGGAAGGAACGCTGCGGGTACTCGACATCTACCCCCCGCTCGCGTATCCCCCGGAGCCGTACTGGACCGGGCACTTCGGAAGCCACCCGGAGTACGGCTACGCGTTGCACCCCGGCCGCAGCTCACCTTTCGACTACCCACCGGCCGAGCCCCGGACGACGACCCTCACCTCGAATTCGGACGGGTTTCGTCAGAACCGAGAGCTTGAGGGGCCGGACGATCGTCCCAGGGCACTCGTGCTCGGAGATTCCTACACGTTCGGCGTCGGCGTCGAGGAAGACGAGCGATTCACCGATCTCGTCGAGGCCGAGCTTCCCTGGCTGCGTGTGGACAACCTCGGGATGCCGGGCTGGGGAGCGGACCTCATGCTCCTGGCGGCCGAATCGGTCGTGGAGCGGACGAACCCCGACTACGTCGTCATCGCGCTCTACTTCGACGACTTCCGGCGGGTGCGGCCACGCTACGCCGGTCTCGGGTTCGCGGTACCACGTTTCCGGCTTGCCGGTGACACGCTCGAGCTCATCGAATACCCGCGACCCCGTTTCTACGAGCGCTTGCACCTGTACGAGGCAGTCGTGCGAGCGCTCTACGGGGCCGACCGCATGCTCTCGGGTCCGTCCGAGGAGGAGTGGGTCCTCAACGAACGCATTTTCGACCGCCTCGCCGCTCTGGGGGACAAACACCGCTTCGAGACCGTACTCGTGTATCTCGCGGGGCCAAGGGCGGGTGTGGCGAACGATCGCCGACGCTCCCGGGTCCGACAGTACGCCGACCGACGCGGGCTCTCGATGCTCGATCTGACCAGCGCGATCCACGACGACTCGGCTGGTGCGTTCCTCCCTCAGAACGCCCACTACAGCCCGAAGGGTCATCGCCAGATCGCCGGTCCCTTGACCGCTTTCCTGGACTCGCTCGCAACGCCGTAGGTTGGTACGGTGCTTGCACCTGTCGCGTTCGTTCATGCGCACTGTCACGCCCACTAACAGTCTGGAACGACTCGCGAACCGTGCCACATCAAGCCAGTCCTGACGCTGCTGCGTCCACCTGGACCCTGGGCATCTCGGCCTTCTACCACGACAGCGCCGCCTGTCTCTTGCGAAATGGCGAGGTTTTCGCCGCCGCACAGGAGGAACGCTTCACCCGCAAGAAGGGCGACGCGGACTTTCCCACACACGCGGTCGAGTACTGTCTGGGCGAAGCGGGGATCACGCCCGACGACCTCGACTACGTCGGGTTTTACGACAAGCCGCTGCTCAAGTTCGAGAGAATCCTCGAGACCTACTTCGGCGTGGTGCCGAGCGGTTTCAAGTCGTTCCTGATGGCCGGGCCGCTGTGGATCAAGGACAAGCTCTACATGGATCGCCAGCTCCGCCGCGAGCTCGGGTTCGATGGTCCGGTCCTCTACGCGGAGCACCACGAATCGCACGCGGCCAGCGCCTACTACCCGTCCCCCTTCGATGACGCCGCGATCCTGACCATGGACGGGGTCGGCGAGTGGGCCACGGCCTCCATCGGCCGAGGACACGGCAGCGACATCGAGATCCTGAAGGAGCTCCACTGGCCGGACTCGATCGGGCTTCTCTACTCCGCGTTCACCTACTACACGGGGTTCAAGGTCAACTCGGGCGAGTACAAGGTCATGGGGTTGGCCCCGTACGGAGAGCCCCGCTTCGTCCAGACGATCCTCGACCACCTCATCGATCTTCGCGACGACGGTTCGTTCCGTCTGGACCAGCAGTACTTCAACTACCTCTCCGGGCTCACCATGACGAGCCGGGCGTTCGACAAGCTGTTCGGCGCACCTCGACGCAGCCCCGAATCGCCGATTACGCAGAGAGAGATGGACCTCGCCCGATCCGTTCAGGACGTCTGCGAGGAGGTGATGCTGCGCATGGCTCGCACGGCGAAAGAAGTGACGGGTTCGAGCAACCTCTGCCTCGCCGGGGGCGTGGCGCTGAATTGCGTGGGGAACGGACGAATCCTGCGCGAGGGCCCCTTCGACCAGGTCTGGATCCAACCCGCCGCGGGCGATGCCGGCGGCGCGCTGGGAGTGGCCTCCCTCATCTGGCATCGGCACTGCGGGGGCGAGCGGGAGAAGACGGACCGGGATGGCATGAAGGGCGCGTATCTCGGACCCGAGTTCTCGCCTGACCAGATCCGCGCGACGCTCGACGGCTTCGGGGCGCCCTACCGGGAGCTCGATCGCGACTCGCTCGTCTCCGAGGCCGCCGAGCTGCTGGCGTCCGAGAAAGTGCTGGGGTGGTTCAACGGTCGCATGGAGTTCGGACCGAGAGCTCTGGGCTCGCGCAGTATCGTCGGCGACCCCCGAAGCCCCAAGATGCAAAAGGTGATGAACCTGAAGATCAAATACCGCGAGAGCTTCCGGCCGTTTGCGCCCAGTGTGGCCTACGATCGGGTGAGCGACTACTTCGAGATCGACCGCGAGTCGCCCTACATGCTACTGGTCGCGCCGGTCAGCGAGGAGCGACGAATCCCGCTCGATGAAGAGCAGAAGGCGCTGTTCGGGATCGAACAACTGAACATCCCGAGGTCCGACATCCCCGCGGTGACACACGTCAACTACTCCGCGCGGGTGCAGTCCGTACACCCCGCCGACAACCCAGATTACTACGCGCTGATCAAGGCGTTCGAGGAGCGCACGGGGTGCGGGGTCGTGGTGAACACCTCCTTCAACGTCCGCGGCGAACCGATCGTGTGTACGCCGGCGGACGCGTACACCTGTTTCATGCGGACGGAGATGGATCACCTGGTGGTCGGGCCGTTCCTGCTCGACAAGACTGCCCAGCCAGAGTGGGTCGAAGAGACCGACTGGCGCGAACAGATCGAGCTCGACTGATGACGATCGAACGAGGCGTGGTGAAGACGCGCGAGGAGCTTCGGAAATTCGGTGTCACGGTGGGCATCGCCTTCGCCGTGCTCGCCGGCATCACGATCTGGCGGGATCACGGGACGGCAGCGACCGTGCTCGGCTCCATCGCGGGCGTGCTGCTCGTCGGCGGGATCGTGGCCCCGGCCGCCCTGCGCCCGGTCGAGAAGGCCTGGATGGGCCTGGCGCACGTCCTGTCGAAGGTGACGACGCCGATCTTTCTCGGCATCGTCTATTTCGTTGTACTCACACCCACGGGTATCGTTCGCCGGTCGGTCGGGCGGCACCCGCTGAGACATGCGGCGAAGACCGACAGCTACTGGTATGATCGCGGCGATGCTCCGCCCAGCGACCTGGAGCGCCAGTTTTGACGACGAAGAAGCGAGGATAGCGGGATGGGTTTACTGAAAGAGCTCTGGGCCTTCATGAGGGTCAGAAAGAAGTGGTGGCTCGCGCCGATTCTGGTCGTGCTGCTGCTGGTCGGCACCCTGCTCGTCTTCGCTCAGGGATCGGCGCTGGCACCGTTCATCTACACGATCTTCTAGCCGCCGTTGGCGAACCTCTTCGACATTCTCGGGCCGAGCATGATCGGCCCGTCCAGCTCTCACACGGCGGGAGCGAGTCGTCTGGGGTTCGTGGCGCAATCGCTCGTCGGCGGGCCGCCCGAGCGGGCGGCGATCCGCCTTCACGGCAGCTTCGCGATGACCGGCGAGGGGCACGGTACCAAACGGGCGCTGATCGGAGGCTTGCTCGGGCTGCGGCCTGACGACCCGGCCCTGCGTGACAGCATCGAACGGGCGACCGCGGCGGGGCTCGAGTTCTCGTTCTCCACCGTCGACCTCGGGCCCGAGGCGCACCCCAATACTGCCGTGATCTCCGTGGTTCGGGGCGACATGGAGACCACCGTGCGGGGGTGCTCGATCGGGGGCGGTCGGATCCTGATACAGGACATCGACGGCATGGCCGTCGCCCTGACCGGGACTCTGCCGACCGTCGTGGTGGTCGCGGATGACGTGCCCGGTACCATCGCCGATATCGCCGGGATGTTCGCCGACCGCGAGCTGAACCTGGCCACGATGCGGGTCGATCGAACCGGACGCGGCGAGCGGGCGCTCATGACGATCGAATCCGACGGCCCGATTCCGGAAGACCTCGCCGGGGCGCTGTCCGGGAAACCCTGGGTCCACTGGGTCCGCGCCATCGCCCGGCTCGACTGAGCTCGCAGAGGCCTGCCCATGTTCCGATCCTTCGAGGGATGGAAAGACCTGGCGTCCGCGGACGGCGAGACGCTCTCCGACGCGGTCCTGCGGCGGGAGATGCACAATTCCGATATCGGGGCCGACGCGATCAGGACCCGTATCCGGGACACGCTGGACGTGATGAGGCAGGCGATCGACGATGGCCTCGGGTCGGACGAGCCGAGCCCCACCGGCATGACCGGAGGCCGTGCACGCCGATTGAACGCGGCCGCCGATCCTCTCCTGGGGCACGGCTTCCGCGCGCTCCTCGTCCGGGCGATCGCCACCCTCGAGGTCAACGCCCGGATGGGCCTCATCGTCGCGGCACCGACGGCCGGCGCGGCGGGTGTGGTACCCAGCGTTCTCCTCACGTTGGCCGAGGCGCGTGGCTGGTCGGACGATCAGCTGGTCGACGGAATGCTCGTCGCCGGCGGCGTCGGCGCGGTCATCGCCCATCGAGCATCGCTCGCCGGGGCCGGAGGGGGGTGTCAGGCCGAGACGGGAAGCGCGGCCGCCATGGCTTCCGCGGCCGTGACCCACATCGAAGGCGGGACGCCGGAGCAGGTCGGTCAGGCGATCGCCCTTACCGTCCAGGGCATGCTCGGTCTGATCTGCGACCCGGTCGCGGGCCTCGTCGAGATCCCGTGTGCCTACCGCAATGCAACGGCCTCGGTCAATGCGGTTGCCGCCGCCGAGATGGCGCTGGCGGGGCTCGATTTCCCCATCCCTGTCGACGAAGTCCTCGACGTCATGGGCGAGGTCGGAGACAAGATGGACGTCCGGTACCGTGAGACGGCCCTTGGCGGCCTCGCGGCCACTCCGACGGGACAGCGGATTGCCGAAGAGGCTGGAATGCCCGAGCTTGTCGCGCTTCAGAGAAAAGGCGGAGCGGCCGGCGAAGGCTCGGCGCGGCTCGGGCCCAGCTAAGCCCCGGTCCAGGGAGACGGTCTTGGATTCGACAATGATGACGATTCTCGTGGTCCTGATGGTGACCACGCTCGCGGTCTCGATTCTCCTCGGGACACTCGCGAAGCTGACGGTGAAGGAGCTCGCAACCCAGACGCTCTACATGGTGACGGCCGGGCTCGTGTTCTTCGGGCTCGTCGCCTTGCTCCCTGGCCCGCACCGCTAGGCTCTCCTCGTTGCCCGCACGTCTTCGGCCGAACCGTCAGCGGCCGCTGACCCGTTCGGCCGTCTCGAGCACCCGCATCAGGTTCTCGCCAAGGATCTTCCGCACCTCCGCTTCTCCGTAGCCGCGCGCGACGAGCTCCGCCGTGAGGTCCGGCAGTTTCGAGACGTCCTCCATCCCCTCCGGCAGCATCGGTACGCCGTCGAAGTCGGATCCGAGCCCGACGTGGTCGATCCCCGCCACCGAGACCACGTGATCGATGTGATCCGCGATCGTGCCGATCGTCCCCCTCGATGAGATCCGCTCCGAGTACCACGTCTCCATAGCCGCCGCGAACGCCGCGGGATCGGGATTCTCCGCGCGGATGCGGGCTTCCTCCTGGAAGAGGTTCACGACGTTTCGCGCCCCGTCCGGGGTCAGAAAGCCCGAGAAGAAGTTGACCATGACGATGCCGCCGTTCGCGCGCAGCCTGACGAGCACGTCGTCGGGGACGTTACGGGGGTGGTCGGCGAGCGCCCGGGCCGACGAGTGGGAGAAGATCACCGGTGCCGTGGTGACGTCGAGAACGGCGTGCATGGCCCGCGAAGTGACGTGCGAGATGTCGACCAGCATCCCGAGCCCGTTCATCTCGGCGATCACGTCGCGCCCGAAATCGGACAGCCCGTCGCTCTGTGGCCGGTCACCGGCGGCATCGACCCAGTCGAGTGTCGCGGAGTGCGTCAACGTCATGTACCGCACGCCCAGATCGTAGAGCTCGCGGAGGATCCCGATCGATCCGTCGATCGCGTGTCCTCCCTCGACGCCGATCATCGAGGCGATCCGTCCGGCCCCCACGATCCGGCGCACCTCCGCGGTCGTCAGGGCCAGCTCGAGATCTTGCGGGTAGCGAGCGATCAACCGGCGGATAAGGTCGATCTGCTCGCGCGCGACACGTGGCGCATCCGGCCCGATGAAGCGAACGGGCACGTACGCCGCCCAGAACTGGACGTCCACCCCGCCCTCGCGCAGCCGCGGAAGATCGGTATGCCCTTCATCCCATCGAGAATCGAAGGTCACCGGGTCCAGATCGAGCCCCCAGAGCCCACGAAGCCGCCACGGGAGGTCGTTGTGCCCATCCACCACGATGGCGTCCGCGTGGAGGCGAGCGGGGTCCATCGGCGGCGACTCAGAATCCGCCGCGGGGCGCGCGTCGGTCACGACAGCCTCCGAGGCGGTCTCGTCCCCATCGAGTGAGGCCCCCGGTGTGTCAGCGCTCACGCAACCGAGAGAGGAAAGCAGCACCGCCACCCCCCATCGTCTCCCCATGCCTCCTCCATCTTCAGGTTGCCGCTGGCGGCGTCCGTCCCCGGAATGCCCGCCGAGACCGAAGCGACGTCGGCGTTCGCCGCTTCACCATGTTGGATCTTCGAGCCCAGCCAGGCCGCGTAGCCGATCGCGACCCCGGCCACCAACCCCACGATCAGGACAAAATGCCGGAGCCTTCGGTCGTCACGCTCGTGGAGCGCGAACGCCGCGAGCGCTCCGGCTGTAAAGACCGGCACGGCGGCCCACGTGGCCGCGAACCGGTGCGTCTGGATGATTCCGGGACGGATAAAGGTCCGGTCCGCTACCACGTCGGCGGCGGCAAGGCCGGTCAGGTAGGCCGGGAGGACGAAGGCCCCTCCGATCAGGAGGGCCACGATCCCCCAGGTCTCCAGCTCCGGCCGATCACGGACCCAGCCGAACAGCCCGACGAGGGTGCCGCTCAAGCACATCACGATCGGGAACGAATGGGCGATGATGTGGAAATGTTCCCAGGTCATGCGCGCTCCAGACGAGGGTTCGGGATCGGGATCCGGGCGATCGTCGACATCCTACACGAGACGGGCGGCGCGCGCTCCCCGGCTTCGCGAATTTGGCACCGACGTTCGCGGCGCGGATCCGGCCGCCCCGGTCCCACGAACGCGTTTATCGGGGTTGACACGGGTCAGTCGCCCGATAGAATTCCGGTTCCCAACGACACAGGCCCCCTTCGTCTAGTGGCCTAGGATACCTGGTTCTCAGCCAGGAGACAGGGGTTCGATTCCCCTAGGGGGTATAAAGAGCCGCCGGCACCGCGCCGGCGGCTCTTTCGTATCCCGGCGACGCTCAGGGCCGGAGGATCCGGTAGAGAACCACGTGCTCCACCTCGAGGTCATCCAGCTGCTTGCCGACCACGAACTCCCGGCCGATCTCGAACACATCGAGCGCAGCGGGCATCTCGACATCGCCGAGCCAGGCGCCTTCCTCGGCGAACACGGACCAGACATGCGCGGTGGCGCCCGGCAGCGGGTGCGAGCGGACCCAGATCGTCCCGTCGGCCGCCACGACGATGCGGTCGAACGCGGCAACCTGGCCCTCGACGGGCATCGCCGCATAGGCGTCGCGTAGCCCCGAGTAGTAGTCGACCTGATCGGAGAACTGAGCGTAGTTCTCTTCGAGGTGGGCGGTCATTAGTTCGGACGTGACAGGAGTCCGTTCCGGCTCCCTGCGGATGATCCAGTCGAGTGCTCCGGACGGGTCGCGTCCGCGAATCTCGAACGTCGCCCCATCCCCTTCGAGCACGCCGGCAGCGGCGGTGGTCACGCGAGAGACCGCGTCGAACGGAACGCGGAGCACCGAGAGCGACCCTCCATCCTCGTGGAACTTGAGCATGGATCGAGATCCCATGAACGTCCCGATCGTGTCGAGAGGGCTCCCGTCCGCCGCGTACCGCATGTAGACCCCAGCGTTCCTTCGAACCGCCTCATCGACGAGGTCCTCGTCTCCCACCAACGTGGGGACCTGGACGAGGAGAGATCCGTCCTCGAACCGGCTCCGGAAGGCCGGGAACGCCGCCTCCGCGGGCGGCGACAGCTGGAAGCTGCGCTCGAACCCGCCCGAAGCCGAGAAGACGGAGACGCGGCGCACCCGCTGGTCCCAGACGAAGATCGAGTCACCTGCCGTGACGTCGAGCTCGGCCATCATGCGGAACTCGCCCGGTCCCTCCCCATCACCGCCCATGCTGGCCACATGACGCCCGGTCTGGTCGAAGATGCGAAGTTCGGAGGTCCCGGAGTTGCCGACGAGGACTCTACCGTCAGCGAGGATCGCGGCGTCGGACACCCTGAAGAGCTGCTCCGCCGGGGCTCCGTCGAGGACCCCGATGGACACCTCGGGCGTCGCGGACACCCGCCAGGCCGTCTCATCCGTCCACTGCGGCGAATGGCTGGTGACGATACGCACGCCGGCCGAGTCGACGACCGTCGTGGCGGACGCTCGATCGGGCCCTGTCTCGGGGGAACAGCCGAGCATGACGCCTGCCGAGACAGCAAGAGCGACCCCGACCAACCGGCCGACCGGTCTCACGCACGACCCGGGGGCAGCTCGCCTGATCAGTAGTCGACCGGTCTCAGATACCACTCGCCGATCGCGGTCGCCGACAGCATGGCAACAGTCGGCAGGTGGCGTTTCCAGTGGGTCCGCTCGAGACGGCCCACAACGATCTCGACTTTCGCCGCATCGAACCCGGCGTTCGCGAGTCGCGATGGCGTGACCCCCCTCAGGAGGTGGTGCAGTACGAGGTCGGCTTCCGGGTACGAGATCCCGAGATCCCCTTCGTCTGTCTGCCCGTGAATCAGGTCCGCCGTCGCGGGCTTCCCGACGATCGCTTCCGGAACCCCGACGGCGCGGGCCAGGGCCCAGACCTGGGTCTTGAAGAGGTCGCCGAGCGGGTTGATGGGGGGCGAGTCGTCTGCGTGCCATGTGTAGTAGCCGAGCAGGCGCTCCGACTTGTTTCCGGTCCCGAGGGGCAGCGCGCCGAGCTTGAAGGCCTGGTCGAAGAGGATGATCATGCGCTGGCGCGCGGCGACGTTGCCGCGCCGGTGTCCGCCGGCTTCCGGCTCGAACTGCTCGAGATACCCGTCCACGGCGTCCGTGATCTCGATCTCGCGGGTCGCGATGCCGAATCGGTCCGCGCAGAGGAGCGCGTGCTCACGGCTGGCGTCGCTGCTCGTCCTGTACGGAAGCAGAAACCCCTGTACGGCCTCGGATCCGAGTGCCGCGACGGCCAGCGCAGCGGTGAGGGAGGAGTCCACGCCTCCGGAGAGACCCACCACCACCCGGTCGAAGCCGCGGCGCCGTCCGACCTCGTCGCGGAGAAACGCGGTCAACCAGGTGCTGGCGAGGTCCGTGTCGATCTCGAGCGGCGCAGTGGCGTCGGGGGACATCGGGAAGGCGTCGGGGACCTCGCGCAGCCAGGGTGTAGCGTCGTTCGCCCGGTGTGCCGCCTGCATCAGGGTGCGTCGCCTCGGTCGTCGGGAGCGGGGCGGCCGACCCCCGCTCCCGGGCTGTTCACGAGCAGCCGCGTCCACGATCTCTCCAGGTCCGCGAACAACGGCTCCTCGGTTCGCGCATCCGCGATTTCGCGCGGCTCGAGCTGCACCGTCAGTAGCGCCTCGTCCCACAGCGGGCCGGCGACGAGTCGCTCACCGCGCGGCGAATACGCGGCGGACCCGCCCGCGAACCCCTTCCCTCCCTCGAATCCGACGAGCTGGGACACCACCACGTGAATCCCGTGTTCGGACGCGAGTCCGCTGCCGAGGAGGTCCCAACGGGCGAGGTTGCCGGGCACGCCGGCACCGGGGGCGGCGCCGCGTGCCGGCGACGCGCTCAGCACCAGGATCGTCGTGGCACCGTCGAGCGCGGCCAGCGTGCCGGAGATCGAATGGAACGCGTCCTCGCAAATGAGCATTGCCGTCCGACCGTGCCCGCCGTCGAAGGCGCGGATCCCGGCGCCCGACTCCACGAAGCGCTCTTCCTGGAAGACCCCGTAGGTGGGCAGAAACACCTTTCTCTGGACGTGGATGAGCTCCGGATCCGGCCCGAGCCTGGCGTACATCGCCGCGTTGTATACGTGCCCCGCATCCAGCTCGTAGAAGCCGAACGCGACGTCCACGGTCTCGCTCGACGCGGCCCCGTAGCGGGCGGTCACCTCCGCGAACACCTCGGCGGCCGGGCGGGCGACCTCGCGAACGCCGCCCTCGAGGAAGTAGCCCGTAAGCGCCGTCTCGGGGAACACCACCAGATCCGCGCCGGGGTCCGCCGCCGAAGCCGACACCAGCGCCTGTATCATGTCATCGAGCGTCTGCTCGATGTTTCCCTTGGTCGGCCTGAATTGGGCGATCGTGACGTGAGCGGTCATGCCGAAGAACGTCCTGCGGGGTTCGGGCGGTGTCAACGGAACCGGACCTCCGATTGCCCCGGAGCGCCCGATTCGGTATCCCGTGATTCCGATGAATCAGACAAACCCCACAACGATCGCGACCGCGTTCGCGCTGCTCCTCCTCGTCGGTCTACCCATCCTGGCCGCCTGGGATGCGCGGCGTGGCGTGGACCTGGCGGCAGCCGCGAGTCACCGGCGGGCGCTCTACGTCTCGGTCGCGCTCTCGCTCACGATCATGACGTCCCTCGCGATCGCGGTGATGTCATGGCAACGCGTCGCGGCGGATGCCATTGGCTGGAGTGTCGAGGATCCCGTCGGGTCGATTCTCTGGGGGGCGGGGGCGTCTGCGATCGGTCTCGCGATGATCTGGATCATGACCTCCCTCGCTCGCCTGGCGCGATGGGAGGAGAGCCCACTCGCCACGATCCTCATGCCCCGGACCCCGGGCGAAAAGCGCGGGTTTCTGCTCCTGTCGGGGATTGCCGCGGTGGGGGAGGAAGTGGTGTTCCGCGGGTTCCTCCTCTGGACGCTCGCGTCGTGGACCTCATCGCCATGGTTTGCGGCCGCGGTGGTGTCTCTGTCCTTCGGTCTGGCACACGGGTACCAGAAGCTCGCCGGGATCGTCCGATCCGGGACTCTGGGCATGCTCCTCGCCGTCCCGACCATCTTGACGGGCAGCCTGTTCCCGGCGATCCTCGCGCACTTCTGGATCAACGCGGCGGTGGGACTGGGCGGCTGGCGCTATCTTCTCGAGGACCCCGAGGAATCGGCGGATCTCGATTCTGGCGAATAGATCGGAGAATGGCT
>JAOTZH010000034.1 GCA_029861425.1 Gemmatimonadota bacterium
TCGCCGGGGGCGCGGACGTGTATCGGGCGTCCCCGAAGAAGTTCCTCAACGAGCTCGAGGCGGCCTGGCGATCGTGGCGGGACGACGAGAGCCCCGCGGTCCACCCGATAGAGTAGAGGAGGCTGTATGCGCGCCAGATTCTCCACCTCGTTCCTGGCGGTGTGTTGCGGCCTCACGCTCCTCGTGCCGGCTTCTCATGCCGAATCGCAGACCGCGACTCGCGAGGCGACTCAGTGGGTCGTGCCCCGCACGGCCGACGGCCACCCGGACTTCCAGGGCAACTGGACCAATGCAACCCTGACGCCCGTCGAGCGACCGGAGGGTCGGGATCGGATTCTGACCCCTGAGCAAATCGCCCAGATCGAAGGGAGGCGGCAAAACCTCGCGGATTCGCTGTCGCGACCCAGCGATCCGGACCGCCCCGCACCGCCGGCAGGCGGCATCGGCAGTGCGGGGGCCGTCGGAGGCTACAACTACTTCTACATGGACCCCGGCACTCGTGTGGCGGTGTTCAACGGTGAGCCGCGCAGCTCGCTAGTCGTGGATCCCCCCGATGGCCGTTTCCCGCCGCTGACACCGGATGCGGAGCGGCTACGGGAAGCGGAGACCGAACGCGCCGCACGGTTCGGCGAGTTCGACAACCCCGAGAATCTGACGTACTCCGACCGCTGCATCAGGTCTCACGGGTCCCACGTGCCCCTCCTCCCCAACTACGTGTACAACAGCAACTACACGATCGTGCAGACGTCCGAGTACGTGGTGATCATGATGGAGATGATCCACGACGTCCGGATCATCCGTCTGGGCGAACGAAGGTCCCTGCCCGAGGATCAGCACCCGTGGATGGGGTACTCGTGGGGTCGATGGGCAGGCGACACGCTCGTGGTCGAGACGACGAACGTTCCCTCGAGCGAGTCGAACCAGCAGTGGTTCTTCCCCGGCGGCTCGGACGACATGAAGGTGATCGAGCGCTTCACCCGGCCCGACGCGAACACGATCAACTACGAGTTCACCGTGGAGGACTCCGCGACCTATACCGGGTCGTGGAGCGGAGAGGTGCCGTTCAGGAGGCTCGACGGCCGACTCTACGAATATGCCTGCCACGAGGGGAACTACGCGCTCCGCCACATCCTGAGCGGCGCGCGCGCCCAGGAACGTGAAGACCCGGGGCGACGCCGCTGAGCGGCTGAGGACCGTGCTGCCTCGCTACTTGAGCCGCTGCCCGAGGACGTCCGGCGAGCTGTCCGTCGCGGAGAGATAGAGCTTCGGCTCGTGCCGGTTCTTCAGCTGCGGCATTCGGCGTCGGCGTACCATCCTCTCGATGCCCCGCAGGACATCGCGTCTAGCGACGATCCCGACGAGTCGTCCCTTGTCGATGACGGGGAGGCGACGGATCGGGTGGGTGAGGAAGAAGTCCGCGATCGAGTAGAGCCCGGTTTCCGGGGGGATCGTGTAATCCGCCGCGGTCATGAACATCGCGACCTCCACGGAGCGCTCGAGGTCTTCGGCGGTGTACTCGCCATGAGCTGCCACGCGGAGGCAGTCGCGCTCGGAGAGTATGCCCACCAGCTCCCCATGCTCGTTCACGACGGGGGCTCCGGAGATGTCCTTGCGAAGCAGGATCTTCATGGCGCTCGCGAGGCTCATCTCGGGGCGTAGAGTGTGAAGCCGCCGAGACATCACGTCCGCAGCGGTCGGCATCTCGGGTTTCGTCATCGATCGTCTCCAGAGCCGGAGTCGCCCTCTTCGCTCCCGGAGCAGAGCCCGTCGCCCCGGCCACACTGGCACGCGCCGACGCCGCCGCACGATCCGGCGAGCCCCGCGCGGCCAAGCAGGGTTCCGAGACCCAGGGCCAGCGTGGCCAGCATGAAAGCGACCGCCGTCGCCACGAACGTCTGCATCGTCGCTACCTTTCGATCAGGGTGCCCGCGCCCAGCTTCGCACGGAACGCCGACGTCGCCCGCGTAACATACCCGCCGCTCCCCGGCAGGATGAACAGGGCGGCCAGACCCTCTCGCTCTGCCACAGCCGAGCCCGCCTCGGGACCGAGGACGGACAACGCGGTAGCCCACGCGTCGGCCACCGCCGCCCGCGCGTGCACGACGCTTACGGACGCGCCCGCATAGGGCACGGGCCGACCGGACCGCGGGTCGATGATGTGCGCGAGGCGGACGCCGTCCTGTTCGCGAAAGTTCCGGTAATCGCCTGAAGTCGCGATGGCTTCGTCGGCGAGGTCGAGCGCCAGATGGACGGTCCTCTCGGCGGGTTCCGGTCGCTCGATACCCACGCGCCACCTGCTCCCATCCGCCTTCCATCCCCTGGCCCGCAGCTCCCCGCCGATCTCGACCAGAAAGCTCGAAACGCCGAGCGCGACGAGCGTCTCTGCGACGAGGTCGACGGCGTAGCCCTTGGCGACGGCCGACAGATCCGCAACGACGTCGGGCGCCAGCTTTCGGATGGTCCCGGCTTCCCGATCGAGAGCCAGCGGCTCGGATCCTGCGCGGGATCGGAGCGCCGCCACCTCCGGAGTCGAGGGCCGGGAAGACCGGTCCCCAGGTCCGAATCCCCACGCGTCGACCAGCGACCCCACCGTCACATCGAAGGCTCCGCCGGATCGTTCGAACACGTCCTGTGCGACGGCGAACACTTCCAGGGTGGGGGCTGAGAGCGGGTAAGGCCGGGTGCTCCGATGCCGGTTGAATCGGGACAGCTCCGAGTCGGGACGGTAGGTGGACATCAGCTCGTCGACCTCGTCCAGGCGCCCCTCGATCGCCGTCGCGACAGCTGCGCCTCGACTCGACGAGAGAGGCTCGGCGAGCTTGACGGAGTAGGTCGTGCCCAGCGCGTGGCCTGCGATCTCGTGCACGTCGCCACGGCCCGGAACCACCTGGCGCACCGTGAGCACGGCCAGCACCAGAAACCCGGTCGCGAGCATCACGGTGGACCGCCGGTCGCGGGGCCGCGAGGGGGCCGGCACCGGTCTACTCTCCGAAGTCATCGAAGCGAATGCTCTCGGCGTCCACGCCGAGGTCGTCCAGCATCTTCAGACAAGCCTGGATCATCATCGGAGGCCCGCAGAGGTAATAC
Source organism: Gemmatimonadota bacterium (assembly GCA_029861425.1). Taxonomy (GTDB): domain Bacteria; phylum Gemmatimonadota; class Gemmatimonadetes; order Palauibacterales; family Palauibacteraceae; genus Palauibacter. The sequence goes on from JAOTZH010000034.1 coordinate 3,088, forward strand.
TCCACCTCCTCGGGAGCGGGATGGTCCTTCAAATAGTTGCGATAGAGCACCTGGTGGATGAGGCCCGTGTACCCGGTCCAGTCGTCCTCCGAAAGCGGCTCGGAGAGCGCCAGGTGCCAGGTGAAATTCGCGTGCTCGTCGGCCAGCCGATCGAATTCTTCCACATAGAAGCTCTCGCGAAGGCTGCGAGCGCCGTACCAGAAGCTGATCTTGCGGTCGGTCCGGATCCGCACCAGCTGGTCGAAGATGTGCGACCGCATCGGCGCCATGCCGGCGCCGCCGCCCACGAAGACCATCTCTCTGTCGCTTTCCTCGGCAAGGAAATGTCCAAACGGGCCGAGCACGGTCACCGGGTCCCCGACGTCCAGGTTGAACAGATACGACGAGACCACACCCGGCGGGATCCCGGTGGACCCCGGGGTCGGTGTGGCGATCCGCACGTTCAGAATGACGACACCCTTTTCTTGTGGATGATTCGCCATCGAATAGGCCCTGGTGACCGTCCCGGTGTTCTTCGACTCCAGTCCCCAGAGACCGTATCGATCCCAATCGGCTCGGAATCCCTCACCGATGTCGAAATCGGTGAACGAGAGCTCGTAGGGCGGGCACTCCACCTGCACGTAGGCGCCGGCCCGAAACTCGAGGGCGGCTGCGTCCGGGAGGTCGAGCACGATCTCCTTGATGAAGGTCCCGACGTTCCGATTCGATCGGACACGGCATTGGAAGCGCCGGGCCGCGAGGATCTCGGGCGGAATCTCGAGACTCAGGTCCTCTCGAACCTTGAGCTGACACGCGAGGCGCCAACCCGCGCGGGCATCGCCTCGGCCGATGTGCGCGGCCTCGGTCGGGAGAAGCGCGCCCCCGCCCTCGACCAGCCGGACGAGGCAGGCCCCGCACGTACCGCGGCCCCCGCACGCGGAAGGCAGGAAGATCCCGACGCGGCCCAGGGTGTCCAGAAGTGTGCTCCCCGCCCGGGGGGTGAGATCGTGCTCCGAGCCCCCGTTGATCACGATCTGAACCGGGCCGGCCGGCACGAGAATCGCCCGCGCGGCCAGCAGCACCCCGACCAGGGTCAGCATGACCAGCGTGAAGGCCACGACCCCGAGCAGGACGGTCACAGCAAGATGCCCGAGAACGCCATGAACGCCATCGACATCAGGCCCATGACCATGAACGTGAGGCCGAGTCCCCGAAGCGCCGGAGGCGGATCGCTGTACCGGAGGCGCTCGCGGATGGCGGCCAGAACGACGATGGCGAGAGCCCAGCCCACGCCCGACCCCACGCCGTACACTGCGCTCTCGGCCAGGGTGTAGTCACGCTCCACCATGAAGAGCGAGCCACCCAGAATCGCGCAGTTCACGGCGATCAGGGGAAGGAAGACGCCGAGGGCGCGATAGAGGCGGGGGGCGAATCGGTCAATCGCCATCTCGACGATCTGCACCATCGCGGCGATCGTGCCGATCAGGAACAGATAGGTCAGAAACGAGAGGTCCACCGGGTCTTCGAGCCCGGTCCACGAAAGTGCCCCAGGCTCGAGCAGCCGCTGATGGATGATCTGGTTGAGGGGCACGGTGATCCCGAGGACGACGATCACCGCTGCACCGAGCCCCATGGCTGTCTCGACCTTCCTCGAGATAGCCAGGAAGGAACACATGCCGAGGAAGAATGTCAGCGCCAGATTCTCAACGAATATGGCTTTGGTCGCGAGGCTCAGATAATGCTCGAGCATCGAAATCCTCCTCTATTTGCTCCGGCCTCCACCACCGGAGAATCCAGATGAAGCAGCCGATCAGCAGAAACGCGGACGGGGCCAGGACCATGAAACCGTTCGGTCGATACCACCCGCCCTCGGTGGTGGGGGCGAGCACGGTTACCCCGAAGATCGACCCCGACCCGAGCAGCTCCCGGAAGAACGCGACGAACATCAGCACGAGGGCGTACCCGAGCGCGTTACCGAGACCATCGAGAAAGCTGCGGCCCGGCGGATTGTGCATGGCGAACGTCTCGGCCCGCCCCATGATGATGCAGTTGGTGATGATCAGGCCTACGAAGATCGACAGCTGCTGGGAGATCCCGTAGGCGTAGGCGGTGAGGATCTGGTCGGTGACGATCACGAGCGAGGCGATGATCGTGAGCTGCACGATGATCCTCACGTTCGATGGAACGCGCTCCCGGATCATGCTGACCGTCACGTTCGATCCGACCAGGACCCCGATCACGGCCAGGCTCATGACGAGCGCCGTGCTCATCCGCGTGGTGACCGCCAGCGCCGAGCACACGCCGAGCACCTGCAGCGCGATCGGGTTGTCCTCGAAGAGCGGGTCGAACAGCACGTCGCGCGGGTTCTTCCTCACGGGATCCCCGCCTCCCCGCGATACCGCTCCAGGTAGGCCCCGAAGCCATCGGGCCCGAGCCAGAAGCGAATCAGGTTCGTGACCCCACGCCCGGTCAGAGTGGCGCCCGACAGGCCGTCGATCTCGTAGGGTGCCGCATCGGGCGGCCCGGCAGGTCCTTTGATCACCTCCAGGCGCGGCTTCCACTCGTCGTCGAAGGGGCGACGCCCCACCCAGCCGACCTGCCAATCAGAATCCTCGATTCCGGAGCCCAGGCCCGGCGTCTCGCGGTGCTCGTAGAACGTGATGCCCCGCACCGTCTCCAGATCGCTACTCAGTGCCAGGTAGCCGTACATCGTCCCCCACAGGCCCTTCCCTTCGATCGGCACGAGCAACGCCTCGATGTCGCTCTGGCGGATGACGTGGTAGACGACGGCGTGGTCGGGCAGACGGGTGACCCCGGCGGAGTTCTCGGGCGCAGGGCGACTCCGGACGGGGTCGCGGGAGGCGGCGCGCTGGTCGAAGCCGACGGGGTCGATCTCGGGCGCCGGCTCTCCGGTCGCGAGTTCGATGACGATTGTCCGGATGTCGGCCTCGAAGCGCCGAGTCACCACGTCTCCGGTGAGCCGCTCGCCCGCGTCGACTAATCCGGCGACCTCGAGGACCTTTCTGCGCCGATCCAGGAGGCGGTTCGCGTCCTGACGATCGCGCAGAAGCACGGCCGAGCCCGCCACCAGGACGGAGGCGACGATACTGACGCCGGCGGCGAAGCGGACCGTATACCCGACGCTACGCGGCATCGCGGGCCTCCCGACGCCGGATGTTGCCCCGGACCACGAAATGATCGATGAGCGGGGCGAGCATGTTCATGAAGAGGATCGCCAGCATCATCCCCTCGGGATACGCGGGGTTCACGACCCGAAGGAGGATGCACAGGACACCGATTCCGAATCCGTACCACCACTTCCCGCGATCCGTGAACGCGGATGAGACGGGGTCGGTGGCCATGAAGACGGTGCCGAGCGCCCACCCCCCGAGCACGATATGCCAGTGGAACGGAACGCCGAACATCGGGTTCGAGGCGGATCCCAACCAGTTGAAGAGGGCCGCCATCGCGAACGTTCCGAGCGTGACGCCGACCATCGTGCGCCACGAGCCGATCTGCGTGACCAGCAGGATCACGGCCCCCACGAGGCAGGCGAGGGCCGACGTCTCGCCCATGGAACCGGGAATCACGCCGAGGAATGCCTGCGTCCAGCTCGCTCCTTCCAGTGCCGCGGTCGCCGTGGACGCCTGAGCGAGCAGCGTCGCGCCCGTGAGATTGTCGAGCCCCCCGAAGTCCGCCGCGATCCAGGCCGTGTCCCCGCTGATCTCCGCCGGATAGGCGAAGAAGAGAAACGCCCGCACCACGAGCGCCGGGTTGAGGAAGTTCATCCCGGTGCCGCCGAAGATCTCCTTCGCGAAGACCACCCCGAAGGCGGTGCCCAGCGCGACCTGCCAGAGCGGGATGGCCGGGGGCAGTATCAGCGGGATGAGCATCCCGGTCACGAAGAAGCCCTCGCTCACCTCGTGCCGCCGAATCACGGCGAAGACGATCTCCACGCCCAGGCCGACCACGAAGGTCACGAGCAACACGGGGACGAAATAGAGCGCCCCGTGCACGAGACACAGAAGGGGGTTCGTCCGGTCGAAGGGCAGTCCGAGCCCCGTGTAGAGACCCGTTCGCCAATCGTCGAGGGGCGACGCTCCCTGGGCGATCGCGAGCTGCGCCTGATACCCCGTGTTGTAGAGAGCCATCAAGATGCACGGGATGAGCGCGATCACGACGAGACCCATCATCCGCTTCAGATCGATGCCGTCTCGAACGTGCGGCGCCGTTCGCGTCACCTTCCCGGGCGAATAGAAAACGGTGTCGATGGCCTCGTAGAGCGGGTGGAGACGGGAGAGGCGCTCACCCTCGCCGAAGGGGCGGCCCAACCGGTCGAGCGCCCGTCGAAGCCGCGAGCTCACCCCTCCTCCTCCAGCCGGGCGAGGGCATCACGCAAGAGAGGCCCGTAGTCGGTCTTGCCGGGATCGACGAAGCTCAGGAGCCCGAGGTCTTCTTCGACCAGCTCGAGGCAGCCTAGCTTCTCGGCCTGCTCGATATCCCCCACGACGAGGGCGCGCAGCAGGAACGTTGGCAGGATGTCCATCGGCATGACTCGCTCGTACAGACCGATCGGCACCATGGCGCGATCTCCCCCGTGCGTGCTCGTCGTGAAGTCGAGCTTCGCGCGCCTCGAAAACCGGGGCAGGTAGACGGGGAGGGCGGAGAAGGTGCCCTTCCCCGGGGAAAGCCAGCTGAGGAGCTCGCGACGACGCCCCTCCTGAAGGATGCTCACCTGGTAGTCGTGACGCCCGAGGAACCCGAACACCTCGCCCATCGCCGCCTTCCCCGACAGGACCGACCCGGAGATCCATCGAACGTCCTCGGGCAGCCCTTCCCCATCCAACAGATCCGCGAGCGAGGCCCCGACCCGGGTCCGCACGAGCCTCGGGCGCGGCACCGGCGGTCCGCCGAGGGCCACGACGCGGGAAACGTCCAACCGGCCAGTCCGAAACAGCGACCCGATCGACGTGACCTCCTGATAGCCGATCGTCCACACGCTCCGTGTCCTACTGACGGGCGCCAGTAGATGGATGTGTACTCCGGCCAACCCCGCCGGATGGGGACCGGCGAACTCCTGTACGGAAACCGGGGCGTCGACGCCGCGCGTGAGATCTGACCCGGCGCGTACGCACAGGTACGTCTCTCCGTCCGTGAGCCGCGCGATCAGCCTGAGGCCGAGATCGAAGTCGGCGCGCCTCGCCTCGATGAGGATCTCTGGCTCCGCGCTCAGGGGATTCGTGTCCGTGGCGGTCACGAAGATCGCCGAAGGCTTCGAATCGGGTGACGGGACCTTGCCGAACGGCCGGGTTCGCAGGGCAGTCCAAAGTCCCGACTCCAGGAGGGCCGAGCGGACCTCCAGGTCCGTCGAGCCCTCGGCGCCGCCTTCGCGAACGGTGGGAAGCGCGGCCAGCTCCTCCTCGCCGGGGGCGTCTCGGCGCTCGCCGTCGGAGAGCTCGATCACGATCGACTGAAGGGCGCGCCTTTCACCGCGGTGAATCGCCACGACCTCGCCGGCGCCCGGCGCAGTGTGGCGTACGCCGGGAACCGCGCGATCCTCGCACACGACGTCGCCACGGCGGACGCGCTGCCCCTCTTCTACCGAGACGCGCGGCTTGATGCCGGGGAAATCGTCTGCCAGGAACGCCACGCGTCCGATGGTGGGACCATCCGTGACGCTCTGCACCGGAGCGCCATCGATCGGCAGGTCGAGGCCTTTCCTGATCTCGTGAAGTCCCATGGCGGGCGGCCGAGAGCGGGCCCGACGCGGGTCAGTAGCCGCCCGAGATGTAGTCCAGCAGGGTCTCGTTTGTGCCCTGAACGTCCTTCAGGTGGCTCGTCAGAACGTCGGCCGGCGTGAGCAAGCCCTTGAGCTCGCCGTCGTCGAGGACCGGCAGGTGATTGATCCGGTGTTCCTTGAAGAGGCGTTCGACTTCTTCCAACTCTGTGTCCGACGACACGGAGATGATGTCCCCGCTCATGGCTGCGCGCACTCGGTCCTCGAGCGCCGTGCTTCCCGTCTGGTCGAGATGGCCGAGCACGTCGCGAATGGTCAGCACGCCCACCAGCCGGCCATCACGTCCATCACGTCCATCACGGCCATCATCGGTGACCAGGAGAGAACGTATCTTCGACCCGACGAAGCGGCTTATCGCCTCCGCAACGGACCGCGACGCATCTATCGCTTCGACCTCCGGCCCTTTTTGTTTCAGGACTTGCCAGACCTTCATCCCCATCTCCCTGATCCGGGGTGTTCATCGAGACCCTCAGGCCGGACGAGCGGCGCTGTGGGACGGAAAATACCCCCCTTCCAACGCCGCGCACTCCCCCCGGCTTCGATTGGAGCACCCCGGAGGGTCAGGGCAGCTGCTCGCTCAGCACGATGTTCGCGGCCATGTTCCACGTGTGCATCCAACCGCCCGTCTCGTTGATGCGCCGCGATTGGAGGACTTCGCCCGCACGGCGCTCGGCTCGGATCATGAAGCCGCGAGCTACGTCGCGCGCCGCGACGGTGAAGGTGCTGGTCTCGTTGGCCTGTACAGTACCGAGCAGCCGCGGCCGACTACCTAGCTGCTCCGCGAAGATCTGCACGGTCGACGCGGGGATCCAGTTATTCCGAACGACAACCACCACGGTAGAAGCAGCCGCCTCGGCGAGTGTCATGTCCGCATTCCGCGGCTCGGGTGTGGTGCCGCCGCAGGCCGTCGCGAGCGCCACCATCAGGGTCAACGTCAGTTTCTTCACTGGACTCTCCGCTGTTCACGTCTGGACCCGGAGGGTCCCGGTCCCCGGGTAATATGACGGAGCGCCGGCCTCGACCGCCAACCCGAGCGGAGCGCCCGGGGCCCGCTTCAATCTACCCCACCGGGTAAGCCCGAGGGGGCCCGGCGTGTAGACGAACCCCCTCGCGCCGGCCGCCGGAAGGGCTCTACCCGACCTGGACGTTCCCCTGGGCGATCGGGAACGAGGGGAGCCCGAGCGGTCTCTCCGCGCAGAACCGCAGATCTTCCCCGGCAATGTCGTTGAACCGCGCCGTGCTGACGATATCTGCGGAGCCCTCGCCCTCACCGTCGTCGATCGCGTAGAAGTACGACACGCTGCCGATATCGATGAACGACGCATTTGATTCCGAGATGAGTCCGGCGACCCACGCGGTGTTGTCGACGATGGTCATGCAGGTGACGTCGACAGAGAAGTACAGACCTGGACCGGTCAGTCCGATGCGGTAGCTGCCCTGAGTCGTGCCGTCCGGATGATTTGCCGCATGAAACGTGAAGACCCGCTGGCCGCCGGCAGCGGGAACGTGACCGCTCCCGATTGCCATGAGTGGCGCCTGCGGCACCTGGTTGAGCGAGGCGTCCGCCGGGTTCGCCGGTCCAGCGACCTCGGCAGTGTTGCACGCCAGCAGGATGGGCAGAATGACGATGGCGGATCTTGAGCGGATGTTCTTCATGATTCCCTCCAGTGGTGACTCGCGCGCTTTCACCGAGAGAGGCTAGGGGGCGCCTCAGGGGAGGGCAGGCAGCTTGACGCGAGGCGCACCTGGTCAGGGCCGTGTCGCACTCAGCCGGGGCGACACGCCTGATCCCTGGCGATTACCGGAGCCGCAGTCCTGGCTTCGCACCGGACGGGCCCGACGTGCCGTCCGCCCCGTATAGGTGCGACTCATCACCTGAAACGGGCGGTTTGCCCCCCGCCTGTATGGTCTCCTGTCTCAACCGACGAACCTGATTCGTTCCTGTTCGCCCGGTGTGACCTCTGGTCGAGCGTCGGAAGGAGGACCGTCATTTTGTCGCGGGGCCCCGAAAAGAGACCGCGAGAAGAGCCGGTGGAACCCGACGAAGACCGACGGTCCACGGCGCTGGCCTTCTTTGGCGCTTCCGTGTTCTTGTGGACCGCGATCGCACTGATCGAAGCAGGACCGGCCTATCTCCAGGGCCTGCTCGCGGGGGACGGCTCAGACGCAGGTGCTGCGCTTCTCCGAAGCCTGGGGCGTTGGTACTCGTGGGGCCTTCTCACCCCCGCCATCTTCTGGCTCGCTCGCCGCTTCCCGGTCGATCGGACTCTCTGGCGTCCGTTCCTGCTCGTGCACATCCCGGTGAGCCTGGCGGCGAACGCGATGCATGTCTCCGCGTGGGCGGTGGTACGCTGGCTCACCGACCCGGTCGACGGCTTCTCGTTCTTCGAGCTCCTGCAGGCCTACTTCCGCGGATACTTCGCTTTCAACTTGCTCGCATACTGGGCCATCCTGGGGGGCGCGTACACGCTCACGGCGCTCCGCAGACTGCACGACCGGGAACTCCGTGGTGCCCGGCTGCAGGCACGGACCTCGCGACTCGAAGCGGAGTTGTCGCGGGCCCGACTCGCTGCCCTCACCGCGAGGCTTCAGCCTCACTTCCTCTACAACACGCTCCACACGATCTCGGAAATCGTACACACGAGTCCAGGTACCGCCGAGCGAATGATCGTCGGGCTCGGAGACATGCTTCGCGCAGTGACCGACCTCTCCGGCTCGGACGAGGTGCGAGTCAGCGACGAGCTCGACCTCGCGCGCGCCTACCTGGCGATCCAGCAGGCCCGTTTCGGCGATCGTCTGGTCGCGGAGATTCGAGCCGATCCGTCCACGCTCGATGCGACAGTACCCCTCCTCCTCATCCAACCCCTGGTCGAGAACGCGATCAGGCACGGGTTGGACCTGCACGGCAGGGGCCGCCTGATTGTTCAGGTGGCTCGGTCGGGAAGTCGCCTCGTGATCGAGATTCGAGACTCTGGCAGGGGCGTGGTCGGGCACCCCACCGAAGGCATCGGTCTCGGCGCCACACGGTCTCGATTGCTAGAGCTCTACGGCGATGACCATGAGCTGACGTTGGAGAGGCAGGCCACGGGCGGCACTCTCGTGAGACTCGATCTACCTGGGAGTTGGCCTGACGACGAGCTCGCTGCCGACCCGATGGCCATACCCGCGTGAAGGCCATTCGCGTGCTGATCGCGGACGACGAGGTGGTCGCACGGCAACGGCTCAGACGTCTGTTGGCCGGCTTCGACCGGGTCGAGGTCGTGGGAGAGGCGGGTGACGGTCACGCAGCGATACGTCTCGTCCGGTCTGTATGGCCCGATCTCGTCTTTCTCGACATCCAGATGCCCAAGGGCGATGGCTTCGATGTGATTCGTGAGATCGGACCCGCCCGCATGCCATTCGTCGTTTTCGTCACCGCTTTCGACGAGCACGCAATCACTGCGTTCGAGGTGAGTGCGATCGACTATTTGCTCAAGCCGTTCGACTCGGAGCGTTTCGAGGAGGCGTTTCGTCGTGCCGAGGCGCGCATCGACGCTGATCGGAATCAGGAGAAAACGCGCCAACTCCTCGATGTGCTCGGAGTGGCGGAGGGTGAGAGTGAACGCGGTCCCGCCAGCCGAATCATGGTGAAGTCGCGGGGTCGGATTCGGTTCATCGACGTGACGGATGTCACCTGGATCGAAGCGTCGGGGAACTATGTCCGAGTCCATCTCGGCGACACAAGCCATCTCGTGCGGGAGACGCTCGCCAGAATCGAGCGCAGGCTCGAACCGGGAAGTTTCGCGCGGATTCATCGCGGTGCATTGGTCAACCTGCAGCGCGTCAAGGAAATGTCCCACTGGTCGTCGGGTGAGTACCAGGTGGAAATGGATGACGGCACGACGCTGAAGCTGAGCCGGACGTATCGAGATGGGCTGTTGCGAAACGTGCTCGGGCGCGGCTGACTGGCCTGTTCCGCGCCCGGTGGAAGTGCCCAGCGAAGGAAGTCTTCCGCGATGATGCAAAGGCAGGGCACGACCACTAGCGCGATGGCCGTCACGAACAAGGCGCCGAATCCCAGGCTGATCGCCTCACAACAGGTCGAAGCGGTCCAGGTCCATCACCTTCTCCCAGGCCGCGACAAAGTCGCGGACAAACGCGGACCCGGCGTCATCGCTCGCGTAGACCTCGGCGATGGCACGAAGCTGGGAGTTCGATCCGAACACCAGGTCGACCCCCGTGCCCGTCCATTTCACCTCTCCCGTCTCGCGGTCTCGTCCCTCGAAGACCCGCTCATCCTCGTTGACCGCCTCCCACTCGGTACCGACGTCGAGGAGGTTCACGAAGAATTCGTTCGTCAGAGTGCCGGGGCGATCGGTGAACACACCCAGTTCGGAGCCGCCGCTGTTCGCGTTCAGGGCACGCATGCCACCGACGAGCACCGTCATCTCCGGAGCCGTAAGCGTCAGGAGCTGCGCCCTGTCGATCAGCAGCTCTTCGGGCCGCTTCCCCTGCTCGCTCCCGACATAGTTGCGGAACCCGTCGGCCAGCGGCTCGAGCACGCCGAACGATGCCACGTCGGTCTGCTCCTGCGACGCGTCCGTCCGGCCGGGTGAGAACGAGACCTGCACGTCGTGCCCGGCGCCCCTGGCCGCGGCCTCGACGGCCGCGCACCCGCCGAGCACGATCAGGTCGGCCAGCGAGATCCGCTTCCCGTTCGACTGCGCGCCGCTGAAATCCGCCCGGAGCCCCTCGAGGGTCTCGAGCACGCTCGCGAGCTGCGTCGGGTCGTTGACCGCCCAGTCCTTTTGCGGTGCGAGACGGACGCGCGCGCCGTTCGCGCCGCCCCGCTTGTCGGAGCCACGGAAGGTAGCCGCCGACGCCCATGCGGTAGCGGCGAGCTGCGAGACGGTCAGGCCGGACGCGAGGATCTTCTCCTTCAGCGCCGCCACGTCGCCGTCGTCGACCGGCTCGTGGTCGACAGCGGGAGTCGGGTCCTGCCAGATGGGGGTCTCCGCCGGCACCTCCGAACCGAGGCAGCGTGAGCGCGGCCCCATGTCGCGGTGCGTCAGCTTGTACCAGGCACGCGCGAACGCATCCGCGAACTCATCCGGGTTCTCGAGGAAGCGCTTCGAGATCGGCCCGTAGATCGGGTCCATGCGCAGGGCGAGATCCGTCGTGAGCATGATCGGAGCGTGCGTCTTCGTCGGGTCGTGCGCGTCGGGGACCGCCGTCCCGGCGGCGGGGTCGGTCGGCACCCACTGATAGGCACCGGCGGGGCTCTTCGTCAGATCCCAGTCGTAGCCGTAGAGCGTCTCGAAATAGCTGTTGTCCCACGTGACCGGGGTCGGAGTCCAGGCACCCTCGAGCCCGCTCGTGATCGTGTCGCCGCCCTTCCCGCTGCCGTAGCTGCTCGCCCAGCCGAGGCCCTGTTCTTCGAGGCTGGCGCCCTCCGGCTCGGCGCCGACGAGTGCCGCGTCACCGGCACCGTGGCACTTGCCGAACGTGTGTCCGCCGGCGATGAGCGCCACCGTTTCCTCGTCGTTCATGGCCATGCGGGCGAACGTCTCTCGAATGTCGCGGGCGGCCGCCAGCGCGCTCGGCTCGCCGTTCGGTCCCTCCGGATTCACGTAGATGAGACCCATCTGCACGGCCCCGAGAGGGTCCGCGAGGTCCCGCTCGCCGCTGTAGCGCTCGTCCCCGAGCCACGTGTCCTCGGACCCCCAGTAGACATCTTCCTCGGGCTCCCACACGTCCTCGCGGCCGCCGGCAAACCCGAACGTCTTCAATCCCATCGACTCGATCGCGCAGTTGCCGGTGAGGACGATCAGGTCGGCCCACGAGATCTTCCGGCCATGCTTCTGCTTGATCGGCCAGAGCAGACGTCGCGCCTTGTCGAGGTTCGCGTTGTCGGGCCAGCTATTCAGAGGGGCGAAGCGCAGCTGACCGGCGCCCGCGCCGCCACGCCCGTCGCCGACGCGGTACGTGCCCGCGGCGTGCCAGGCCATCCGGATGAAGAGAGGCCCGTAGTGGCCATAGTCCGCCGGCCACCAGTCCTGCGAGGTGGTCATCACACTCATGATGTCCCGCTTCAGGGCGTCGAGGTCCAGCTTCGCGAATTCCTCTGCGTAGTCGAAATCCTCACCCATCGGATCGGACAACGGCGAGTTCTGGTGGAGGATCCTGAGGTTCAGCTGGTTGGGCCACCACTGCTGATTGGATCGGCTTCCGACGGTCGTACGCGCACCCGAGAACGGGCACTGGCCTGCTGGTTCGGACACTTCATCCCCCTGCTGTTTGAATCGGCTTTCTAGTTCTGGCAATCGGGGCAGCGGCCCCAATAGATCACTTCCGCTTCGTCGATTTCGTAGCCCGAGTCGTCGGCCGCGGTGAGGCACGGCGCGGCGCCGAGCGCGCAGTCCACATCGACCGTCCGCCCACAACCGCGGCAGATCAGGTGGTGGTGGTTGTCACCGACTCGGTCCTCGTAGCGGGCGGAGGACCCGGCGGGCTGGATGCGCCGGATCAGGCCCTTCTCCGAAAGGACCCCCAGCGCATCGTAGACCGCCTGGCGCGAGACCGCACCGATGTCGGCGCGCACGATCTCGGAGACGTCTTCGGCGGTGCCGTGGGCTCGAGCCGACACGGCACGGAGTACCGCCAAACGCTGCGCGGTGACCTGTAGACCGTTCTCGCGGAGCAAGGCCGCCTGATCTTCGGACATGCGTGCAGCGTACGACCGATTCTGGATCGTGTCAAAAAATTGACCGCATACGGGATGGGCTCGCCGGGGCTAAATCCTCGCAAAGCGACAAGGCGCCGGCCGCCATCGCCGCCGGAAGGGAGGACCGCCGGACGCGTAGCGGGCCGGCCATGACGTCTCCATGTTCCCGTCATGGCCGACCCGATCGACCGGTTGAACGAAGCGCTGGCGGGCCGCTACTCGATCGAGCGCGAGCTTGGCGAGGGCGGCATGGCGACCGTGTATCTCGCGCGGGACGAGCGCCATGACCGTCTGGTCGCGATCAAGGTCCTTCGGCCCGAGCTCTCCGAGGCGATCGGGGCCAGGCGTTTCCTCGCCGAGATCAAGACCACAGCCAACCTTCAGCACCCCCACGTCCTCCCTCTTTTCGACTCGGGTGAAGCCGACGGGCTCCTGTTCTACGTCATGCCGTACGTGGAAGGGGAGTCGCTGCGCGATCGATTGAACCGGGAGGGCTCGCTCCCGATCGAGGACGCCGTCCGGATCACGCGAGAGGTCGCTGATGGCCTCGAACACGCGCACGGCGCCGGGGTCGTACACCGCGATATCAAGCCCGAGAACATCCTGCTGTCAGGGGGACACGCGACGATCGCCGACTTCGGGATCGCGACCGCCGTCAGCGAGGCGGGGGCGAACCGACTGACGCAGACCGGCCTCAGTCTGGGCACTCCGACGTACATGAGCCCCGAGCAGGCTGGGGGCGAGATGCGGCCGGATGTCAGAAGTGACATCTACGGGCTCGGGTGCGTCGCGTACGAGACTCTCGCGGGGGACCCCCCGTTCTCCGGTTCCAGCCCGCGTGTCGTGATGGCCCGGAAGCTGGCCGAGGCGCCGCCGCCCATCCGTACGGTCCGGGAGGCCGTACCGGAGCACATCGAGCGAGCGATCCTCCGGGCCGTGGCGACGGTGCCGGCCGACCGGTTCGCGTCGGCGGGCGAGTTCGCCGAGGCACTGGGCGATGCCGCAGGGGTAGTGGCCGACGCGACCCCGCCATCTGCGGGAACGGGGCGCGATCTGCGCCGAGCGCTCGCGATCTCGATCCCGGTCGCCGCCGCCCTGTTCGCGCTCTTCTGGGGCGTTCGGTCACTCGTAGACGGCGGCCCGGGCGTCGATCCCTCTGAGATGACGCTCAGGCCGCTCACCAACTTCGTCGGGTGGGAGCATTCTCCGAGCTGGTCGCCCGACGGAAGCATGATCGCCTACAGCCATATCGTCGGCGGCGATGCGGACGTCGCGACGCTGTCGGTCCGAGGTGGCGAGCCGCACATCCTCACGGGACACAGCCCGGCCGACGAGATGGGGGCCCGGTTCTCCCCCAATGGCTCGCGGATCGCCTACGTATCAGATCGGGGGAACGGCTCCGACGTCTACGTGATCTCTGCCTCGGGCGGAACGGAGCAGAAGCTGGTCGAGACGCACATCCCGTTCTTCGACCGTCTGGCTGCGTGGGCCACGTCGCTCGGCGCGAACGCCTGGTCACCGGACGGTGAGGAGCTGGCGTTCTCCAGGCTCGAGGAGTCGGGAGATGTTGCGGTCTGGAAGGTGAACCTGACCACGCGGGAGGAGACGCGGCTCACTACGCCGCCAACGGCCGCGGAGGACGGCGGGGCCTCGTGGGCTCCCGATGGCGGCTCGATCATCTTCGTCCGAACGCAGTCGGGCATGCGCACGCTGTGGCAGGTATCCCCGGAAGGCGGCGGCGAGACACAGCTGTTCGACGAGTTCGTGATGCACCCGTCCTGGTTCCCGGATGGCCGCCACATCGCGTTTGCGTCGCCGCGCAGCGGGGCCTTCAACCTGTGGGCGCTCGACACCCGCGATGGCGAGCTGCGACAGCTCACCCAGGGCGCCGGGATCGACTGGACGCCCGCCGTGGCCAGCACCGGCGCGATCGCGTACCAGCAGTTCGGCCACGAGATCGAGATTCGGTGGGCCGGAGTGAATGACGCCGGGGACGAGGACCATGAGCGGCTCACGACGTTCACCGGCGAGAACTTCGGGGCCCGAGTGTCGCCCGACGGAAACCAGGTCCTCTACTACTCCAACCGCGCGGGGAACCACGACATCTGGATCCTCGACCGGGAGAGCGCTCAGCACCGCCAGCTCACGACCGATCCGGCCGCGGATCGACTGGCCGACTGGTCTCCGGACGGCTCCGAGGTCGTGTTCATGTCGAACCGCGAGGGCGCCGTGCGGCTGTGGATCGCCGACGCCGAGACCGGCGTTACCCGACCCCTCACCGGCCACGAATTGCCGTGGGAGTCCCACGAAGCCGAGGCGCAGGGTGGTCCAAGGTGGTCCCCGGACGGACGACTGATCGGATACCTGGCTCCCGAAGACGGCGAGGCGGCAGTCTGGGTCGTGGAACCGGACGGGCTCGAGCCGCGACCCACGGTAATCAGGGGAGCAAGAAGCTTCGGGTGGTATCTGGACAGCGAGCGCATCGTCTACATGCGCCGCGCGCTCGACGGTTCTGGAGACTTGGAGCTCCGGGCCGCGCACCTGGGAACCGGTGACGACGTCCTGCTGCGGTCGGGGCCGTTGGCGGAGATGGCGATGTCGCGCGACGGGCGGGCCGTCAGCTTCGTTCAGTCACCGAGTCACTTCACGATGAACCTGTTCGTCCTCCGGCTCACTCCTCCCGACCCCGTCGACGGCCTGCCGCGAAGTCTGGGAGAGCCGCGACAGGTCACCTTCGGCGTGAACTGGCACGTTCACAACGGTGGCTGGGCCCCGGACGCGAGCGCGGTGGTGTATTCCCGCGATCGCGATTTTGCGGACATCTTCGTGCTGGAACCGCCGCCGGACGACGGCTGATTGGCCGACGCGGCTCATCGTCTGACGAGCGCGCACCCCGAAGGTAGATAGGACTCCGTGCCTCGGGACCGATTGGGATGTGGGGTCGTGCTCGACCTCCGAAGCGCTTCAGCCCTCGGCCGCTTCTTCGTCTCCCACGAGAGGGGGCCCTCTCGTGATTCGCTCGCTCTGGCAGAGTGCCAGCAAGAGCGTGGAGATGAAGAGGAAGGCGCCACCCGCCATCCACGGGATGGACACGAATCCGAACACGGCCACATAGCGCCCCGAGCACGGCGCTCCCGCGCCGCACGACGTGACCTCCAGCGCGGGTCTGAACTGGATCAGGACGTGGTACGCCGAGATCACGAGGCCGATGAGTGAGAGGGGGAGCGCAAAGCGCCACACGGCCGGGTCCGAGCGAAGAAGGGCGACCCCGAGTACCGCCACCAGCGGATACATGGCGATCCGCTGGTACCAACACAGGAGACAGGGGGCAAAGCCCACGATATCGGAGAAGTAGAGGCTTCCCCCCATCGCGATTAGCGACGCGAGCCAGGCGAACCCCACCGCATCGCCCTCCCGCCCCAGCAGCAGGCCGCCGATTCGGGCTCGTCCAGATGGCACCGCGAGGGCGACCGTCAGGAGGGCCGCGACGCCGAGGGCCAACAGCGTCAGGAACCCGAGAGCCTGGGCAACCGCGGCGTAGGTCCTCACGCGAAGTCGAAACCCGCACGTCGTCCTGGAGTGAACCCGCCTGAAGGGGGTGTTTCCGACTGGCTCCAGGCGCAGGCCAGGAAGCTGCCGTGGTGCGACAGGGAGAGGTCGACCGGTAGGGGCAACTTCCTCCAGAGCGCTACCGGGATTTTGGCCGCCGTGGCGATCTCGATCTCGGGCGGGGCGATGGATAACACCGACCCGACGGCCGCGCGGGCCATCGACCGGACCCGCGCGCTCACGTATGCCGGCGCGAACCTACCCTCCTGCACCCGCTCGACCATGGCCGAGGGCCCCGATGCGTCGTCGACCGCGCCATCGAAGCGCGTCGCGATCGCGTGCACCCAATCGTCGCCTCCGGAGAACGACACCTGGAAGCGTCCCACGGCGTGACGCACGACCGCCGATGTCTTCCCTTCGAGCTGGACGCTGAACAGTCGAGGCAGGAATCGGACGCGCAGATCCAGCTTCCGCCCGACCTTGAACGCGCTCTCCTTGGCCGCCCACATGAGCCAACGCGTCCGGTGAACCGTCGCCTCGTTGGTCAGCCGTTCACGCTCGGTCGATGTGAAGACACGTTCGTCGAAGCGCGGGTGGATCGCCCCGGGCTGATTCTCCGGGTCGCGAAGATCGACGACGTCATTTCCGACGAGCAAAGTACTTCTCTTCCATGCTTGCGAGCCGCTGGGCGATCTGGTGGGCCAGGTCCCGCGAGCGCCGCATACCGGAGTGCTTCGATTCGGGGCGGAACAGCTCGAGGTCCACGTAGAACGAGTCGCCGCGGGCCGGCACCGTGGAGAACGCGAGCTGCCGATCTCCCCGCAAATAAACGCACAGCGTGCGGCAGTTCTTCACCGAGTTCACGATGCGACCCATGCCGTGAGCGACCGAGTCCAGCTGGACGCGACCGGTCCGGCTGCGTCCACCCTCCGCGAAGATGAGCGCGGTCTCTCCTCGCGAGAGCAAGTACTTGACGCGCTTCAGGGTCGCGGCGACGTCCTCGCGGCGACCTCCGCGTCGGATCGGGATGCACTTGAGGATCCAGACGCCGGCCCGGTTGAACCAGGTGGATCCATAGTTGGCGAGCTCCGGCAGATTCCACGGAAGCCAGCGGTAATGGAACAGGTACCACCAGGAACCGCCCACGGCCCAGGCTAGAACGGCCGAGTCGACCATCGTGAGATGGTTCGCGCAGATCAGGAGCGGCTCGTCCGATTCCTCCACGATCTTCCGGAATCGCTTCCGCACCTTCGACGCGTTCGGGATGCGGTATCGCATCACGACGTGCATCACGAACGCGGTCGCCGGGATCCAGAAGATCGATAGCGCTCGCCCCACCCCACCTTGTACGGAGTGACCCAGCCGAGTCCGGAGGGGGACGTCGAGGTCGGTCGTCAACGAGCGCTCAGCCGAGCTTCGACTTGATGAGAGAGATCGCGTCGCCGACCGTATTCACGGCGTCGGCGTCCTCATCCTCGACCTCGATGTCGAACTCATCCTCGAGGTCGAGGATGACGTCGACGAGGCGGGCCGAGTTCACCTTCAGATCCTCGAGAATGTTGGTCGCCTCGGTCGCCTTGGCCAACGCCTCCTTGTCCTTGGCGTATCGCCCGATGACCTCGACCACCTTCGACTGGATCTCGCTTGTCTCCATTCGCAACTCTCGTCCTGGGTGTAGCAGGGGTCAATCCCCCTGGACCGACCATTTTCGGAAGATGATGCAAACATTCACATCCCCGAAACCGAAGCCCGCTTTGATGATCGTGCGGAGCCCCGGCATCTCGCGAGTCTCGTGCGGGATCGACGCCGCGAACGGCTCGATCTCGGGGTGCACATCCTCGCAGTTAATGGACGCGTGCACGAATCCGTCCCGCAACATGAGAATACACGCGACGGACTCTAATGCACCCGCCGCTCCCAGCCCATGGCCGATCATCGACTTCGTGGAGTTGATCAGCGGGAAGGTGTCGGGCGTCCTCCCGAGCGCGGTGGCCCACGAGCTCACCTCGCGCGGATCCGCGCCAGTCGCGGTCAGGTGGCCGTTGATCACGTCGATCTCCTGCGGGTCGATGCCGGCATCCTCCACCGTCTGACGGATACACCGCTGCACGCCCAGGGGGTTCGGTGCGGTCATGCTGCCACCGCTGCGGTGCCCGCCGGAGTTGAGGGCGCCGCCGAGAACCTCGGCGTAGATGCGTGCTCCGCGCGCCACGGCGCTCTCGAGGCTCTCGAGGTGGAGGATCCCCGCCCCGCTTCCGGGCACGAACCCGGCGGCGGACGCGCTCAGCGGGCGTGACGCCTTCTCCGGCTCGTCGTTGAACTTCCGGCAGAGCACGCGCATCGAGTCGAACCCGGCCCACGCGTACTGACTCGACCCCTCCGTGCCGCCGCACAGCATCCGCTCCGCCCGCCCCTCTTGGATCCGGTGGTAGCCCTCGACGACCGCCTCCGCGCCCGTGCTGCAGGCGCTCGAGTTCGACGTCACCTGGTTCCCAAGGGCCAGAAGCCCGGACACGCGCGCCGAGACGCCGCTCCCCATCACCTGCTCGACGATCGTACTCCCGAGCCGGCGCACCCGTCCCGCGTCGACCATTGGCACGAGTTTCTCGCCCGTCGTGTCCAGGCCTCCGATGCCAGTTCCGATGACGGCGCCAGCCTCCCAGCTCACGGCGTCGTCGTCGGCATGATCCGGGCGATCGAAGCCGGCGTCTGTCCACGCGTCGACCGCCGCGATGCACCCGTACCGGTGGCTCGAGTTCATCGCGAGCAGTTCTTCTTCGTCGAACATCCCCTCCGCGACCTCATCGACCCCCTGCGGGATCCCTCCGACACGACAGCCGAACTTGAGCTCGTCGAGGAGCGGGAAATGACGGATCCCGGACACGCCGCCGCGAAGGGCCTCCGCGTACGCGTCGAGCCCGACGGCGTTGGGGGCGACCACGCCCATTCCCGTGATGACGACGCGTCGACTCACACCGGCACTCCCATTCCTGAAATCGTCGCTGAGCAGACGACAGAGCCGTCGTCGAGGGTCATCTCCGCTTCGGAGCGGATCTTTCCGCGGCGATAGTACACCTTCTTCGCCCGGACGGTCACGCGGTCTCCGGGCCGTACGACACCGGAGAAATCGACTTCCGCGTCGGTGAACAGCGCCACGGTCCGCCGGACCGTTTCCCGACCGCCGGCGAGCGCCACCAGGTAGATTCCCAGCGCGACGACGCCGACCTGTGCGACCGTCTCCAGGAGAATGACGCCGGGGGTCACGGGGTTCCCGGGGAAGTGCCCACGATAGAAGTCCGCCTCGGGTCGATACCGGTACGTCGCGACGATGTGATCCTCATCCACCTCGAGGATCTCGTCGACGAAGCGAAACGGCTCCTGCTGTGGCAACAGCTCGAGGACCTCGGCCGGCCTGAGGACGGTGCCGGTGGGATCGGGACCCGTCATTCCTCCATCCTGCCGCCCCGCGAGTTGCGGGAGGGCCACGGGTAATCGGGGTAATCGATGTCTCGGAAGACGCCCACCTTCGCCCGATCCACCCGATAGATCTCGTCTCCGTCCACGAGCACGCGGGCATCGCCGATCGCGATCGACGACCCGGAGCTCGGGAGGTTCTGGTACCGCACGATATCGATTTCGTAACGCACCAGCTTGTCGTGAGGTCGAATCTGCCCGGAGAACTCCACTTCGCCGCACCCGAGGGCCCGCCCGGTCCCGAGCGCACCGCTTATCGAGCAGTAGAGACCGATCAGCTGCCACACGGCGTCGACTCCCAGGCACCCCGGCTGGACGGGATCGCCGAGAAAATGACAGTGGAAGAACCACGCGTCGAGTCGCAGGTCCTGTTCTCCGACGATGCGGCCGCGACGTCCCCTTTGCTCGATCTCCACCACCCGGTCGACCATTAGCATCGGAGGCAGGGGGAGCCGGGTCTTGAAGCCCTCGGGAGGGTCCTCGATCAACCGGCCGTACGCCATCGCCAGGACCTCCTCGCGGTCCAGATACGATCGCTCGCGATACTCGGAATACTTCACCCGGCCGCCCCGAATCGCAGAACATGCCCGGACCACGTCAGGCCCGATCCGACGCCCACCACCGCCACGTCGTCCGTGTCGGCCCACTCGTCCCATCGCATCGAGACGACGCTCGGCGCCCCCGCGGCACCCGTGTTCCCGTAATCGATGACGTTGTGATGGTGCCGCCCCTCATCGATCTCGCACCGTCCGCAGACCGCCTCCAGCATCACCAGGTTCGCCTGGTGACCGACGAAATGGAGGGTGCGGCCCGCAGTCTCGAACTCCTTCTGCAAACGCCTCAGAATTCGCACCGTCTTCTTGATCGCGAACATCTGGACCGTGCGACCCTCCTGCCAGAAGTGCCCGAAATGTGGGACGACCACCTTGTCCCACCCCGCGGGGCTCGAGTCGAGCGAGTTCCCGAGGATCTCGATACGGGACGGCACCTTCGTCGACACGACAGCCGCCGTCGTTCCGTCTCCCCAGAGCACCGCCCCCGACCGGTCCGTGTAATTCACAGCCGTCGTGAGGCTCTCCGGCGTCACGATGAGGATGAACTCGGGGAGGGCCTCCGGGCGCATCATGGACAACATGTGAAGCGCCGCGTGATAGCTCGTGCAGGCCGAGTTGATGTCGAACGACGGCGACTCGATCCCCAGCTCAGCCGCGATCTCGCACGCATCGGCCGGAGACATGTTGTCGGGATAGCATCCCCCGGCGATTACGAGTCCGATGTCGCTCGCAGCGATCCCCGCGCGGCGAAGTGCCATCTCCGCCGCACGCTTCCCGGTGTCCGCGTGACTGTAGACCGCCGCCTCGAGGGCGTGCCGGTGATCGACGTTCTTCGTCTCCCGGATGTAGTCGAGCGGGAGCACGGTCCGGCGCGACCGGATGCCGACCCGCTCCTCGATCCACTCGTGGTCCGTTCCGATATCGAGGTCGGTGAGGAACTGGTTCGTAATCTCGTTTTCCGGGTGGAAGTGGCCAAGGCCGTGGAGATAGACGCTCATCGCGTTAGCCCGGAGACGTGCTCGCCTCCATCCACGCGGATGATCTCGCCATTCACCCAGGCGGCTTCCGGTAGCGACAGCAGATAGATCACGTTGGCGACATCCCGTGGTGTGGTGAGCCGGCCGAAGGGGTTGCGAGCGCGGGCCTGCGCCTTCAGGTGGCCGCTTCCCGGAATCAGCTTGAGCGCCGGCGTATCCGTGACGCCCGCCTGGATGATGTTCGACCGAATCCCGAAGTGCGCCATCTCGACCGCGATCGCCCGTGATACGGACTCGAGCGCCACCTTTGCCGCCGCAACCGCTGCATATCCCTTCCACGCGACGGTGTTCCCCTCGCTCGTCAGACCGAAGGTTCGCGCATCTGCCGCGAACAACCCGCGCGCGTGCAGGTCCTGTGTCCACGAGAGGAGGCTCGTGCCCATCGCGTGAACGGTCCGCGCCATATCCTCCTCCTCGAGCAGTCGATCGGAGCTGTAGGCCGGCGGCGTCGCGATCCCCATCACGCCGTCGACCTCGTCGCCGAACACCTCGTCCGCGGCGTCGCCGAGCACCGTCGCATCGATCCCGAGCCGCTCCGCCAGTCGGTCACGCGTCTCGCTGTCGGGGGGTTCTTCGGGGGCGATGAGCTTGAGGTTGCCGAACGCGATCGAGTGGAGGAGGACGCGGATCCGCCCATCGGCCCCCAGCTCGGTCATCAGCGCATCGAGGAGCTCGCCACGCTTCTCGCTGTTCAGCGCGTCCTGGTTGTACGTGACGAGCGATACTCCGCGGGCGCGGATCGCCTCGAATTCCGGCTCGATCCGGCTCATCGCCCCGCGTCGGTCGCGGTGGACGACGCAGATGTTCAGCCCCTCACCCGACAGCTTGTGAGCCGTCGCGAGCCCGAAGCCGCTCGATCCACCGAGGATGAGCGCCCACTCGTTCCTGTCGAATGCGTGTGGCGGCATGGAGCCTTCGCGTCTTCCCTGTCGCGTCAGTGGTCAGATCTGCCGCACCCCGCAGAGCGCGGGCTCCGGGCGTGGTGGGTCTGGCAGCGCTCGAAAGCGTTCTCTTTCTGTGGTGTCGTTGGTGCATGGACAAATGAACGCCCGACCTCCGAATCGGCCATGGCTGGCGTCAGGATCGAAGCAGGCTGAATGGAGCGGCGGCTTCGGGCCGGCCGGTTAAGCGAAACTCACAAGGCGCGCGCACTCGTAGGCTTCCGGGCCTACAAACGGAGCGGAAACCTCCGCTCACGCAACCGACCTGAGAGCCAGAATGAAGCGCTATCTGAAGATCCTGGGCTGGGTGCTCCTCGCCCTGTTCATCCTGACGGTGCCAATCGGAGTCAACTACGTCCGATACACCGTCCCGCTGAAGACGCTACCCGAAGCACGTCTGGACCACGTGGTCGTGCAGGCGACAGGCGACCTGGACCTCGGCGTCGAGGCCTCGGAGCTGATGCGTGCGTACCTGGAGAGCGCGAGCCTGCCAGGGGTGAGCGCCGCGGTGTCGCGGGGCGACGCCGCGTGGGCCGGGGCCGCCGGGTTCGCCGACGTGGGTGGCGCGGTGCCCGTGAGCCTGACGACGAGCTTCCGCGTCGGGAGCACGGGAAAGCCGCTCACGGCCCTGGTCCTGGCACGCCTGTTCGAAGAGGGCCGGATCGATCTGGACACGGCGATCGGCACGTACAAGCCGGATCTGCCGGAGCACCTGCACGGCATCACCCCGCGCCAGCTCGCCAGCCATACGGCCGGCATCCGCCACTATCGGCTGCGGGACTTCAACCTCTACACGCTTCGGAAGCGGACGACCGCCGAGAACGGGCTCGCGCTCTTCAAGGACGATGACCTCGTCTTCCCGCCCGGTACGGGGTTCAGCTATTCGACGTACGGCTACACGCTGTTGGGCGAGGTCATGGCGGCCGCCCTGGGGAGCGATTTCCTCAGCCTGTTGGACCGGGAGCTGATCCGTGCCGCCGGGCTTTCAAACACGTCTCCCGACTACCCCGACCGGGAA